>JABHAT010000018.1 GCA_018674175.1 Gammaproteobacteria bacterium | reverse complement strand
GACTTGCATGTGTTAAGCATGCAGCCAGCGTTCAATCTGAGCCAGGATCAAACTCTTCAGTTTAATCCATTATGCCAATATAAAATTGACAAAACTTTTTTTTGGAAGCCTTCAATATATTGCTATACCACCTTGCTTCCGTAAAAATTGGTGATTACGTATTTAATTAACGCAAGCACCCGCACAAATCTGTCTAATAAATTTTTATATATCAGTTACGACATTAATTCGTAACCCTCACAAATAAATAGTAACATCTATTGAAAATAAAGATGTAAAAGACTTTTTATAGGATCTAATAAAAGATCGCTGCGAGAAGAGAGAGTATATACTTGCAAAGCTTTACGTCAAGGTATATCTAGCTATTTAAATGGTTTTTTTTTAAATACTTGTAATCTTTACTTTAATAAATTTCTTTTTCCCTAATTTTAACAAATATGTTCCATCTGTGAGCTTTTCATCGATAGAACTAACAACATTATCATTAATTTTAAGAGCTTTTTGGGTGATTAGTCTTCTTGCCTCAGATGTACTAGAAACAAAACCAATATGTTTCAAAAGATTGGGTAGTGGCATAGGATTAACTTCAATCAAATCTATATCTTCAGGGCTTTTATTTTTCTGAAAAATATTTAAAAAATCATTTTTAGATTGTTCCGCTTCGTCTCTATTATGAAATCTAGTTACAATTTCTATTCCTAGGTCAAATTTTACATCTCTTGGGTTAATTTTATTAGCTTCCGTATCTTTTTTTAATTTAGCTAAATCTTTTGCGCCAATAGAACTTAAAATTTCAAAATATCTCCACATTAAATCGTCTGAGATACTCATAATTTTACCAAACATTTCTTTTGGATTATCATCTATCGCTATATAGTTATTTAAAGATTTTGACATTTTTTTGACACCATCTAAGCCTTCAAGCAAAGGAAGGGTTATAACGACTTGTTTTGCCTCTTCATTATTTGGGCTATTTACTGACTGCAAATATCGCCCCATCAGCAAATTAAATTTTTGATCAGTTCCACCAAGCTCTATATCAGCTTTAAGAGCTACAGAATCATAACCTTGCAAAATTGGGTATATAAATTCTTTTATGGAAATATTCTTATTAGACTTAAATCTTTTTTTAAAATCATCTCTCTCAAGCATTCTGGCTACACTATATGAACCAATAATTTGTATTAACTCCTCTGCTGACAATTTTCCTAGCCATTCCGAATTAAATTTAATAATGGTTTTATTTTCATCTAGAATTTTAAAAACTTGCTTCCTGTATGTTTCTGCATTCTTTTTAACCTCTGCGTTTGATAATACTGGCCTTAATTCTGTTTTTCCAGTTGGGTCCCCGATAGTTGCAGTGAAATCACCAATTAAAAAAATAATGCTGTGGCCCAGATCCTGAAACTGCCTTAGTTTACTAAGTAAAACAGTATGTCCAAGATGAAGATCTGGCGCCGTAGGATCAAAACCTGCTTTAATAACTAAGGGTCTAGAAGAATTAAGTTTTTTTATCAACAAATCCTCGTTGATAATCTCATCCACTCCCTTCTTAAT
This sequence comes from Gammaproteobacteria bacterium, assembly GCA_018674175.1. Classification (GTDB taxonomy): domain Bacteria; phylum Pseudomonadota; class Gammaproteobacteria; order Poriferisulfidales. The sequence continues at coordinate 42,594 of JABHAT010000018.1, read as the reverse complement.
GATATCTATTGGTTTGCTAGTCATGTTCTTAATTATAGTTTGTGATTAACCATAATAGTAATATATGTTAAGTTGAGCAAACATTTTAACAAATTAAATTAAAACAGGATTTAAAGTCTAGAATAAACACCTTATGAAAGAACTAATTATTAAATACAGAAAAATAATAATATCTATTATTATTATTTTTTTATCAATTTTTCTTTACAGCAACAAACCATACAGTCTGTATGACATTAACTATTTGCAGAAAATAAACAAAAAAAGCGCAGAAAATAGTAAAGATTTTTATCTAGATAAAATGAAAAAAACTATTAATAACAATGATTCTATAGAGAAAAAAATATTCTATGTTAAAAAAAATCAAAACTTAGGATATATTCTAGAAAAGGTAGGGATACAAACACCTAATAAAATCCTTGAAAAGAAAAAAAATAATTGTTTATACAATATATACGTGAACGATAAAATTACTATAGAAAGTAAAGGCAAAAAGCTATATTCCATAGAAAGAAAAAATAATTCAATAAGTTGTATTTATAAAACTGAAGATAATTCAATAAAAAAAGTTAATAAAAATTTAGAGGCAGATCAAGATATAGAACAATACATATTTTTTAATAACATAGACAATTCTTTTTATAAATCCGCTTTAAAGTCTGGATTATCACCTAATGAAATAATGTCCTTAGCCGATATTTTTGGTTGGGATATAGATTTTTCTTTAGAAATAAGAAAAGGTGATAGTTTTGGTGTTGTGATTGATAGAAGATTTTTAGGGGAAAAATATATTGGTAGTGATATTAAATATGCAGTCTTTAAAAACAAAAAAAAAGTTATTGAGGCTTATAGATACAAAAAAAAATACTATAACTTCAAAGGTGTTTCGTTACAAAAACAATTTTTAAAAGCACCTGTAGATTTTTATAGAATATCATCACATTTTAATAAAAAAAGATTACACCCTATTTTTAAAACAGCAAGACCCCACTTAGGAACTGATTATGCTGCACCTAAAGGAACTCCAGTATATTCTACTGGTGATGGCACAATTATTTACAAAGGAAGAAAAGGTGGATATGGTAATACTATAATTGTTAAACATGGAAATATATATTCAACACTTTACGCACATTTTTCTAAGTATAAAAAAGGAACTTATGTTGGAAAAAAAGTAAAACAAAAAGAAATAATTGGATATGTTGGGTCAACAGGTTACGCAACTGGGCCACATGTTCATTATGAATTTAGAGTTAGAGGTATTCATAAAAATGTATTAAAAATTAAATTTAAAAAGGGTAAAAGACTTAATAAGAAAACTATTAATAAAATGAAGAGCATTCACCAAAAAAATATACCCATTTATTTGTGGTTAAATAAAACTATGTAAATAAAAACTATGAGAAAAGATGATTTATATATTGGCATACTAACTGGCACAAGTATGGATTCGATTGATTGTGGAATTTTTAGTTTTAACAATAATAATTGTAAAATAATTTCTTTTTATGAGGGTAATTATCCAGATGATCTTAAAAGTAAAATAAGAAAAAACTATGAAAATCTAAAGAGAGATTGTGTAAATAACATACTTCACAAAGAACTTTCTGAAGTTTATGGTGATATTATAAATAAAACAATTTTAAAAAATAATATTGAGAAGGATAGTATTGTTGCAATCGGTATGCATGGACAGACAATTTCTCATGGGAAGCATAATAATAAAAATATGTCTTTGCAGTTAGGCTGCCCAATAACATTAAATAAAATAACAAATATAAAAGTTGTATCTGATTTTCGTCAAGACGATATTGCTAATGGCGGTGAAGGAGCTCCTCTGGCGCCAATATTTCATGATTATATTTTTAATCATAACGATAAAGATAAGAGAATAATCATTAATATAGGCGGTATTTCAAATATATCTTTTTTGACTGATGGTATAAATAATTTATTTGGTTTTGATTCTGGTCCTGGGAATACCTTAATAGATTCCTGGATTAACAAGAAGTATAATCAGGATTATGATATTGATGGTAAATTGTCTAGCGAATATAGTTGCTCGGAAAAATTATTAGAAATTTTTATGAATGATAAATATTTTGAAAAAAATTTTCCAAAAAGCACTTCTACAGAATATTTCAATGATGATTGGATTAATTCTAAGCTAAAATTGGCAAATTCAGATTTTAGTGATGGCGATATCCTTGCCACACTAACAAAATTAACTGCTTTTTCTATTGCCCAAAGTATTAAAGTTTTTTGCCCAGGCTGTAAAGAAATATATGTATGTGGGGGCGGAGCTTTTAATAAAACTATGGTTTCTCAGATTCACTCTGAAATAAATAAAATCTTTTCAAATAATATTACTATTGATACTACTGAAAAAATTGGTTTGCCGCCGAAAGTTGTTGAGTCCTCTTTATTTGCATGGCTTGCAATGTCTAGAGTAGAAAATAGAATACTAGATTACCGAAAAGTAACTGGTGCAAATAAAACTAGTATCCTAGGTAAGATTTATTCTTCTAAGTAGAAAATGACGAGCCACAACCGCAAGTTGTAGTTGCATTTGGATTTTTTATTACGAACTGAGAACCCTCAAGATCTTCTTTGTAGTCTATCTCTGCTCCAGTAAGATATTGAAAACTCATGGGATCAACTAAAAGTGTCACGCCATTTTTTTCAACTTTAGTATCACCGTCTTGAATTTTTTCATCAAAAGTGAAACCATATTGAAATCCCGAGCATCCACCACCAGAAACAAATACTCTTAGTTTTAAGGCATCATTTCTTTCTTCTTCTATTAGATCCTTGACTTTACTAGCTGCTGCATCTGTAAATACTAATAAATCGCTATTCTCGTAACTAGTTAAGTCTACTTGTGATGATTCTGACACTTCTCTTTCTCCAATAATTCTTTAATTACCCTTAATTGTAGTACTATTTCCCTTAGATTCAATATCTATTTTGTGTAGGTCCAATTCTTCTTTTGAATCACAAACTACTAATCTACCGTCAATTTTTGCGCCCACTTCCATTTCTATGGATTTATAGTAGATATTTCCCTTAATAAAGGCATCTGAGCCTAATTGTAGAAGATCATAAACATAGACATTTCCATAAACTGTGCCATTTATAGCAACATTTGAAGCATCTACAAAACCTCTTATAACAGAAGATTTGTTGATATACAGTTTAGATTCTTTATTTTTACTAGATATTAAAGATCCTTCAACAGAAGCCTCAACATGTACAGTTCCATTGTATATTATGTCGCCCTTAATAACGATATCTGAGCCAATTAGAGTATTAATTTTATTCGACATATATAGTTTTTACCTCAAAACTTTATAAATTCATGTTTATGATTATATATCTTACCATTACATTTAACATCTAAATACAAAACGTTAATTTTATGATTATCAGGAATTATTATTTTACCATTTAACTGTAAATAATTTTTGAAATTCAACTTTGTTTTTTTTATAATAAGTTTTTTTCTTACAATTTTTTCATTAGAATCTAACATTATGGCGTCATAATAAAAGCTGAAGGTTCCTGAAATGTTTGACTTATTACTATTTGATAATAATAAAAAATTATAATCAATAGAATTATCTTTCTTGGATAAACTTACTTTAAAATTCTCAATTGAAATAGTATCTTTTTTATTCTTAGAGCTAGCAATAAATTTATAATAATTAACTTCTCTTTCAAGTTGTAATATTTTTTCATCTTTTAAAAACAAGGAATACTTTATCTCTTCTGCAGTTGCTAAATTAAATTTTATTGCTTCTGTGTATTTATTAAATGAACTATTTAGCTCATGATTATCTTTTTTATACTTTATTATCTTAGATTCATTTTCTTTTAAATATTTCTCTAATAATGTAATTTTTTTATTTAATTCTATATTTCTATAGTGAACAATCTTTGAGTTATCGATAATACTTTTATTTTCATAAATAGTATAAAGATAAGATAAAAAAATTACTAGAATGAATACAATAATATATCTTATATAAATAGTTTTTTTACTTAAAACATATAAAACATCTTTTTTTAAAAAATTTTTACTCATTTGTAAGCGCAGTTAATTCATCATACCCAAACATTACATTCATATTCTGTACAGCTTGTCCAGCCGCGCCTTTTAGTAAATTATCTATTGCTGAAATAATAGTAAGTTTATTATTTTCTCCAAGATGGAAAGAAAGCTTAATATTATTTGTATTAATAACATCAGAAATATCTGTAAAGCCAGATTCATCTATTTTTACAAAATTTTCTCCTATATAAAAATCTTTATAAATTTTAATAATATCTTTATGACTAAAATTATCTTTTAGGTCTACGTATATTGTTTCCAAAATCCCTCTATATATTGGCAAAATATGTGGTGAAAATATTACCTCAATATTGCTATCTCTAGCCTTATTAAGTTCTTGCGTAATCTCTGGAAAATGCCTGTGATTATAAAAATTATAAGGGATAAAATTATCTTTAATCTTTTCACTCAAACCAGATTCTATTTTTTCTCTTCCTGCACCACTATATCCAGATTTTGCATCTATGATTATTCTATCTTCTTTTATTAAATTATTTTTAAGAAGCGGATACAAAGACAATATAGCTGCAGTTGGGTAACAGCCTGGATTTGCAACAATCTTAGCATCTTTAATTTCATTTCTATTTATTTCAGTTAATCCATATATTGTTTTAGAGAGTATTTCAGGGCTCTTGTGTTTTATCTTGTAATATTTCTCCCAAATTTTACCATCATCTAATCTGTAATCTGCAGCTAAATCTACCATCCTTACATTTGATTTATTTATATCACTGTACGCATTCATTGCAGTTCCATTGGGGCACGCAAAAAAAACAAGATCATAATCATCATAAATAATCTTTGAAAAATCTTTAAGAATATCTTCGTAATCACTTAATTGATCAGAGAAATCTTTTATTTTCTTTCCCGCATTACCGAATGAATATAAATCAATTTTTCTCTGCATTGGATGTTTTTTTAGTAATTTTACTAGTTCGACTCCAGTAAATCCTGAAGCACCAATGACCGCTATTTTTAACATTTTACACATCTCGCATTAATATTTTTTAAAAATTAATTATAATTATACATATAATGCCAAGCATGATGCTATTAAAAAAATCATCTAATTTTACTTTATGTATTTATTTTATATATAATTAAGCTTTCTTTGCTATAAAGGCTTTTTTTCTATTCGGATAGCACTTAGTGCATATTTGACATTGTATCCCATAGCAACTTCTAGCTTTGCAAAATTCTCTTCCGTAGAAAATTATCTGGAGGTGTAATTTATTCCATGATTTTTTTGGAAACAACATCTTTAAATCCTTTTCTGTTTGAACAACGTTTTTCCCGCTTGTTAGACCCCATCTTTGAGATAATCTATGTATATGTGTATCTACAGGAAAAGCTGGGTGATTAAAACCTTGTGACATTACTACGCTTGCGGTTTTATGACCTACTCCCGGTAATTTCTCTAACTCCAAAAAACTTTCTGGAACCTCTCCATGAAATTTATCTGCGAGAATTAACGATAAATTTTTAATAGCTTTGGATTTTTTAGGGCCAAGTCCGCATGGTCGAACAATGTTATATATTGTATCAACTGATATATCCTTCATTTTCAAAGCATTGTTTGCCTCTTTAAATAAAATTGGAGTAACTTCGTTCACTCTTTTATCTGTGCATTGAGCACTTAGCAATACAGATACTAGTAGCTCATAATTATTATTATGATTTAAAGGAATTGGAGTTCTCGGGTAAATCTTATTTAAAATTTTCAAAATTAGCCTAGCGCGCTCATTTCTTCTCATTTTTCAATACGTCCATTTTTTTGTCAAAATAACAATTTACTAAGATTTAGTTTTTTTTTAAATTTTGCCTATTAATTTACTAGTAATTATACATATAATGATAAATATGATGCTACTAAAAACATTACATATAATTTTTATGACAGCTTGGTTTGCTGGTCTTTTTTATTTACCCAGATTATTTGTTTATCATGCAATGACTGAGGACAAATTAAGTCTCGACAGGTTTGTCATTATGGAAAGAAAATTACTTTATGGAATCATGACTCCTAGCGCGATTTTAACTGTTGCTTTTGGTTTTTTTCTGACTTACCTCTATTTGCCTGCTTATTTAGACCAAACATGGCTTGCACTAAAATTTATATTAGTAGTTATTTTAATTTTTTACCATATATGGTGCGTTAATATATATAAAGATTTTGCAGAAAATAAAAACAAACATTCTCACATTTGGTTCAGGTGGTTTAATGAGTTCCCTGTAGTTATATTAATATTAGTTGTTATACTGGTCGTTTATAAACCTTTTACTTAATTTTTGATAATTGGTAGAAGCTCATTTAAAGCTTTAATATAAACATTTTTTTTAAAGCTAATAACGATTTCTAAAGGCTTTTTTGCAGAGACCCATTCCCAGCCATCAAATTCTGGCTTTTTAGATGTACACAAATTTATACTTTGGTCGTTAGATACTAATCTTAATAAAAACCATATTTGTTTTTGACCGATACAAAGCTGATTGTTAGTTTTTCTTTGATACTTTTTTGGAAGATCATATTTTAACCATTTCTTTGTTTTTCCGAGAATAACAATATCATTTTTTTGCAACCCAATTTCTTCAAATAATTCTCTAAACATTGCGTTCTCAGACGACTCATTTTTTTCAAAACCGCCCTGAGGGAACTGCCAAGAGTCTTCTTTTAATCTCTTGCAAATTAATAATTCATTTTCTGAATTACATAAGATAATTCCAATATTTTTTCTATAACCATCTTTATCAATCATACTAATCACTACTTAAAATTATTAATTTATAAATATATATTATATTAGATATGTTATAAAATAAAGATTATGAATATAGCACTTTTTGATTTAGACAACACTCTGATTAAAGGCGACAGTGATCACGAATGGGGTAATTATTTAGTTGAAAATAATTATGTCGATTCAAAATCTTACAAAGAAAAAAATAATATGTTTTTTGAGAAATACAAGAAAGGCACCTTATGCCCTAAGGAATTTGCTTTATTTTCATATGAACCGTTAACAAAATATAGCTACAAAACTTTATTAGAAATTAGGGAAAAATTTTTTAATGAGAAAATACTTCCATTAGTTCTTCCTAAAGCTATAGATCTTGTAAATCACCATAAAAAAAATGGAGATATTGTAGCTATTGTTACAGCAACAAATTCATTTATATCTAAAGTGTCAGCTAATTTTTTTAAAATAACACATTTATTAGCAAGTGAACCAGAATTTATTGATAATAAATTTACAGGAAATTTACAAGGCGAGCCGTGCTTCCAAGAAGGAAAAGTTTACAAAGTCAAAGAATGGATTAAAAAAAATAATCTTTCAGATCACGATGAAATTTATTTTTACACAGATTCGCATAATGATTTGAAGCTTTTGGAATATTGCACAAAACCGGTTGCTGTAGACCCAGATGAAACTTTAAATAGAATTTGTGTAAAGAATAGCTGGGAAATCATAAGCCTAAGATAGTTCTATAGAAGTTTTTTAATATTATTGTCGATAGTATGATTTTGAGTCCCAAAGCTTTTGACTTTTAAAGCTCCTAATTCAGAGGAAAGCTCGCCAATTTTTTCAAGAGGCATGTCTTTCATTATCCCATAAATAATTCCTGCTCTATAAGCATCTCCACAACCTGTTGGATCTTTTGGGTCTTCGACTTTAGGTGTAGATATATTTAGTTTTTTATCTATAGTAAAAATATTTGAGCCATTGTCACCATCTGTTACAACTAAAACTTTATTATTTGAAATTATATCTGATGGAGTATGCCCTGTTATTTCATTATACATTTTGAATTCATAATCATTCATTATGATCCATGATGCATTATCTGAGAAAAAATTTAATTCATCTTTATTAAACATTGGCATGCCTTGTCCTGGATCAAAAACGTATGGTACTTTCATTTCTATCAATTGCTTCGCATGATCAATCATGCCGTCTCTACCATCAGGAGATATTAAACCTAGTGTTACAGAATCATTATCAGGAATTTTAATTTGATTTGAGTATTGCATTGCACCTGGGTGAAATGTTGTAATTTGATTAGCATTTCGATCTGTTGTTATATATGCTTGAGCAGTGTAACTATCTTTTATAATTTCAATATAATCTGTATTTATATTATTTTTTCTCATCCACTCTATATAAGGCCCCGCATCACTTCCCATAGTTCCTATTGAAAAAGCATCTGCTCCTATACTTACTAGGTTATAAATAATATTTCCAGCACAACCACCATATTCTCTTCTCATATTTGTGCATAAAAAAGAGATATTAATATTATTTAATTCTGAGCTAATTAAATGATCTTCAAATTTACCTTCAAAGTTTAAAATATTATCATAAGCAAAAGAGCCGCATACTACTGCTGTCATAAAATCTCCAGAATTATTTATTAATTTAATTTCAGCTATAATATACTATGAGTTAAATATATAAAGTTTTTTTACAAAAAAATGAAAAAAAAGAAAATAATACTAGTAATTGGTGGACATGATCCAACTGGTGGTGCAGGAATAGTTGCAGATATAGAGACTGCAGCAAATTTTAAGCTACATGCCTTATCAATACTCACATGTACTACTATACAAAATACAAATAAAATGATTAAAATTAATCACATGCCAAAAAACTATATATATCAAAGTTTTCAGGAAATTATTAAAGAATTTAAAATTGATGTGATAAAAATTGGTTTATTGCCGTCAGTGCAGTCCTCTAAAGAAATTTACAAAATAATAAATAATAATAAAATTAAGAACGTACCGATAATTATAGACCCTATTATTAAAACTGGCAGCAATAACACAGTTACAACTAATACTAATTTAAATTTTTTAGTTAAAAATATATATCCAAAGGTTGCAATAATTACGCCAAATATGTATGAATATAGTAAGATAAAAATTATTAGCAATAATTTTAAAGAAAAAAATATTAAAAAAATATTAATTACAGATTATGAAATCACAAATAAAAATATTAAATTAAAACTTGAAAATAATATAAAAAAAAATAATTCATATTATTATATAAATAAATATAGTAAAAATTATCATGGTACAGGATGTACATTTTCAACAGCTTTAGCATGTAACATTGGTTTAAAAAAAACGCTTCCTACATCTATTAAAATAGCAGTCTCATATATGAAAGATGCAATTAAAAAATCAAGTATATCCGGGAAGAAACAATCATTTTTAAATAGGAGTTTTTAAAATTATGAAAGGAATTTACGCTATTCTAGACGAAAATAATTATAATTTTGACGATCTAGATAATATTGTTTTTAAAATGATTAATAAAAATATTAAAATATTTCAGATTAGAATTAAATCTAATTTTTCAAATTCTCATATTAAGATTATTAAAAAAGTTAAAAAAATTTGCGATACTCATAAGTCTACTCTAGTTTTAAATGATAATATTAATATAACAAGAGAATTGAATTTAGATGGCTTACATATTGGATCAAAAGATATTGATATTGCGTCGGCGAGAAGTTTTTTGGGCAAGAATAAAATTATTGGGGTCTCTTGCTACAATAATATTAAATTATCTTTATCTGCTGAAAAAAAAAGTGCATCCTATGTATCTTTTGGAAGCTTATATAATACTTCAACTAAAAGAAATGCTACTAGCCTTAATGAAATTACGTTTGTAAGTGCGAAAAAAGTATTAAGTATTCCTATATGTCTTATAGGAGGAATTAACTCAGGTAATATACATTATGTAATTAAGCTAAATTCTGATTTAATTGCTATATCAAAAGGGTTATCATCTAATGATAAATTAGAATATATTTCAAACGTTTATTATGAATAAAACAAAACTATCTAAAAAAGCATTTTTAGAATCTAAAAAGATTATTCCGGGTGGTGTGAATTCGCCAGTTAGAGCTTTTAAAAGCGTTAATTCTCTCCCTATATTTATTGAAAAAGGTGATGGCGCATATATATATGACTTAGATGGAAATAAATATATAGATTATATTGGTTCATGGGGCCCAATGATTCTAGGGCATGCCAATAAAGCAGTTATCAATTCAATACAGAAAGTAATAAAAAAAAGTACTAGTTTTGGTGCCCCAACTTTACTTGAGACAAAATTAGCAAAACTTATTAAAAAAAATTTTCCATCCATGGAAAAGATGAGGATGACTAGCTCAGGAACTGAGGCAACAATGAGTGCCATAAGGTTAGCTCGAGGTTACACCCAAAGAGATAAAATAATAAAATTTGAAGGCTGCTATCATGGTCACGTTGATTCACTTCTCGTAAATGCAGGGTCTGGCGCCGCAACTTTTGGAACACCATCATCTCCGGGAGTCCCGAAAGATTTAAGCAAACATACTTATGCTCTTGAATATAATAATATAAAGCAAATAGAAAAATGCTTTAAGGTTAATGGAAAAAATATTGCTTGTGTAATTATTGAGCCAATTGCCGGAAATATGAATTGTATTTTACCAAATCAATTATTTCTAAAAAAAATAAGAAGTTTATGCAATAAATATAAATCTATTCTTATATTTGATGAGGTAATGACTGGCTTTAGAGTTGCGAAAGGTGGAGCACAAGAGATTTATAAAGTTAAACCAGATATTACCACTTTAGGAAAAATTGTAGGTGGAGGTATGCCTGTAGGAGTTTTTGGTGGCAGCAAAAAATACATGGACTTACTATCTCCAGATGGGCCTATTTATCACGCAGGCACACTTTCAGGGAATCCAGTTGCGATGACTGCAGGTATTAAAACCCTAGAAATATTATCTGAAAATAATTTCCACAAAAATTTAGAAAAGAAAACTGCAAGACTAATGATGGGACTAAAAAAATCTGCAGAGAAGCATAATATTGGATTTCAAATATCCTATGCCGGCGGCATGTTTGGTTTCTTTTTCACAAATAAGAAAAAAATTAATAATTTTAAAGAGGTATGTGACTGTAACGAATTAATTTTTGAAAAATTTTTCAAATTAATGCTGTCAAAAGGAATATATTTTGCTCCATCTTTATTTGAAGCTGGTTTTATTTCAAGTAGGCACACTATGAAAGATATTCAATATACAATAAAAGCAGCTGAAGAATCATTTAAAGAAATTTCAAAAAAAATTAAATTTTCAATTTAAACTGTTTTTTTTGAGTCAATATAATCTTTTATTCTGTATAGTCTTACTAAATAATCCTCAGTTTCCAAAATGACTTGTTTGTCTTGAGTCGGCATTGGAAGTATTTCTGCAAGTCTAGACCCAACCCACCCTGATTCACTATAATACTTAGGTGCATCATCGTGATAGAATTTAGGATATTGATCTAATAAATTCCTTAAAAAGTCTGAATACGGCATTAGTTCTTTAGGAATATCACTAAACTTTGGTTCCTCCATAGTTTCAATATCTGCAGTAATTAAATCATCAGCCTCTATTCTAGAATTTAAAATTCTGTATCTATATTTTCCTCTCGCTGTAATTCCAAGCAGACCGTCATCCATTTGTTCCCAATCTGCTATTTTGCAATACGTTCCCACGTCATAAAAACCGTCATTATTAGGCTTGGAAAGAGAAATACCAAACCCAGTGTTATTTTTAACACAGTTTTTCACCATATCAATATATCTTGTTTCAAAAATTCTAAGTGGGACATAACCGCCTGGGAAGGTTATTGTACTTAATGGAAATATTGGAATATTTTCTTTCATATTATTTTAGTTTATTAATTATGTGTGTAGTATCACCATTTGACATTAAAATAACAATATCAACATTTTCTGTACTACTTTTTATTTTATTAATAACTAAATCAATATCTTTATATAAATCTATGCTTGGTATAGCTTTTAGCCAAGCAACATCTTTCTTGCAGTATATAAATATATTATCTGCGTCTGAAAAGGAATGAAGGAAATTATCTTTATGTGTTCCCTCAATCATACTATTTGAGCTAATCTCAAAAAAAGCATTTATTTTTCCCTTTTTGTGCTTTTCTTTTAGTGCTTTGATACTGGCTGCAATAGCAGTTGGGTGATGTGCAAAGTCATCGTAAAGAATAAAATTCTTACTCTTGATTCTTTCTAACCTCCTTTTTACACCCAAAAATTTTTCTAGTGCTTTAGTGGAATTTTCTCTACTTATGCCGATTGTCTCTGCAGCTGCTATTGCTGCACCACAGTTTTTTAAATTATGATCACCAATTATATTTTCAATTTTATCAACTTTTTTATAAATATTTTTTTTAGACCAGCAACCCATTAATATTATTTTTTTAACGTTTTCATCACTATCATCATATATGATATTTGAATTTCCTGGCATAGACCTAATTAAAAAATGGAATTGTTTTTGTATTTGAATAATATTTTCAAAAATATCAGAATGATCATATTCTAAATTATTTATAACTAAAGTATTTGGTTTGTAGTGTACAAATTTTGATCTCTTATCAAAAAAAGAGGTATCATATTCATCTCCTTCAATAATAAAATACTTAGAGTTAGTGAACTTATAGCTAATTTTTTCTTCTAAGTATACCCCACCAAGAAGATATGATGGATTTAACTTACTTTCTTGGAGAATCTTTATTAGCATTGATGTTGTTGTAGTTTTCCCATGCGTGCCAGAAATTACAAATACAAATTTATCATTCAATATATATTTTTTAATCCATTCTGGACCAGAGAAATATTTCAAATTATTATTTAAGACATATTCGACAGACTTTATACCTCTTGACTGTGAATTACTTATTATAACTGCATCACATTTCTTTAAATCCTCAGTTATTTCTTCAGTTTTATTCTGCTTAATTCCCAATTGATCTAGCTGATCACTCATTGGAGGGTAATATGCTTTATCTTGACCTGTAACTTTATGGCCCTTCTCTAAAGCCAAGCCTGCAAGACCAGCCATAAACGTCCCACAAATTCCTAATATATGAATATGCAATTTATTACCTTGTAAAGACTAAGTCAGAATCTGAAGAAAGAGTTTTATTAAACTTGTAATCTTCTAAATTGAATTTTTTTAAACTTTTTGGGTCTATTATTTTATTCTTAATGATATATCTACTCATTAACCCTCTAGCTCTTTTCGAATAAATAGCGATAATTTTATATTTTCCATCTCTTTTTTCTTTGAAGGAAACATTAATAAGTTTTGACTTAAGATTATCTACGTTTATAGATTTAAAATACTCAACTGAAGCAAGGTTTATCAAATAATCATTATTTTTATCACTATTTAATATATTTGTAATTTCATCTCCCCAAAAATCATATAAATTTCTATGTTTTCCAATTTGTAGTTGCGTTCCCATTTCTAGTCTATAAGGTTGAATTAAATCTAGTGGCTTTAATATTCCATACAATCCAGAAAGTATTCGTAAAGATTTTTGTGCAAATAAAAAATCATCTTTATTAAAGTCTTTGACTGATATTCCTTTGTAAACATCACCTTTGAACATCAGTAAAGCCTGTAGAGAATTACTCTTGTTAAATGGAAGCGACCATTTAATATTTCTATTATAATTTAATTCAGATATTTTTTCACTTGTATTCATTAACTTAGATAAGTTATCCGCAGAATATCCTCTTAAAGCTTTTATGATTTTTTTCGAGCTTTCCAAATAAGGTGGGACTGTAAATTTTGAAATTACATCTAAATCACAATTTTCATCTAATTTTTTAGCTGGTGATATTACAACTAACATTTATCTATTTTCCGTAAAAATTTATATAAACGAATGATATCCTCTTTCGCTTTTTACACTAAACCAACTTATTAAATATTGCAAGTCTTCGGTTATTGGATTTATGCTACTAAGATCCTCACCTTTTTTTAATATTCTAAATGCCTTTTCCAGAACATTATAATTTTCATTATTTACACCGTATCTTTTAATACCAATCTTATTTAAACAATAATGTTTGACTGGATTTCTACCAACTAGCATATATGGAATTACATCTTTTGAAATTCTAGATCCACCAGCTGTCATTGAAAGTTTTCCTACTCTTACGTGCTGATGTATCAAAGTATTTGCACCTAAAACAACATATTCTTCCAGCATTGTATGTCCGCCCAACATACTTGCATTACTCATAATTACATTATTACCAACTAAACAGTCATGCCCTATATGGCAGTTACCCATTATCATAGTATTGTTAAAAATTTTTGTTGGCATATCTTCTTTTGTTGATCTATGTATAGATACATACTCCCGTATAATATTATTATCCAAAATTTGAACTAAAGTTCTACGACTTTTATTAAATTTTAAGTCTTGTGGATCAGAACCAATAATCACGTGGTCATATATTATATTATTATTGCCAATTTCTGTATCAGGGTAGAATACACAGTGTGATTCTATTGAAGTATCATTCCCTATTCTTACATTAGGATGAATTATTGTGTAAGGACCAATATTTACATTGCTGCCAATGATTGCACTATCGTCTATGATTGCTGTCTCATGAATTTTATTTTTCATAATTTTAAAATTTCTAATAATTCTTCATACTTCATAATGTTTATATCAAGTTTTTTAGCTTTGTCTAATTTTGATCCTGGATCTAATCCTGCTATCAATGAAAATGTTTTTTTTGTGACAGAGTTTGAAACAATTCCTCCATTTGCAATAATAAGATCTTCTAATTTTTTTCTAGATATATTTTTTAATTTTCCTGTTATAACATATATCTGTTTATTTAATAGATTAGATATATTGCTATCTGTACTTTTTAATAATAACCCGCTTTTTAATATATTGCTTATTATATCAAGATTACTTTTTTTCTTAAAAAAATTACAAATATTTAATGCTGCAACTGGCCCTATATCTTTTAATTCCATAATATCACTATATGATGCTTTTTCTAAATTTTTGATGGACTGATATTTTTCAGATAGTATCCTTGCTGTGACCTCACCAACCTCACCAATGCCTAAAGAATATATAAAGCTGCTTAGCTTAACTTCCATTCTATCATCTATTGATTTTAAAATGTTACGTATAGATTTTTCACCTAAAGTAATCTCATATTTTTTTCCACTATCTTCTCTAGTAGCTGTACTCATAACAAAATTTTCTAAAATATTTTTATTTAATTTATATAAATCAGAGATATTATTTATAACTCCCTCGTCAACTAGCCTTACTATAAGTTTTTCTCCTATACCTTGTATGTCCATAGCTTTTTTACTGACAAAATGTAAAATTGCTCCTTTTTTTTGTGCTGGGCATATCATCCCACCTGTACATTTTGCAAAAGACATGCCTTTTACTTTTTTAACTAGAGAATTACATTCAGGACATTTTCTAGGGAGGATAATTTTTTCTCTTGAATCATCTTTCTTAACAACTTTTACAATCTCTGGGATCACGTCCCCAGCTCTTCTAACTTTTACGGTATCTCCTACATGTATGTCTTTCTTAATAATTTCATCCATATTATGTAGTGTTGCATTACTTACTATTACACCTCCAACTTCAATAGGCTTAAGGCTTGCAACGGGAGTTAAAACACCGGTTCTTCCAACCTGAAATCTCACACTATCTATTGTTGTTAATTTTTCTTCTGCAGGAAATTTATGTGCTATAGCCCACCTAGGTGCTCTAGAAATTGATCCTAATATATTCTGGTTATTCAAATCATCTACTTTATATACGATACCATCAATTTCATATGGCAGATCATCTCTTAACAAATAAATTTTGTTATAGAAAGCCTCGCATCCATTTTGACCAATTACTTGTTGATTCAAATCGCATGTTTTAAATCCCCATCTAGATAGTTTTTTTATTAAATCTGTATGGTAATTTAGACTTAGATTATCAGAACAATACCCAACTGCATAAAAAAAAGCATCTAGAGGCCTATTAGCAACTACTTTTGAATCAAGTTGTCTCAAACTTCCCGCTGCTGCATTTCTAGGATTCGCAAATTTTTTTAAGCTACCTGAGGAATTTATATCATCAAAACCTTTTTTAGAGATAAATACTTCCCCTCTAATTTCTATACTCTCAGGAAAACTTGATCCTAATAATTTTAATGGTATTGATTTTATAGTTTTAATATTCTTTGTTACATTTTCGCCTGTGAGACCATCACCTCTTGTAGCAGCCAAATCCAAAACTCCATTTTTATATAAAAGATTTATAGCGAGACCATCTAGTTTAGGCTCAGCTGAAAATTTTATTTCATCACAGCTAACTGATAATTTTTTTTCTATCCTTTCCATGTACAAATTTAAATCTGATAAATGAAAGACATTATTTAAAGAAAGCATCTGTTGCTTATGGCTTACAGATTCAAATTTTGACAAGGGTAAAGAGCCAACTCTTTGAGATGGAGATTCTCTTGTTACAAGCTCTGGAAAGATTTCTTCAATAGCTAATAATTTTTTAAATAGGATATCATACTCATGATCAGATACTTTAGGAGTGTCTAAAACATAATAATTATAATTTAAAGAATTAATTTTATTTCTTAATTTTTTTAAATCTTGTTTTACTTTTTTTACGTCTTTAATACTCATTTTTATAGATTTCTACAGTCTTCTTAAGATTTTTTAATGTTTTTTTACTCAAAGGTTTTCTTTCTGAATCATATAACTCCCCACCATATTTTTTTATAAATATTTTAGCATCACTCATCATTTCATTAAAAGCAATCATTGGGTCTATATTTATTGGTAATTGCATAATAAAACTCAACCCTTTTATCTTTAAATTACTAATCTTATCTTTATCTAAGTATCCAGGGTTTGAAACATTAGTTATTGAATATTTTATGCATCTATTATGTTTATAAATGTGATATTTATTAAAAAACCCATTTTCGTTTAGAAATATATTTTTATCATCCATAAAATTATATATATCTTTTATTGTATAAAATTTTTTAGCTATTGAATTAACTATTATATACTGACTCTCTTTTTCAAATCCTAAAGAAAGAGTCATTTGTTTTTGTTTTTTTTCAACAAATATAACTTCTTCTTTTAAATTATTTTTTTTTTCTGTATTTGTAATACTTATGTCAATATTATTTTCTTGAGGATTAGAAATTTTTTTTTCTTTTATATTAATAGATTTTTTAATATCATAGTTTTTTGTTTTATATACTTTATATTTTCTATTATTTTTATTAGAAAAAATAATATAAACAATAATAAAAAAACCTATTAAAACTATAATTACTGTATATTCATTATCAATCACACTAATTATGACCTATAAAATTTCTATGATTCTTCTTGCATACTTACATTTACTAGTTTTGAAACACCTTTTTCACCCATTGTAACACCAATAAGCTTTTCAACATATTCCATTGTAATTTTTTTATGAGTAATTATTATAAATTGTATTTTTTCGCTCATCTCAGTAAATAATTTACAAAATCTCTCTATATTTACATCATCTAATGGAGCATCAACCTCATCTAACATGCAAAATGGTGATGGATTAAGAGAAAATAATGCAAAAACTAGTGATAATGCTGTTAATGCTTTTTCTCCGCCAGATAATAAGTTTATCGAGGTAAGTTTCTTCCCAGGAGGGCTTGCATATACTACAACCCCTGTTTTCAAAAGATCATTTTCTGTCATTTTTAAATATGCTTTTCCTCCATTAAATAATTTTGGAAAAATCTCTTGCAACTTTTTGTCAACTTTTTCAAATGTGTCTTTAAATCTTTCCTTTGTATCTTGATCAATTTTTTTAATCGCATCTTCAAGAGAATTTAAAGCTGACATCAGATCTTCTTTTTGCATGACTAAATATGATTTTCGCTCTTCGTATTCTTTAAACTGCTCAATCGCAGCTAAATTAATAGGGCCCATTCTATCTATAGCTGAAGATAATTCATTTTCTCTTTTTTTCCAGTTAGATAGGTCGTAATCTATGTCTGCATCTAGTATTGATTTATTATCTACGCCCAATTCAGATAACTGTCCTTTTATACTCTTAACTTGACCAATAACTTCTTGTATATTTTTTTCGTCTTCAGAAATCTCATGCCTTATAACTTCTATATGACTCGTAATATCTAACTTATTTTTATCTAAAGAAGATATTTTATTCGTAAGCTCAGTTATTTTTACCCTAACTTCTTTTAATTCTAAATCTTTAATATTTTGAACTTTTAGATTACCTTCTAAGTTTTCTTCAAGCTGCGAAAGTTTATTGTCCGGTGACTCATTATTAGTTCTAAGAAGCTCAATATTACCAGACATTGATTTGAGTTCATTATTACTAGATTCAATATTAGTTATTAAATTACTAATTTTAACTTTTTTTGTTTCATTATTTACTTCTAAGTTATGTAGATTATTTTTTTCTTGTTCATATAATTTACTAATCTCGCTAAACTTATTACTAATCTGCATAATTTCTATTTGCGATTTTTTTGTGATTTCCTCAAGATTTCCAACTTCATCTCTCAATAAAACTATATTTTCTTTAGAACTTTCTAAATTTAAAATAATTTCAGCCAATCTGTCGGTCTCAGAAGATATTTTGCTATCTATATCATTCTTTATTTGCTCATTTTTTTTAGCTAGTTCATACTCATTTGACTGAATAGTTTTAACAACTTCTTTTATGCTTTCCAATATACCCTTTATTTTTTTAGAACTTTCTATTAGTTCGTTATTGTCTGTTTTTTTCAAAAGATCATTAAATATATTTGTCTCATTTTTGTATTCTTTTATTTTTATATCAAGTTCATATGATTCTATTTTTTTCAACTCAGTCAATATTTTTTGTGATGTTTCAGAATAAGCTTCGATATCATTTTTTATTCTTTTAATATCATTACTATAATTAATTATTTTTTCTTGTTTATTTTTTATATTCTGTCCTGACTCATAAAGTTTTTTCAAATCATCATCTAGAATAGATTTTTTTCCTAATAATTCATTATTTAAGTTAATTTTATCATTCTCTAAACCTATAGTTTTCTTTTTACTTTCATTTTTTTTATTACTTAACTCGTCCATATCTTTTGTAAATTCTGATAATTCGTTATTATCTCTGCTTAATCTAGCTCTTATATTTTCAATTGACTCTAGTGCGTTTTCATACTGCTGCTTGTTTCGTTTTGCACCATCTTTTTCATACTCTATTGCTTGCTCAGTTCGTCCGACCTCACTTAGCGCATCATAATATTGCTTTTGGGTCTCATTCATTTCCTCATTTAATTCTTGGTATGAAATTTTAAGCTTTTCTGTTTGTGTATTTAAACTGTTCGCCTCGGATTGTTTTTTTTCTAATTTTGTTTTTTTAGTTTCAATCTTTATGTTTTTATTTCCTATTTTTTCTTGAAAATCTCTTATACTAATTGCTAAAATTTCAGATTTGATAGATTTCTTTTCTTCCGATAATTTTTTATACTTATCTGCCTGAATTGCCTGCCTTTCTAATGTTTTTAGTTGCTTTGATACTTCGCTAATTACATCATTCAACCTATCTAAATTTTCTTTAGTATGATTAATTTTATTCTCTGTCTCTCTTTTTCTTTCTCTGTATTTTGATATTCCTGCTACTTCTTCCAAATAAACTCTAAATTCCTCTGGTTTTGATTCTATTAATTTTGACGCGGTTCCTTGGTTTATAATGGCATAACTTTTTGGACCTAGACCTGTTCCCATAAATATATCTAGGATATCTCTTCTTCTGCAGTGACTATTATTTAAAAAATATTTTGACGCACCATCTCTTGTAACTTCTCTTTTTACTGAAATTTGGTCATATTGTGCGTATTGACCACCAATTCTATTTTCTGTATTTGAAAATAATAATTCTACATTTGCATAATCATGTGGCTTTCTCGTATCTGTCCCATTAAAAATAACATCATCTATACTATCGCCCCTAATATGTTTAGATGTTTCTCCTAGGACCCATTTAACAGCATCTATAATATTAGATTTCCCACATCCATTTGGCCCAATTATAGCGGTCCTTTTTGCGGATAATGAAATTTCAGTTTTGTCTACAAAAGATTTGAATCCAGAAATCTTAATATTTGTTAATCTCAAAATCTTTCCTTATGTCGATAATAATATGTTGTTTTGTTTTAATACTTACATATAATGCTTTAACTATGAGTAATAATATATTAGAAACATTTGAAAATCCAAAGATTGATAGGGAATATACTATCAATTTTGAGATACCTGAATTTACAAGTCTTTGTCCTAAAACTGGACAACCAGATTTCGCCAATATATTGATTGAGTATATACCAGACAAACTTTGTGTGGAATTAAAATCATTGAAATTATACTTTGTTTCTTTTAGGGACCAACCGGGTTTTCACGAAGATCTTACAAATAAGATCCTAGATGATCTAGTTGGCCTACTAGACCCTAAATACATGAATATCAATGCTGAGTGGAACGTTAGAGGTGGTGTTTATACTTCTATTAGTGCTACGCATGAAAAATAAAATATTTTTTATTTTTCAAACTTGTTTCTTAATTCAAAAAATATAGTAATCCCAGTTAGTTCTATTTTTTTCCTTATATAGCTTGATAAATATCTTAAATAGTCTTTCGAAAGCTTATCAACATAAGTACCGTGTATTATAAGCCTAATTGGGTTATTACCACCTTGATGAACATATCTTATTTTTATTCTTTTACCTCCATAAGCTGGCGGTTGATGATCAAATATAGCTTTCTGCATAATGTCATTAAGTATCGACGTATTTATTGATAATCTGCTGTTATCATAAATCTTCATAGCAGCGCTAAGAAGTTTCTTTAATCCAATACCTTTTAAAGCTGAAATTTTATGTATAGGAATATAGTTTATAAACTTTAATTTAGTATCTACTCCATATGTCAATAAATGCTCTTGGTATTCATCAGCAGCATCTGTCTTATTAAGCGCTATCAAGGCTGGCTTTCCAAGCTCCATTACAGTACCTATTAAAGATAGATCTTGATCAGTAATACCATCTAAGGAATCTATTAATATAATAACTACATCAGATGCCTCTATAGTTTTTAAAGTTTTAATCACGCCAATTATTTCTATATGATTTTTTGTTTTGCTTTTTCTTCTTACACCAGGTGTATCAACAATATTAAATTTATACCCATATTTGGTAACAGGAATCTTAATACAGTCTCTCGTCGTACCAGGCTTATTTTGAGTAATTTGCTTATCTTTACCAAGAAATGAATTAACTAAAGTTGATTTTCCAACGTTTGGCTTCCCCAATATCGCAAGATTTAAATCTTCATCAATATCAGATCCAATATCTTCTTCTATATTAGCAACTATCTTTCCAGATATTTCTTTAATACCAGATCCATTTTTACCAGAAATTAAAGTTACGTCATCAAACCCAAGTTCTGAAAACTCACTTAATACAATATCCTTTTGAACTTTATCAATTTTATTTACAACTAAATAAATTTTTTTATGTAACTTTCTTAGGTTATTAGCAATCTCTATATCGGAGCTTACTAAGCCCTCTTCTCCATCAACTACAAACATCAATAAATCTGACTCAGTTATAGCCTCGAGAGTGTTAGCCTCAGATATATTACTTACCTCATCATCATTAAAAAATAATCCAGCTGTATCTACAATAAAAAAAGTTTTATTTTCAAATTTACATGTGCCCTGC
Source organism: Gammaproteobacteria bacterium (assembly GCA_018674175.1). Taxonomy (GTDB): domain Bacteria; phylum Pseudomonadota; class Gammaproteobacteria; order Poriferisulfidales. Next base: position 20,820 of record JABHAT010000018.1, on the reverse strand, counting down.
TGACAATCTCTTGTGTAACCTGGTACATCAGCAACAATAGCATTATTTGTTTTGGTAAGCTTATTAAATATTGTGGACTTACCTACATTTGGTCTTCCCACTAAAGTAATTATATTATTCATTATGTTAGTTCTACTGTTTTAGAATTGTATTAATTTGGTATTTCTTTAATGAAAGATTTTTTTCTAATAAGTATATTGAATCATAATCTGAATATATAGATTGTATTGGGTCTTTATTTTTAATTCGACCCATTATATCTCCATCTTCTGCATTTATTATATGTAAATAATTTTCAACATCCTTAACAAGTATAAAATTATTATGAAAAACTGGATCTCCAGTTAATCTTTTAAAAAATTTCTCTTGCTTCCAAACTGGTTTTCCAGAAAATTTGTCCACACACCATAAAACTCCATCATCGTTTATATAAAATATATTGTCATCATTTTCTGCAAGTCCATACAATGATGAAGCTTCTCTAGACCACATCACCTGACCAGAAAAACTATCTATCGCAGCAATACTTCCCTGATAAGAAATAGCAAAAAGTGTGCCGTTATCGATTATCATAGAACCATCAATATCGTTTAGTCTATCAATTATTGTTTCTGCTTTAACTGCAGACAATTGAGATTGCCATATTGCATCGCCATTCTCAGAATCAAATGCAACAATCTTTCCGTCATCAAATCCTACAAAAACCTTATCATCTTCTAGTAATACAGAGCTACTTCCTCTAATAGAAAGTGTTGGTGGTAATTGTGAGTTTACCCATAAAAATTTTCCAGTATTAACATCTATCGCAGAAATTTTACTGTCGTTTGTTCTAACATATAAAACTTCATCACTATCGCTAGATTTTGATATAGACATAATCTCACTACTCATTAGACGCTGCCATAGTAAGGTACCATCTACATGATTGATTGCATTAACAGTGTCTTGTTTTGAGCCGAAATAAAATAATTTTGAATCTACTATTATATTAGAAAAAATATCCAATACTGTATCAATAGACTTTCTTAATTCGCCGTTTTCCAATGAAATTATATGCAACTTTCTATCGCTAGTAGGGACATACATTTCTTCGTTAAACTTGTATAAATTTAAAGAAGAATCCTCACTAATTATTTCCCCAGAAATTTTTTTTTCCCAAACTAAATATGTTTCAACACTCTTAATAAAGTCAGGAAGATTACTATAAGGTTTAATTTCTTCTGTGAAATAATTTACAAAAAAATCAGGCACGAAACCCGGCAAAAATTCTTTAGTTGTGGAACATGAGCTTGTAAAAAGAAATACTAGTAATAATATCTTTTTCATAATGAGTTTTAATTTTTAACAGAATTTTTTTTCATTAATAAATTTTCATTATTAATAGCTGATGCATCTATAGCCTCATTATAAAATTCAAGAGATTTTTCTTTATCACCTTTATACTTAAAAATATCTCCCTTGATTTCTGATATTATTTGCTTAAATGAATTTTTCATAGTTACTTTATTAAGATTTTTTAAAGCCATATCATAATCTTTATTTTCAATATGAATCAAGGAGACTTTAATTCTTGCTAAACTACTGTATGTATCATTAACATCTATATCTATTATTTCATCTAAATACTTTTTTGAAAGATCATAGTTTTTGTTTTCAAACTCTCTTTTTGATAATACAAACTTTGCAAGAACTTCATAAATTGAGCCCCCATGTTCATCTATAATTTTATTATGCGCTTCTTGGGTATCTTGAGATGAATTACCTAAATCAATAAGATCATAATATAATTCAGAGGCAACTAAATTCTCCTTCTCTTCTAAGTATTGAGAATAACTCCATAGTAAAGGCATAGATATTCCTATAACCACCCCTATAGATATAAATTTTATATTATCTGTGGCCCATTTAACAATCTTGCTTGTAAGATCTAACTTTTCATCACTCATTTTTTAATTCCCATCATCTATATTACTCTTAAGATATGTCTCAATGTTATCTAAATCAACTGCATCTTGATAACCTGAATCCATATTTTTTATTTGGCATGTATTATTGCTACATTCTTCGTCGCCAATTATAACACAATAGTCAGCTGATAATTTGTTAGCTTTTTTTAGTTGGGCCTTTAAATTTACATAACTATAACTATTTGAAACTATATAATTTTTGGATATTTTTCTAATTATATTAGCAATATTTTGCGAGTATAAATAGTTGTCTTCATTCATTACTGCAATATAAAATATATTTGATTTTTCACTTTCTAAATTATAATTCATGTATTCTAAGAGCCTCTCTATTCCTATTGCAAAACCTAAAGCTGGTATATTTTTATCACATAAATTTTCAAATAAAAAATCATATCTGCCTCCTGCGCATATAGTATTCTGAGACTCATGATTTTTGTCTATATATTCAAAAACAGTTCTATTGTAATAATCTAAGCCTCTCACTAATTTATCATCTTGCTCATATTTTATATTTTTTTTATCCAATATACTTAATATACTGTCAAAATGTAATTTTGACTCCATGGAAATGTGGTCGGTGATTTTTGGTGCTTGTGCAATGATTTCATTAATATTCTTATTTTTTGAATCCAGAAGTCTTAACGGGTTTACCTTGAGTTTATTTTTTTCTGCCTCATTAAAGTCATGTTTATATTTACTAAAATAATCTAAAAGAACTAATATATATTTTTTTCTATCCTGTATGTCTCCTATAGTATTAATCTTTAATACAGGATCCACATCAAGACTCTTCCATATAAAATTAATTAAACTAATCATTTCTACATCAGCCTCATAACTTTCTACACCTATGAATTCAGCACCAAATTGGTGAAACTGACGATATCTTCCTTTTTGAGGTCTTTCGTGTCTAAAAAAAGGACCTGAGTACCATACTTTATTAATAGAATCATTTAGACCATGCTCAACTAAAGCTCTAGCACAAGAAGCTGTTCCTTCTGGCCTCATTGAAAATGAATTGTTTTTTGCATCAACAAAGGTATACATTTCTTTTTCAATAATATCTGTACCATCACCTATTGATTTAATAAATAAATTTGTATCTTCCAGTATCGGGGTTTTAATTTCTTTAAATCCAAATTGATTGGCAGCAGATATAAGTACGTTCTCAAGATTCCTAAAGAACCTAGACTCATTAGGCAATATATCTTTCATTCCTCTTACTGATTGAAATTTCTTCATAATAATTTAATTATTTATTTTAATTTTTCCAACATTATTATCAGGATTAAAATATGGAATTTTTACAACCTTATTATTGTACTTTATATTTACAGCTGTTGCGTCGCCTAATAATATCTCAAATGGTGTCAAAATTTTAATTTTTATAGATTTCCCACCTTTAACAAGGTCAAAAAAAACTATATCACCATTAGAATTAATTATCTCAGTCCAAGAGTCGTCACTATATTTTATTATTAAAATTTGATCTTGGATTAGCTCTAAAGGCTTTTCATTAGAGTCAGCAGTGCTTTTTTCATTTAAATTTTCTTTAGAGTCATTAATAATAACTTCTAATTTACTATCTATTTCTTTAGAAAGCGACTCTATAGTTTCTTTATAAGGTGTGATTATATTATCGGTTTTCTCTTCTTTATATATTTTTTCTGCATCATCTTTGTCTCTTGAAACACTATCTTTTTGAATAAGAATTGTTTTATTTTCAGATTCTGGAACTATTTTATTATTTTCTATTAGAAAAAAATATATTAATACCAAAACTATTAAAGCTAATATGTAATTAATATAACTTTTTCTAACAACTTTATTTTTTTCTTTTTTTATTTTAGGTTTCTTTCTCTCTTTATACTCAGGGAGATTTATCTTAATTTCTAGAAAATCTGCATAATTTTTAAGATAGCCCTTTAAAAATAAATAACTACTAAAATTATCAAAATTTGCACTCTCAATATCTCTTATTATGGTTTCTTCTAATCTTAGCTCTAATGATATCTCCTTTATTGATAAATTTAGCTTTTCTCTATGAGATCTCAACAGATTGCTTGCTATTTTAAGAGAATCAAGATTTTCCATAACTAATTTACCTGGTTCTTTTTAGGATCTCGTCCTCATTGAAAAAATACGCTATTTCAACTTTGGCTGTCTCAGGTGCATCTGAACCATGTGCAGCGTTTTCATCTATACTTTTTGCAAAATCTTTTCTTATTGTTCCTATAGCCGCATCTGCTGGGTTTGTTGCCCCCATTATCTCTCTGTTTTTATTTACTGCATTTTCTCCCTCTAATACTTGGACTATAACTGGCCCTGAAGTCATAAATTCTACTAAATTTGGAAAAAATGGTTTATCTCTATGGATATCATAAAAGCCTTCGGCTTTTTCTTGTGTTAAATGAATCATTTTAGACGCAACAATCCTTAAATTATTTTCTTCAAATCTTTGTAATATTTTTCCTATGACGTTTTTTCCAACTGCATCAGGTTTTATTATTGACAATGTTCTCTCTACTGACATTTTTATTGCTCCTTTATTTTAATTATTTAGCTTCTTCTATCCAATTCATTTGTATTGATTCGAGAATTTTCTCATTGGAATTTTCAGGATTATCCTCAAAACCTTCTAGAGCGCATACCCAATCATGTAAATCTGTAAACCTTATATATTGTGGGTCAGTATCAGGAAATTTCTCTAGTAAATCAATAGCTATATCAAGGCTATCCCCCCATTTTAAACTCATAGTCATAACTCCTAATGATTCTCTGAAACCATATTAATAGTATATTTTGGTATTTCAATAACTAAATCGTCTTTTCCAGTAAGAGCTTGGCAACTTAATCTTGAGTCAGGCTCTAAACCCCATGCTTTATCAAGCATATCATCTTCATTTTCTGTTGATTCTTCTAAAGATTCCAAACCTTTTCTGATATAAACATGGCAAGTTGTGCATGCACATGATTTTTCGCATGCATGCTCTATATCAATATGATTTTTTAATGCTATATCGCAAATACTAATTCCTTCTTCAACCTCTATTTCCAGACCATCCGGACAAAGATCTTTATGTGGTAAAAATGTTATTTTTGGCATTCTAATTAAACTCCTTGATATCTGTTCCTTTCATAATTTTTTGTATATTAGAATTCATTCTTCTTGAAACATAAGTTTCAGATACTTTTTCTAAATTTTTTACTGCGTCAATAATACTTTCTTTTTCCCCACTATTTAACATTTCTTCTAGCTCGTCTCTTGCCTTATAAATATATTTAAGTTCTTTCTCATTAAGTAAATCTGAACCATCAATTTTTAATGCCGAATTGATAGAAAGTATAACCCTCTTTCCTTCAACAATAGCTTCATTTAAATGCCTACTTTTAATATCAGTATGTGCATTATCAAACGAATCTTTTAACATTTTTTCTATTTGTGAATCATTAATTCCATACGAAGGCTTCACCTCTATAGATGTAACTTTATTAGTTGTAGTTTCTGTTGCACTAACGCTTAAAATACCATCAGCATCTATTTGAAATTCAAGTTTAATTCTTGCCGCGCCAGCAAGCATTGGAGGTATATCTTTAATTATAAATTTTGCAAGCGACCTACAATCACTTACTAGATCTCTTTCTCCTTGAATAACATGAATACTCATAGCAGTTTGACCATCTTTAAATGTTGTATATTCTTTACTGCTACTGGTTGGGATTGTACTATTTCTTGGAATTATAACTTCCACAAGCTCTCCCATGGTTTCAACACCCAAAGATAACGGTATAACATCAAGTAGGAGAAGTTCTTCTTTTGAACTTCCAGATAATATATCCGCCTGTATTGAGGCTCCTATAGCTACAACATTATCTGGATTTATATCAGATAAAGGCTCTTTATTAAAAAAATTTTTAACACTATATTTTATAAAAGGAGTTCTTGTTGATCCGCCAACTAAAATTATTTCATTTATATCATTAACAGATAAATTTGCATCTAATAAAACTTCGCTACTTATTTTTAAAGTTTTTTGCACTAAATCATTTATTAATAAATTAAAATCATCTCTTGAAAATGTTAATTTAGTATTCTCTAATCCAATTTTTTCCAGCTCAATATCAACTATTTCAGTTTCGGAAAGGGCAACTTTAATCTTTTTAGCGTAAAGGTAAAGAATATATTTTTTTTCGCTATCTAATTCAATATCTAATTTACTTTGAATATAGTCCACTATTAGATAATCAAAATCATCTCCACCTAAAGAGCTATCTCCTCCAGTTGATAAAACCTTAAAAACACCATCATTTAAATCTAAAATTGATATATCAAAAGTACCTCCCCCGAGATCGTAAACCATAATTTTTGATATTTTCTTACTTGCTAGCCCATATGCTATAGCTGCTGCCGTAGGCTCATTTAATAATCTTAATACTTTCAGACCACTTAACGATGCTGCATCTTTAGTAGCTTGTCTTTGTGCATCATCAAAATATGCAGGGACTGTTATAACGCACCCTTCAATATCACCCATTAATGTTTGCTCAGTAATATTTTTTAAATGTTTTAATATTTCTGATGAAATCTCTATTGGTGTTAAAAGATTTTTAAAAACTTTAAATTTTACAATACTATCATCACCAATAAATTCACAAGGAGAATAAAAATCACTACTATTTAAATCTTTTATATTTTTTCCAATCATTCTTTTTATAGAACTAAATGTTATGGACGCACTATCATTAAAATATTCTCCTACAATTACGGAATCTTTTTTATAGCTAACTATTGAGGGAAATAACTCACTTCCTTCTTTATTTTTTAGAACTCTTGGAAAGCCATTACTTATAAGAGCAACTAATGAGTTTGTAGTTCCTAAGTCAATCCCAACATAATATTTCTTCTGATGAGGGTCTTGTGATTTCCCAGGTTCAGATATTTGTAATAATGCCATAAGTATCAACCATTCCTTTTTAGATCATTTTCTATTGAAATATAGAATTTCATTTTTTTAATGCTATCTGAAGCCTCTTCAAATAGTTCAGACTCATATTTAATTTTAAAATCATCTTGAAATTTTTTCTTGAGGCTATTGAGTTTTATAAAAAAATCTTTTTTTAAATTTTTATTTTTTTTTGACATAATTTCATCAGATTCTTCTCTTAATTCCATCTGGTGCATCAAAAAACTAGGGTCTGAAATTGTGCTATTTTGATTATCAATGTCATATCCTTTTATCTTTAATAAATACATACTTTTTAAGTAATCATTTTTTAGCACTTTATATGCTTCGTTTATGTGGGAAGTAATTTGCAAAGACATTCTCTTTTCATAATCACTAGCATTTACGAATTTATCTGGATGAAAATTTTTTTGAAAATTTAAATATTTTTTTTCAAGGATTTCGCTATTGATGTCTACAGAGTAATCTAATTCAAAAAGTTCAAAAAAATTTTGATTAAAATCTATTGCCATGTGAAATTCCTAGTAAAAAAATTTAATATTTATTTCTTTATCTTAGACACTAAAACTTTCACCGCATCCGCATCTTGCTTTCTCATTTGGGTTAGTAAATTTAAAACCCTCATTAAGCCCTTCTTTAGTAAAATCTAATTCTGTTCCATCTAAATATAGTAAACATTTTGGGTCAACTATAATCTTGACACCTTTCTCTTCAAAAACCGTATCATCTTTATCTATATTGTCTGCAAACTCGATTATATAGGCCATGCCAGAGCATCCTGTTGTTTTCACACCCACTCTAAGACCAACGCCACTTCCCCTATTATCTAGGAACGTTTTTACTCTATCTGCAGCGTTTTCAGTTATTGTAATTGACATATATTTAAGCTGTTTTTTGTTTTTTGTCGTTTTTTTCATAATAATCATTCACAGCCGCTTTTATTGCATCTTCCGCTAAAACTGAGCAATGAATTTTCACAGGAGGTAAAGCTAGCTCTTCTGCTATTTCACTATTTTTTATTTCTCCGGCTTCGGCAACAGTTTTACCTCTAACCCACTCAGTAAGTAAACTTGATGAAGCTATTGCAGAGCCACAACCATAGGTTTTAAATTTTGCATCTTCAATTACACCATCATCATTAACTTTTATTTGTAACTTCATTACGTCACCGCAAGCTGGCGCTCCGACCATACCTGTACCAACTGACTTATCATCTTTGTCTAATGTTCCAACATTTCTTGGGTTTTCATAATGATCTAAAACTTTTTTTCCATATGCCATTTTTCTCTCTCCTATAATTAACTTCTAATGAGCTGCCCACTCAATTTTACTAATATCAATACCATCTTTATACATATCCCATAAAGGTGATAGTGCTCTTAATTTCTCTACTGCCTTTGTAACTGTTTTAATCGTTGCATCAATATCTTCTGCAGTTGTAAACCTTCCTATAGACATCCTTAAAGAACTATGTGCTAATTCATCAGATCTACCTATCGCTCTAAGTACGAAGCTTGGTTCTAGAGATGCTGATGTACAGGCAGAACCACTTGAAACCGCTATATCTTTTGTGGCCATAATTAAAGACTCTCCCTCTACATAATTAAAACTAATATTCATAATTCCTGGATACCTATTTTCAAAATCACCATTCAAGTAAACTTCTTCCATATCCTTAACCCCATTCCACAATCTATTTCTTAGTTGGGAAGCATTTTCAAAATCTTTATCCAGCTCTTCTTTAGCTATTCTAAAGGCTTCACCCATTCCAACTATTTGATGTGTAGGAAGTGTTCCTGAACGAAGACCTCTTTCATGTCCTCCTCCATGTATTTGAGCTTCTAATCTTACCCTAGGTTTTCTTCTAACATACAAAGCTCCAATACCTTTTGGTCCATAAATTTTGTGTGCTGAAAAGCTCATCAAATCAACCTTCATTTTTTCTAAATCTATCTCAATTTTTCCAGCACTTTGTGCTGCATCAACATGGAAAATAATTTTTTTACTTCTTGCCATTTCTCCAATTTTTTCAATATCTTGAATCACACCTATTTCATTATTTACATGCATTATAGATATTAAAACTGTATCTTCTCTTATTTCTGACTCAAGAACTTTTAGATCAATGAGACCGTTAGACATTGGTTCCATATATGTAACCTCAAAACCTTCCCTTTCTAATTGTCTACATGCATCTAAAACAGCTTTATGCTCTGTTTTAACAGTGATAATATGCTTGCCTTTTTTCTTGTAAAAATGAGCTGCACCTTTGATTGCCAAATTATCTGATTCTGTTGCACCGCTAGTCCAAACTATTTCTCTTGGATCTGCGTTTATCAAGTCTGCCACATGTTTTCTACTTTGGCTTACAGCATCATCTGCATCCCAACCAAAACTATGCGATCTTGAAGCAGGATTCCCATATTTGCCATCCATTGTCATATATTCAAACATTTTTTCTGCAACTCTTTTATCTATTGGTGTTGTAGATGCGTAATCTAAATAAATTGGTGTTTTCAAGTTCTTCATTTAATACTCCGATAATTTAATCTCTTTAATATTACTATTATTTTTTGAGATCACTTGCTGCAAGGTAACATCTGATAAGAAATTTTTAATCTCAGCACCTAAGTCTTCCCATAAATTATGTGATAAGCACTGCTGGTTATTATGACAATTAGATTTACCATTACATGCTGTAGTTTCTAAATTTTCATCTACAGCCTGAATTACATCTGATATTACTATATCATCTGCATCCTTAGATAACTTATAACCTCCACCAGGTCCTTTAATACTTTCAACAAGCCCACTCTTTTTTAACCTAGAAAATAACTGCTCAAGATATGATAGTGAGATATTTTGTCTTTCGGCAATTTCGGGCAAAGAGATTGGACTACCTTGATCATGATAGGCAATATCTAACATTGCAGTAACGGCATATCTACTTTTTGTGGTTAGTTTCATATTTCATTAAGTCATTATTTACTTATACTGTAATAATGATTAAACCCACTAAAGTTGTCAACTATTATTTCCTTATATGTTATTGATTTTATTGAGAATGATTCTCAATTGCACTAAGTACGCCCCTTAAAATGTTGATCTCTTCTTCAGAAAGACTGGCTTTTTTAAATATATGATCAATTTTCCTTACTATCATTGGTCTATCGTCCTTAATAAAATCAATATCTTTAAGTACTTTGTTCATATGATTTAGAAATCCTGAAAGCTTTTCATTGGAAGCAATATCTTCCTTATCAATCTTATTTATATATGACGCATCATTTTCCGATTTAAAAAGTATTTCATACAATATAATCTGTAAAGACGATGCTAGATTCAAACTCGTATACTCTTTATTCGAAGGTATATGCAAACCTACTGAACATAATGATAATTGTTCGTTTGTTAAACCCCTTGCCTCGTTACCAAGTAATATTGCAATTTCATCATACAAATCTTCATTTACTTTATTTGCAATTTCTCTAGGGTTTAATATTTCTATAGGTATATCTCTCTGTCTGGCAGTAGCGCCTATAATATAATTACAATTACCTAAAACTTCTGATAAGTTATTTGACACATGTGCATTATCTAAAATATCACCGGCATGGGACGCCATGGCATAAGAAATTTCGTTGATTTCACATTTTGGATTAACTAAATATAAATTACTAAAGCCCATAGTCTTCATAGCTCTGGCTGCAGACCCAATATTCCCTGGATGACTTGTTTCAACTAAAACGATTTTAACTTTTGAAAATTTGATCATTTATAAAATGTATATTTTTATGATTATATGCTGGTTATGTATTATAGTATCATCAATCAATAATCTTAAAGTAAGAAATTATGTATAATTCATATAGTCCGCAATTAAATATCGCTGCAAATGCGGCATTACTTGCTGGCAAATCAATCATGCGTTTTTATTCAAGATTAGAAACTTTAAAAGTGATGTCAAAAGGTTTTAATGATTATGTTTCTGAGGCTGATCAAGAAGCAGAGAAAATTATTACCGAGGCATTAATGAAAGCTTATCCCCAGTACAAAATAACTGCCGAAGAAAGTGGTTCTAATGATGTTAAATCAGAATACGAATGGTTTATAGATCCGCTAGACGGAACAACAAACTTTATTCACGGCATTCCACAATTCGCTGTTTCCATAGGACTATGCAAAGATAAAGTTCCTATTTTAGGAGTTGTTTATGATCCATTCAAAAATGAGCTTTTCTGTGCTGAAAAAGGGAAAGGAGCTTTAATGAATGAAAAGAAAATTAGAGTAGCAAAGTGTAGTTCGATAAAAAAGGCAGTTTTTGGAACAGGTATTCCATATAGAAAAAAAGATCATTCAGGTGTATATATTGAGACTCTTAGGACTTTAATGGACGCAAGATGTGGAAGCATTAGAAGACTTGGTGCTGCAGCATTAGATTTATCATATGTTGCTTCTGGAAGACTAGATGGGTTTTGGGAATTCAATCTAAAGCCTTGGGATATTGCTGCAGGCTCAATTATTGTATCAGAAGCTGGTGGGCACATTAGTGATATAAATGGTAATGAAAATTATCTTGAAACAGGAAATGTTTTGGCAGCAAATATTAATTTACATGAAGATGTAATTGAAAAACTTCAAAAAAATCTTATATAATCACTAAGGTTTTTCTTCGTCAATCTCTATAGTTATGTCTTTAGCAGATATGTTCATCATTAGTAGAGTTGAACTTGCTATATATATAGAAGAATAAGTTCCAACTAAAACACCCGCAATTAAAGCAAAAGAAAACCCAAAAAGTATTTCACCACCAAAAAATATTAGTGACGCTAAAACTAATAAAGTAGTCAGAGATGTTATAAGGGTCCTTGATAAAGTTTGATTAATAGACTCATTTGTAATTGAAATAGTATCAGTATTCTCAGCAACGGAAGATTTAAAGTTTTCTCTAATCCTATCAAATACAACAATAGTATCATTTAAAGAATAACCAATTACAGCCAATATTGCTGCGAATACACTTAGATTAAATTCTATCTGGGTTATTGAAAAAATTCCCATTATTAAAAAAACATCATGAAGTAAAGCAAGTATAGCTCCAATAGAAAATCTATATTCAAATCGAAGTGCTATATATATCATTATTAGTAACAATGCTATTAAAGCTGCGGTAATACCTTGATCTCTTAGCTCTTCTCCTACTTGAGCTCCAACATACTCAACTCTTTTTAAAGAAAAACTATATTTATTATTTAATTCTGCCACTAGAGTATTACTTAGAGTAGCTTCATCAGACGAAACAATATTTGGCATTCTTATCAACAAATCTTTATTTGATCCAAAATACTGAACTGAAGACTTTGTATAATTATTTTCTACCAAATGATTTCTAATATCTTCTATTGGCGCATTATTTTCAAAGCCAATTTCTATTACAGTTCCACCATTAAAATCTACACCATAATTTAATCCTTTTGTAAAAATACTAAAAAGAGAAATTAAAATTAAAAAAGAAGAAACGTAAACAGCATTTTTGTGCCATTTCATAAAGTCAAAGTTAATGTCTATTGTTCTCATATATTTAGTTTTCTTGTTTTTAAATTTGTTTTGTTCTCGTATAATAAATTAGCTAAAACTCTTGTGACAATTATAGCTGTAAACATTGATGAAACTACACCTATGGATAAAGTTACAGCAAAACCTTTAATTGGGCCTGTTCCAAAAATAAATAATATTATTGAAGCAATTAGCGTTGTTATATTTGCATCAGCAATAGTTGAAAATGCTTTTTTATATCCTAATTCTATAGAGGCCAGTGGAGTTGAACCATTCTTAATCTCTTCCTTTATCCTTTCAAAAATTAAAACATTAGCATCTACAGCCATACCAACTGTTAAAACAATACCTGCAATTCCTGGTAATGTTAAAGTTGCTCCTGGTATTAATGACATAATAGATATGATGATTAAAATATTTATAATTAACGCAGAGTTAGCAAATAAACCAAAAACTCTATAATAATAAACCATAAAAACCAATACTAAAATTAAACCAATTATTACTGATATTTTACCTTTTTCTATATTGTCAGCTCCCAAGCTTGGGCCAATAGTTCTTTCCTCGATAATATACATTGGTGCAGCCATTGATCCAGCTCGAAGATAAAGCGCAAGATCTCTTGCTTGTTTTGGGCTATCTAATCCAGTAATTTGAAAAGACTTTGAAAGTCTTTCTTGTATAGTGGCAAGACTAATTATTTTTTCGTATTTTCTGGTAACTCTTTTACTTTCCCCATTAATAATTCTTTGCTCAGACTTACTTTCAATAAATAATACTGCCATTAATTTTCCAATATTATCATCTGTTGTATTAGAGAACCTTTTTGCTCCAGGCCCATCTAAAGTTATATTTACAGATGGTCTTGAATTCCTATCAAATCCAGAAGAAGCATCAACAATGTTTTCACCTGTTAATATAACATTTCTTTTAAGCAAGACTGGCTGTCCTGCGTCATCATAATAAAGTTTTGAATTAAAAGAGATCTGATTTGAGTCTTCAGCAGCATAAGCATCTGAATCCTCGTCCACCATTTTAAACTCAAGAGTTGCAGTTGCACCAATTATATCTTTAGCTCTTGTAGTATCTTTTATACCAGGAAGCTCTACAACAATTCTTGTTTTGCCACTCTGTTGCACTATAGGCTCCGCCACCCCTAGCTCATTCACTCTATTTCTTAGTGTTGTTGTATTTTGTTTAATTGCCGCTATTCTGAGCTCATTAAGAGCATCCTCAGATATAGTAATTTCCATTTCATTGATATTAATTTTATTTATATCAAAAGTATTTTGGTAACTAGTTTTTATTAAATCTTCCGTTCTCTCATAAAAACTATTATCGTTAAATTCTATATAAATATTATTATTTTGATGAGAATATTTTTTGTATCTTATTTTTTCTTTTCTAAGTTGAGATCTTATATCGTTAGATAATTTTTTTGACTTATTTTTTACAACCTCATCTAAATCTACTTCCATCAGAAAATGAACACCACCTTTTAAATCTAAACCAAGATTCATTTTTTTTGCATTCATAGATGTTAGCCATGAAGGCACTTCACTATAAAATGTTGGTAGCGAATAAATAACGCTGAATACTAAAACAAAAATCACTAGTATTTGTTTGATAGAAAATATTTTCATATATTTTTTTATATAGAACCTTTTGGTAAGACTGTGGTGACAGAACTTTTTCTCACCTTAATAATTACATTGTTTGAGATCTCTAGCTCAACAATATCATCTTTTATTTTTATAATTTTTCCCATAATTCCGTTAGAAACAACGACCTCGGTTCCAACTGAGAGCGATTCTATTAACTTATTATGTTCTTTAACCCTCTTATTTTGAGGCCTAATTATCATAAAATACATGATGACAAAAAATAAACCCACCATTATTAACATACTCATACCGCCATCTGCTGGACCTGCTGTTTGAGCATACGCATTGCTAATTATGTTCATCTGATTATCCTAAAAAGTTAAATTATTTATCGTAAATTCTATAGATGTTAGTATATGTTATGTGACATATTTCTCAATCTTTAATTAATATGCAAGCCTGATAATCCTTATAAAATTTCTCACACTCAATTTTTTTAATATTATGAATATTAAGCATATTTGAGATATAGAGATAGTTTAAATAGTAGGAGTATAGTTCTGACGGAGATGATTTATCTATATTTTGCTTGATCTTATTTTCAAATAAGATTTTATTTTTTACTTGAAGCTCTGAAGAAATTTTAATATTGTTAATTATCAATAAAGCATCACTGTCATTTAAATAATCAATATTTCCATATAAAAATGTTTTTGGTGCTGAAAATTTACAATTCAAAGATACTTTCCTGCATAAAAATTTTGTTAGATAAGGCTCTATAGGATAAGCCCTATCATCAAGCACTAAAGATATATTTTTTATATTAATTTTTTCTGATTGTTTTTTTATAAAATTTATTAAGTTTGCATGCGCATCTTCTTTAGTATTTACAGGGTAAGGGAATATTGAGCCAACTACATTAGATTTTTTTATAAACGTTTTATGGTTAATCCATCTATCATTATTTTTAAAATTATAAGTATGATTGTGTATTGAATACACTTGTACAGAAAAAACTATTGTTAATAACGAGTATGTAATATTTTTCAATTTTATATTTGAAATAATATGCATAATCATAAATATCAAAAGCAGTGTTATAACAGGCGATATTTTTCTATAGGCAACCTGATAAGTTGTAAAATATAAAATTATAGGTATTGGTACAGACGCTAGAATTGCAATACTCAGAGTGTCATATTTATTTTTAAAAGCATCGATATCTTTAAAGTTAATTTTATTACTTAATAAATAAAAAATAGTAGTAAGCAAAAAAAGTGAAGATATAAAGTACACTATTATTTGCCCACGACCATCTATAGCGTTAAATAACAAATTATCAATCTGAAATCCGTTGCCTTTTTGATGATTAAACTGATTGCCTATAGAGGTTTCGTATATCCAACCATATAAACTCCCAAACCTTGGCGTGTACCAAAACCATATTATAAATGAGCCTATAAACATACTTTTTGAAAAAAAAGTTTTTTCATTTTTTTTCTTAGCCTCAAACAAATTATATTTCTTATGAAGTATCAAGCTTATTAACAATAGAAAAAGAATTATGGAAACCAATGCAAATACCATAAGAAATATATTATAAGAGTGTGGTGGGTCAATTTTTAAAATAGAATCAGATACTTCAGGAACCAACCTACTAAATATTAAAATCCAAAGAAAAAAAACTGGATAAATAAAACCTTTTATAATTTCAGATACAGATAAATACCTTAAGTGTTCATATAAAATTATTGTAATTATTGACGGCGCTAAAAATAAAAACCCTTCGACTGGCCTAACCAACATAGTTAATGCAAAAAACAATATAAATAGATAAGATTTTTTTTTATTTTGAAATAAAATAGGTTCAGATAAATAATATAAAGTAGCTATCAAGAAAGCAATGAATGAGACTTCAGAAAATAATGGAAATGATTCTCCACCAAAAAAAATATCTACAGATAAACTTATAACTGATGCCGAAATTGCAGAAATATATTTATTTCCGTACCTTAAAAATATTTTATAAACTAAAAACACACTTAAAGTTATAAATGATACATGTGTTAGTAAAACTGCTAATAATAGATCGCCATTTGAAATAATTAAAAACGGCACTATAAATAATTGAAAAATAGTAGGTCGCCAACTTCTCTCATTAAATATAGATATTAAAAATTCGCCTATATGACCTTGCAATAAATTTTGGGATATTATGTCGGAAGCCTCTAAAAAAGCTACCGCATCTGACATCGGTAAATGATTATTTTCTAAATGCCAAAGCAAACCTAAGAATGGCGCTATAAAAAGTATAATAATATTTAAATTATTTTTTATAATCTTCATTTTTTATTTTTTTCTTTCTTGATAAAAATTCTTTACAAAATTCTCAAATGTATTGTTTTCTAAAGATTCTCTTATATCACTCATTAGCTTATGATAATAATAAAGATTATGAATTGTATTTAATCTTAATCCAAGTATTTCTTTGCAATTATCTAAATGCTTCAAATATGACCTCGTGAAGTTTCTACATGTATAGCAAGCACAATCTTCATCTATGGGCTTCATATCATTCTTGTAGCGACTATTACGAAGTTTTAAGATACCATTTTTTGTGTATAAAAATCCTGTTCTTGCATTTCGAGTAGGTATTACACAATCAAACATATCTACACCTCTTATGACTGCCTCAACAATATCTTCTGGCGTTCCTACGCCCATTAAATATCTTGGTTTATTTTCCGGCATTTTATGCGCTATATTATCTAATACTTTATTTCTTTCTTCCGATGTTTCGCCTACTGACAGACCTCCAATTGCATAACCATCAAAACCAATATCTATTAATCCAGATAGAGATTTATCTCGTAAATCATCATGGACCCCACCCTGAACTATACCAAATAAATTACTTTTTTCTTTTGTTAAAGAAAGTTTTGATTGTTTTCCCCATATAAGCGATAGGTCAAGGGAGGATTCTGCTGTTTTCTTATCAGCAGGATAAGGGGTGCATTCGTCGAATTGCATTATTATGTCAGAATTAAATTGCTCTTGTAACCAAATTGATTTCTTAGGGTCTAAAAATACTTTTGCCCCATCAATAGGAGAACGAAAATTAACACCTTCTTCGGTAATTGTTCTTAATTTAGATAAACTAAAAACCTGGTACCCTCCAGAATCAGTAATTATTGCGCCATCCCAATTCATAAAATCATGAATACCATTATGCTTTGCTATAATATCAACCCCAGGTCTCAACATTAAATGAAAAGTATTAGCTAATATTATTTTATATCCAAAATCTTTAACTTCTGAAGCTGTCATTGTTTTTACCGTAGCAGCCGTACCAACTGGCATAAAGCAAGGGGTTTGAATAATATGATTGTTTACAGTTAGTATGCCTAATCTTGCTTTTTCAATAGTATTTTTTAAAGTAAAACTAATCATTATATTATTAGTGTAGAGTCTCCGTAGCTAAAAAAACCATAATTATTTTTTATAGCGTACTCATAAGCTTCCAGTATTCTCTCGGTATCATAAAATGCTGCAACCATAATTAACAGACTTGACTGCGGAAGATGAAAATTTGTTATCAAGCTATCAACAATTTTAAAATTATATCCTGGCTTAATAAATATATCGGTTTCGTAAAATTTATTTGCTTTACATTCGTTACCATAAAAACTCTCTAATGCTCTAGCCACTGTAGTTCCAACGGATATAACCCTACCATTATTATCTTTACATTTCTTTATTAAATCTAGCGTCCTCTGAGGCACACAGAATAGTTCTGAATGCATTTTATGATCCTCAATATCTTGAGTTTTTATAGTTGAAAAAGTACCCATTCCAATATGCAAAGTTATATTTGATATTAAAATACCTTTATTTTTAATTTTCTGTAATATTGCATCATCAAAATGAAGAGCTGCCGTAGGAGCAGCCACGGAACCATCTTTTTCCGCAAATATAGTTTGGTAATATTCTTTGTCTTTACTGTTAGGCTTTCTTGTTATGTAAGGTGGTAATGGGATATCACCATATTTATTTAATAGCGTTTTAACGGAAGAGTTTATTACAACCATTTTACACAATTTTGCATCATAACTATCTATTTGAAGCTCAATTTGACCAACCATAATTATATCACCTAACTTTAATTTTCTTGTTGATTTCATCTGACTAATAAAACTTCTCTCATCTATGATCCTTTCAATAAATATTTCTACTTTTCCATTCGTTTTTTTTCTATTGCCAAATACTCGCGCAGGAATAACTTTCGTATCATTTATTATAAGCAAGTCATTTTTTGAAAAATATTTATGTATATTCTCAAATTTCTCATTTATCAATTCATCTGTTTTTCTATTTATAACTAAAAGCTTAGAATCACTTCTAATATTTTTTGGTGATTGAGCTATATGACTTTTGGGTAAAGAAAAATTGAAAAAATCCAGCTTCATTATGGTATATTGGTAAAAAATTTAATCATTATAATACAACAAAATATAGGAAAGTGATGAAAAAAGTATTAATTTGTGGTGCAACAGGGTTTATAGGTAAAAATATTACACTTGGATTAGCGGCAAATAAAAATTATGAGATTCATGCTGTTCGATTCAAAAGACCTGCTTATAAGACTCCTAGCAATGTTAAATGGCATAAAGCAGATTTGAAGAACCCAAAGTCTGTTGATAAATTAATAAAAGGTATGGATATAGTTATTCAGGCTGCGGCCACAACATCGGGATCCAAAGATATTGTTTCTAAGCCATATATTCATGTTACGGATAATGCTGTAATAAATTCTTATATATTTAGATCTAGCTATACCCACAAAGTTAAACATTTTATTTTTCCAAGTTGCACAGTCATGTACCCTTCATCAAAGAAAGCTACAAAAGAAAATGACTATACTGGAAAAATTATAGACAAATATAAAGGTGCTGGTGAAACTAAAGTATACCTTGAAAAAATAGCTAAATTTTACTCCATGCTAAGTGACACTAAATTTACTATCATAAGACATTCAAATATATATGGCCCTCATGACAAATATGACTTAGATAAAAGCCATGTTTTTGGAGCAACCATTACAAAAGTTATGAAAGCTAAAAATACTCTTGAAGTTTGGGGCACAGGTAAAGAAATAAGAGATTTTTTGTATGCAGATGATCTTGTTGATTTCATTAAAATAGCAATTAAAAAACAAAAATCAAAATATGAAATATATAATTGTGGCTCAGGAACACCAATTACTGTAAAAGAATTATGCGAAAAAATAATAAAACTATCAGGCAAAGATATAAAGATTCAATTCAACAAAGCAATGCCATCCATTCCATTTAATATGTTTTTAAATACTAAAAAAGCTAAAAAAGAACTGGGATGGTTCCCAAAAACTAAAATTGATAACGGTATAATTAAAACCATAAAATGGTGGAAGGAAAATGTCAAAGTTTAGTGAATTATTTGCAAATAGGATTTTAGGTGGAAATAATTTATATATAAAAAAATTTTTTAAAGAGCCGTCGTTAGTAAAAAAAATTTTTGATAGTTCGCTATGTGTTTATATAATAATTTTAGCATGTCTTCTAGTGGCCCATTTCCCTGTTCTTATAAGTGATTACTTGAGGCAAGATGATTGGAACGCAACATTTTGGAGCAGGAATTCGTTATATTTTCAATTTCAAGGACATCCTGAGTATTATAATGCAATTTGGGAGCTGTTTAGACCTGTTGGAGGTTTAATTCTCATAATCACAGATTATATAAGTATAAATATTGAGAATGCTAAATTTGTAAGATTTTTCAATATATTATTACTATCAATTTGCTCATACTTAACTTATCAGTGGCAAATTAGAATTTCATCTGAAAATAAGATATTTGCACTATCTTTCTCCATAATTTCATTTTGCTTGATTGCCAGCCAATTACATACAGCAACAGCTGGATACAATGGAATGATAATAACTACACTGATGGGACAAATTGCTTTTATTTTATATTATAAGGCAAAAATGGAAACAAATAATCCTAGAATGGCAACAAGATATATAATTTTGAGTGGTATTTTATTGTTAGCAGGGTCTATGAATTACGCAATAACTATGATGTTTTATTTTCTATTTTTATTTATTTTTTATATTTCTAACATACATAGAGATAATTTTACTAAAAAGCAAATATATAAATTTATGTTCAAAGCAACATTTTTCATAATTATTATTATGCTTGCTTATTTGTTAATGGCTAAATCAGTCAATATGTATTTGGACATAGGTGAAAAAGTGCATGGTGGATATATAAGAAGTATTCATTTTGATTTTGACGTTATGAATAAGATTCATCATATTTTAAATATGTTAAAATATTCTTTGAATATTTTTCAGTTATTTCCAAATATAGTGGATAATACAAATATAGAATTATCTACAAACTTCTTTTTTTTTAGGATTTACAATACAGGAATTTTTTATACTTTCTTAATTACGCTATCATCTTTTATCTTTGCCCTCGTAATTAAAGAGCGTGTGTTAAATAAAAAAAATAAAAAAAATAAAAAAAATAAAAAACATAGTTTTTTTAAAAATACAAATAATAATGAAAGTTCAAATTTACGATATTTAGAAAAAGAAGATAATTTTAAAAAAATATTTATTAATATTTTAACCATTTTAATTATTACTTTAATATTATTAATCTTTACTTATATGCCAG
>JABHAT010000010.1 GCA_018674175.1 Gammaproteobacteria bacterium | reverse complement strand
TTAAGAAGAAAGTAGCTAAAAAGAAAGTTAAGAAGAAAGTAGCTAAAAAGAAAGTTAAGAAGAAAGTAGCTAAAAAGAAAGTTAAGAAGAAAGTAGCTAAAAAGAAAGTTAAGAAGAAAGTAGCTAAAAAGAAAGTTAAACGTAAGCCTGCAAGAAAAAAGAGGTAGTTTCGTAGCTTAAGTAATATGAAAGACCTCTAACGAGGTCTTTTTTTTACTTTAAAAATGATGAATACCCTTGATTTAAAGTTTCATCTGTATACTTGTATCCCAATTCAGTTAAAAATTTATCAAGATCTGTTGAGCTATAATTTCCAATATCAATACCAACTAATACTCTTCCAAATGCTGAGCCATGATTTCTATAATGAAATAATGTTATATCCCAGTCTTTTTGCATTTTATTTAAAAAATTTAATAAGGCCCCTGGTTTTTCTGGAAATTCAAACCTAATTAGTTTTTCATTTATTGTTGAATTTGGTTTACCACCAACCATATATCTTAAATGCAACTTAGCAACCTCATCTTGAGTAAGATCAATATAATCGTAATTACTGATATCTAAATCTTTAAAAATATTTTCTTTATCTTTTTGCATACTATCTGTTTTTATACCAACAAAAACATTTGCAGAATTATCATTAGCATATCTGTAATTAAACTCGCTAACGCTTCTTCTGCCTATAACCTCACAAAAAGCTCTAAAACTTCCAGATTTTTCAGGGATCTTTACTGATAACAACATCTCTTTGCCTTCTCCAATCTCTGCTCTTTCAGTAACATGCCTCAGCCTATCAAAATTAAGATTTGCCCCTGAATTTACAGCATATATAATTTTATTTTTTATATTATTATTTTTTATAAACTTTTTCATACCAGCTACAGATAATGCTCCAGCTGGCTCAGACATAACTCTTGTATCTTCATATATATCTTTGATAGCCGCACATGTCTCATCTATTGAAACTAGAATAACATCCTCTACATATTCCTTCGATATTCTAAATGTTTCTTCTCCAATTCTTTTAACTGCACAACCATCTACAAACAAACCTACTTGATCAAGTTTTGTTGGTTTGCCATTTTTCAAAGCCGTATATAATGTTGGCGCATCTTCTGACTCTACTCCATATATTTTTGCTTTTGGATAATGTTTTTTTAGGTACAGTGACATGCCTGATATAAGACCACCACCGCCAACTGGTATAAAAAAGATGTCTGGAGTAACTTTTGCTTGCTCAACTATTTCTTTTGCAACTGTTCCCTGTCCAGCTATTACAAGAGGATCATCAAAAGGATGTATAAAGATTCTTCCATCTTTTTTTGATATTTTTAAGGCATGTTCATATGCTTCATCAAATGAATCACCATACAATAGAATTTCAACGCCAAATTTTTTTACTGACTCAATTTTTATTGATGGTGTTGTAGTTGGCATAACTATTAGAGCGTTTATATTAAGTTTGCTGGCTGACAATGCAACTCCTTGGGCATGGTTACCAGCTGATGCCGCTATTATACCTTTTGATATTTGCTCTGAACTCAAGCTAGAGATTTTATTATAAGCACCACGACATTTAAAAGAAAAAATTGGCTGCAAATCTTCTCTTTTTAAAAAAACAGTATTGTTGTATTTTGTAGAAATTTTGTTTAGTAGAGAAATTGGTGTTTTTTCTGCCACATCATAAACTTTGCTATCATCGATTTCTTTTATATAATTTATTTTCATATAATTTATAACTATTTTATAGATTGCCTTATATTTAATTAAGTATAGTATAACCACTTTAATAGATTATTTAATAATATTATGACAGAAAAATGGGCACAGGGAGAAGTACTTAGTATAAAGCATTGGACTGAATCACTATATTCGATAAGAATTCTTGCCCCTGAAGTTAAATTTACAGCTGGCCAATATACAAAGATTTCTCTTAATATCAATAATGAAGAAGTAGCAAGACCTTACTCTTTCGTAAACTCACCAAACGAAGAATTTTTAGAATTCTATTCTGTTTCAGTACCTAATGGCCCTCTTTCTACAGAGCTTCAAAGGCTAAAAATTGGAGACCCTGTGAGCGTAGGTCTTAAAGGAAATGGTTTTTTGGTGTTAAATGAAATACCAAAAGTTGAAAATATTTGGATGCTTGCGACTGGAACCGCTATAGGTCCATATTTATCAATCTTAAAAACAAAAGAATCTTGGGGAAAATTTGAAAATGTAATTTTAATTCATGCTGTTAGATATAGTAAAGAGCTTGCATATCAAAAAACAATAAATGAATTAAAAGAAATTTATGGCGAAAGGCTTATATATATAACCTATGTTAGTAGAGAAAATTCAGAAAATTCATTAGAGGGAAGAATTCCCAAAAGCATTGGAAATGGAATACTTGAAAAAGCAGCTAATATAAAAATGTCACCAGAAAATACGCATATCATGTTATGTGGTAATCCAGAGATGGTAAAAGACACAACAATAGAACTTAAAAAAATTGGTTTAAAGAAACATAGAAGAAATTCTCCTGGGCATATTACTACTGAAAATTATTGGTAAGAGTAATCAACAACTCTATTAATAATTTTCCCTATTTTCTCTACTTCACATTCTACAATATCGCCATTTTTTAAAAACTCCGGTGGATTTCTTGCAAAACCAACACCACTGGGAGTGCCAGTAGCTATTATATCTCCTGGAGATAGGTAAGTACTTTTAGATATTGTTTCTATTTGATCAGCTATGTCAAATAATTGATATTTAGTATTTGAATCTTGTTTAAGGACATTGTTTACTTTACAAGTGATATTGAGATTATGCGGATTTTTTATTTCATTTTTAGACACTATACATGGACCTATCGGACAAGCTCCAGGGAGACTTTTCCCTAAAAAAAATTGCTTATGTTTTCTTTGAATATCTCTAGCCGAAACATCATTAAGCACCGTATATCCAAAAATATAATCATAAGCATCTGCTTTTTTAATATGTATACCTGATTTACCAATAACTACTGCTAATTCTGACTCCCAATCTAACTCAGCAGATACTTCTTTTCTAAATGGAATTTCACCAAATGGAGAATTAATACTTAAAGAAGATTTAGTAAAAATTATTGGATATTTTGGCCTCTTTATATCTTTTAAAAAAACTTTTTCAGATTCTTTGATATGATCTTCATAATTCAAACCCATACATATAATATTTTGTTTGGGTCTAGATATTGGGGCCAAAATATCTTCTTCCAAGATACTTTTCTTTTCCAAAATATTATTATTAATGAATTCTAGTAGTTCTTCTAAATCGCCATTATTATAATCTAAAAAATTTTCTATAGATCTAAAATACTCCGGACAATTTTTTAACACGCCTGGGATAATAAATTTTTTTTGGTCTTCACTAACAGCTAATAAAGAAGAATTCATATAATTAACCATGTATAGTTTCATTTTTTTCCTCTATTCTATTTTTTTTATATGCTTTATATATTTTGGATCACCATCTAACAATATTTCCATTCCAGAGCAATTAATATCTAAAGCTGATTTTTTATTTTTAAATATAATTTCGATATAAATATTTCCTTTTTTTTCAAAAGGTAAAACTAATATATTTTTGTATGTATAAAAATCATAACTAACACTAATTGATGAAATTATTTCATTTATATTATATTCATTCGAGATTTGAGTAATATTTCTTAATTCTATAGAGCCACTTTGCGACCATAAAGTTTTCTCTTCAGCATCGTCCATTGTTTTTTTTATATGAGCACCTTGAAATAATAAAGACAGGTTATTATTATCTTTTGTAATATTAATTTTCAATTCTTCTAATTGAATAATTCTAAAGCTCATTTTTCTGAAAAATATCTCCTGATGTAATCTTCATAACTTTCTGTAATATTTTTTTCTAATAATTTTTTCTTCTCAATCGATCCTAATGATTCTTTTTTTAATTTTTTAATTATATCATTATCAAAATTAAGTGTGGAAAAATGTTTTTTTTGTTCCCAGATACTTTCCATACAAAATTCATAAAAGCTAAATTTATTTTCAATCATTTTATCTATAACAAGGTTTGATGGTAATTTACAATTATTTTCAAATTTTTCTTCCTGCTTTTTTATACACCTAATATATTTATCATCATTTGTTATTTTGTACATGAGCTCAGCTATCTTTCTTAATTCGCTAAGTATTTCTCTCAAGGCTAATGCTATTGATTTTGCTTGATTATTATTAATTAGTTTAAATTCCTTATCTCTTCCATTGTGGGCTACATTTGTAAGATTATTTTTTGATTCAATATACTCTTCCTGAGATATTTGAGAGTCATTAGTTATCAAACTATGTATCATTAATAACTCAATAAAATACATTTGGTCTATATCTATTCCTGTATTTGAAAATATATTATTATCTATTGATCTTAATTCTATATAATTTACACCGCTTTCTAATAAAGCTTTAGACGGTCTTTTTTTAATATTAGGATCAGGTTTTGGTCTTATCGTACTGTAATATTCATTTTCTATCTGAAGAGTATTTGCATTTATCTGCTTATAGTAACCATCTGAATAAACACCAATTTTTTCATACTCTTTACTTGGTTTTTTTATTGCCTCATCTAAACTTTTAGAATATTTTTCTAAAGAATTGTAATCAATATGTACTCCCATATCATCCTCTTTATTATTTTGATAGCCAATATCCCCCATTCTCAAAGAAGTTGCGAATTTTTCATAATATGTGTATTCATCAAATGATTCTAGTGTAGTCTTCTTTCCTGATAAATAAGATTTACACACTGCTGGTGAACATCCAAAAAGATAAGCTATCAGCCATCCATTTCTTATCAGATTTCTTGAAATTATAAAATATTGTTCTGATTTAAAATCTTTTATATTTTTTTTTGTATTTTTAAAATTTGAGTATTCCTTCCAAAAATGATCGGAAAATGAATAATTAAAATGTATACCAGATATAACCTGCATTATTCTTCCATATCTATTTCCCAAACCTCTTCGATATGTAGTTTTCATTCTAGCTGGATTTGATGTTCCGTAATAAGCTATTGGAATACTTTTGTCCCCAGCAATAATACACGGCATACTAGCAGGCCAAAGGTATTCTTGGTCTAAATTTTTATATATAAAACCAATAATATTTTCTAAATATTTTAGAGCTTCTTGGTGAGAGCTGCATGGAGGGGTGACTATTTCTATTAATGCTTCCGAATAATCTGTAGTTATATATTTATTTGTTAAAGCAGACCCAAATTCTTCTGGATGAATTTTATAAGAAATTGTTCCGTTTTTATCTACTCTTAGCGACTCTTTTTCTAAACCAATTTTTGAATCCGCTAGAAATGACGAACAAGAGTGTTTAGATAAATTCTCTAAAAACTTATCAATCATATTGTTTACCTAAATTCTGAGAAAAAAGAAAAAAGCTTTTATTAGCTTTAACTTTATAAGCTTAATTTATTTAGTTTCATCCATATCTGCAAATCTTGCTGCAATTTGCATTATAACTACAGCCAAAACTACTGCGCCTATTGTAATCCATGCCCATCCGATCATAACAATACTCCTAAATTTTTTTTATTATTTTATCATGGTTTTTAGTCTTTTCCAGTCAAATAATGGACCTGGGTCAGATTTTCGTCCTGGGGCTATATCAGAGTGCGATACGATTCTATCTTCACTTAAATACTTATAATTATCTATTAACGTAATAATTATCTCAGAAAGTTTTATATATTGGATATTTTCAAAACTTATGTCATCACAGCCCTCTAGCTCAATCCCTATAGAATAATCATTACAATCTTTTATTCCTTCATATATTGATTTTCCTGCGTGCCAAGCTCTCTTATCAAATGGTACAAACTGAATAATTTCGCCAGTTCTTTTTATATATAGATGTGAAGAAACCTTCATATTTTTAATGTTATTTATATATTCATTATCATTTTTGGATAATTCATTTAGAAAAAAATCTTCTACGTAATTATTACCAAATATAGTTGGCGGTAAACTAATGCTATGAAGAACAATTAAAGATATTTCTTTGTCTTTTGGTCTAGTATTAAAATTTGGTGACTCAGCAATCCTAATATTTTCTAAAAAATGATTTTTTATATTCATATATGTATTATGCAAAAAAAAAGCCCTGACTTGCAGGACTTTTTAATTTATTTTAGATTTTTATTAATAATCTAAATATTTTTACTTACATCATGCCGCCCATGCCGCCCATGCCGCCCATGCCGCCCATTGGGTCCATACCACCGCCGCCATGAGAATGACCGCCGCCTGCTTCATCATCAGAAGGAAGTTCTGCTACCATTGCTTCTGTAGTGATCATCAAACCTGCAACTGATGCGGCATTTTGTAATGCTGATCTTGTAACTTTTGTAGGATCTAAAATTCCCATAGCAATCATATCTCCAAATTCACCTGTTGCTGCGTTATAACCTTCGTTAGAATTTTTGCTTGCAGCAACTTGATTCAGAATAACCGATGCTTCGTCGCCAGCATTTCCTACTATTTGTCTTAAAGGCTCTTCCATAGATCTTCTTAAAATACTTATACCCATATCTTGATCAGGGTTGTCTCCCTTTAAGTCTTTTATAGCTGTGATTGCTCTTATTAGAGCTGTACCTCCGCCTGGTACCACACCTTCTTCAACGGCAGCTCTAGTTGCATGCAATGCATCTTCAACTCTTGCTTTCTTTTCTTTCATCTCAACTTCAGTAGCAGCACCAACTTTTATAACAGCAACACCACCTGCAAGTTTAGCCATTCTTTCTTGAAGTTTTTCTTTATCATAATCTGATGTTGCTTCTTCAATTTGTGCTCTAATCTGATCAACTCTTCCTTTAATCTGATCAGCTCCGCCAGCACCATCAATTATTGTTGTGTTTTCTTTTGAGATATTTACTTTTTTTGCGGTTCCTAAGTCTTCCAATGTAGCTTTCTCTAGAGATAAGCCTACTTCTTCAGATAAAACAGTTCCACCAGTCAATATTGCAATATCTTCAAGCATTGCTTTTCTTCTGTCGCCAAAACCTGGTGCTTTTACAGCAGAAACCTTAACAATTCCTCTTATTGAGTTAACAACTAATGTAGCTAGAGCTTCTCCCTCAACATCTTCTGCTATAATTAATAGTGGCTTACCTGCTTTAGCAACAGCCTCTAAAATAGGCAACATTTCTCTAATATTTGATATTTTTTTATCATGAAGGAGTATAAATGGATCATCAAGATCACATGTCATACTATCTTGGTTATTAGCAAAGTAAGGTGACAAATAACCTCTGTCAAATTGCATTCCTTCTACAACTTCTAGCTCATTTTCTAAAGAATTACCTTCTTCAACTGTTATAACACCTTCTTTACCAACTTTATCCATTGCATCAGCAATAATATCCCCAACTTGAGTATCAGAGTTAGCTGATATGCAACCAACTTGTGCTATTTCTTTATTATCTGCACATGGCTTAGAGATATCTTTCAATGCTTTAACAGACTCTATAACAGCTTTATCAATACCTCTTTTAAGATCCATAGGATTCATTCCAGCCGCAACTGATTTCATACCTTCTCTAACTATTGCTTGCGCTAAAACTGTTGCAGTTGTTGTTCCATCTCCCGCAACATCAGAAGTTTGAGAAGCAACCTCTTTTACCATTTGCGCACCCATATTTTCATATTTATCTTTTAATTCAATTTCTTTAGCTACTGATACCCCATCTTTAGTAACTGTTGGAGCCCCAAATGATTTATCAAGAACAACATGTCTTCCCTTTGGACCTAATGTCGCTTTTACTGCATTTGCTAACAAATTTACTCCTGTGAGCATTCTTTGACGTGCTTCGTCACCAAACCTAACTTCTTTTGCTGCCATTTTAATTCACCTTTTATGTGTTATTTAATTATAAAAACTATTAATCTATTACAGCCATAATGTCGTCTTCTTTCATTACGACTAACTCATCAGAATCTATTGTTACTTCTGTTCCAGAATATTTGCCAAATAGAACTGTATCGCCAACTTTTACATCTAATGCTTGGACACTACCATTCTCTTGTATTTTTCCATTTCCAACAGCCACAACTTCACCTTTAACTGGTTTTTCTGTTGCACTGTCAGGAATAATTATTCCGCCTGGGGAAGCTTTCTCTTCTTCCATTCTTTTTATGACTACTCTGTCATGCAAAGGTCTTATTTTCATACTTATAACTCCTGGTATTATTTAATTAGTTTTTTAGCACTCTCTTTAGGAGACTGCTAATTCTATTATTTGATGAGAAAATGTCAAGAATTAATTATCAGGATCGATATCAATATAATCTTTATTTGAATTTGAATTACGATTCTGTTTTTTAAATCCAGAAAATGCTTTTTTAACTAAAAATTTTAATAAAACAACCCTAGTCATAGGGAATAACAAAATAATTCCTAAAAAATCAGTAAAGAACCCTGGTATTAATAAAAGTATGCCACTAAAAAGTAAAGCTAAATTGCTTAAGATCTCTATGCCTGGGTTACTAGTATTTGAGAAAGACTGTCGAGCTTGAATAAATGAAGAGACTCCTTGGTATTTAATAGTTGCTAATCCGACAAAGGCTGTCAGTAAAGTAAGTAAAATTGTATATACTGCCCCTATCTCGTTCCCAATTTGTACAAAAAAATAAATTTCTATAATGGGAAGTAATAGAAAAATTAGAAGGAAGCTTCTCATATCTTTTTATTATATGCATGTTTATCATATGACTGTTGAGTTATTTTCAGATTATCAATTGAATTAATGCTATTGTTGTCCCATCCTAAAATCTCTCTTAAAATTATTTTTTCCATAGAGTCTATATTTTCATCACAATCATTTAAAGCTGGTATGTAATTAAAAATCTTACCACCAGATAAAATGTAATTCTCTCTACTTTGCATGTTAATTTCCTCTAAAGTTTCTAAGCAATCACATAAAAAGCCTGGGCAAAAAATATCTACACTGTCAATTCCGTCTTTGGCTAAGCCTGTTAAAATCTCATCAGTGTATGGTTGAAGCCATACTTGTGTACCAAATCTTGACTGAAAAGTAACAATATATTCGTCCTCATTTAAATTTAACTCATTTGCAACCAATCTTGCTGTTTTGTGACAGTAACAATGATAAGGATCACCTTTATGAAGATTTACTTGTGGCAAACCATGAAAAGAAAATACTAATTTTTTAGATTTACTTTTACTTTTCCAAAAAGTTTTTATTCTTTCCGCGCAAGCTAATATATAACTTGGTTCATCATGATAAGTAGATAAAAATCTAACATCAGGAATATTTCTCCATAACTTTATCTCGCTAGATATTTTGTCAAATATTGATGCTGTAGTAGCTGCAGAATATTGTGGAAACATAGGAATTATTGCAAGTCTATTGATATTATTATCTTTAAAATTATCTAATGCTTTTTTAATAGAAGGGTTTCCATATCTCATAGCTAAATCTATAGACAAATTTTTATCACTAGAAATATTTTTTGATTTTTTGAGTTTATTAACAATTTTTTTTGAAGTTACTAATAGTGGGGACCCGTCTTGCGTCCATACTTTTTTATATAAATCTCTACTTTTTTTTGGTCTAATATTTAAAATTATTAAATTTAGAATTAACCACCAAATAATTCTTGGGATCTCAACTATTCTTGGGTCAGCTAAAAATTCTGCTAGATACTTTCTTACTGCAGAAGTTGTAGGCGCGTCTGGCGTTCCTAAATTAACTAATAGAATACCTATTTTCCTCTCATCGCCATGAGAATAATTTTCATCTGATTTGTATTTCATATGTATATAATCATTATAAACTAAAGGTAAGCTTTTAGTAATAATATATATTCTTTAGTTCTAAAGTCTGTCTCTTAAAGGGCTTGATCTAGGAAAGTGTTGTTTTAAAAATTCCATTTGATCGTGTAATATAACTTTCCCTTGTAAGAATATGTATTCCGCATGAGTTGGTGCAAACGGAATAGCTAATAGCTCCATATTTGCTTGTTCTGGTGTTCTGCCTGCTTTTGCGTTATTACATCTCTTGCATGCTGCAACAACATTAGTCCACAAATCTCTTCCTCCGTGAAACAATGGAGTGACATGATCTCTTGATAGTTTTTCTGTAACAAATTTATTTCCACAATATAAACACAGGTGATTGTCTCGATTAAAAAGAGTTCTGTTATTTAATGGTGGCACATATTTATTAATAATAGCTTTATTGTTTCCGTAAGTTGCAATTATTGAGTTTACCTCAACCTTACTTCTAATATTTGTTTTAAAGTTTATACCTCCTCGGATAGTCATAATATTACTTCCGCAGGTATAGGCTACTTGGTCGCTAAAATAAAGTCTTACCGCATCTTGATATGATACCCAATCAATAGGCATACCTGATACGTCTGTCCTTAATATTTGTTGACTTAAATTATTCAATTTATTTATAACCCCTTCTATTTAATTAAGGTGTAAAATAACTTTATTAACAATATACGGCTTAAAATACTTTATCAACATTACAAAATAATTACAAAAAGATAAACGATATTTACATAAAATATGACAAAAAAAATAGCTCAAGTTGCAATTATTAAACCATTACATAACCTATTTGATTATGAGATACCTCAAGAATTTGTAGGTATAGAGCCTGGGACTAGGGTTTTGATTGAATTCGGAAGAAAACAGGTTTTGGGTTTTGTGATAACAGTAAAAGAAAATAATAATTCATTAAGTTATAAACTAAAAAAAATTATTGAGATTATTGATGAGAAGCCAACTTTAGATAATGAAACACTAGATCTATTGATATGGGTTTCTAATTACTACCATGCTCCATTAGGTCAAGTTATTGGTCTAGGTACCCCTTCATACCTCAGACAAGGTAAAGAATTACCAAATCATATTCCTGACAATATAAAACAAAAAGAAAATTTTCTAAAAGATGAGGTTTGTAAAACAAAAGAGCAGAGTAATGCTATAGGAATTATAGAAAAATCTATTGACTCCTTTAGGTGTTTTCTTCTTGATGGAATAACTGGTAGCGGGAAAACCGAAGTATATAAAAACATTCAAAACCAAATATATAAAAATAATCTTCAAACACTCATTATTGTTCCAGAAAAAAATCTTATTCCAGAGCTGCTGAAGTATTTTAATAACAGTGGCATGACCATTTTAGAATATCATTCATCTCTTACCCCTAAACAAAAATTTGTTAACTGGAATTTAATACAACTATGTAAAGCAGATATTGTAATTGGCACAAGATCTTCAATATTTTTAAAAATTCCAAAACTAGGTTTAATAGTAGTCGATGAAGAACATGATGCTTCTTTTAAAAATAGCTCAGAAACAAAATATAATGCCAGAGATATTGCTATTTTTAGAGCTAAAAATAAAAATATACCAATAATACTTGGGAGTGCTACACCTTCATCAGAGACTATTTTAAATGTTAACTTGAAGAAATATACGCATATCAAGATGAGAAATAGAATTAATAACAAAACCCTACCTTCTTTAAAGGTAGTAAACATGTCAAATAAAAAGAACATTATTTTATCAGAAGAGGTTGTGTTAGCAATAAAAGATAGGATTTCTAAAAAAGAACAAACATTAATTTTCCTTAACAGAAGAGGTTATTCTCCTATAATTAGTTGCAGGGAATGTTCTTGGATTCCGCAATGCTCTCAATGCAATTTAAATATGACATATCATAAGAATAAAAAATTGTTAATGTGCCATCATTGCGCAAAAAATATAAGTTATGCAGGAAAGTGTCCTAATTGCGAATCTAAAGATATTATATTTCTTGGCGAGGGAACTGAAAAAATTGAAGAAGTTATTAAATCAGAATTTTCTGAGACAAACATAATTAGAATTGATTCTGATAATACAAAAAAAAAGGGACAAGCTGAAAAAATCTTTGATGAAATTAGAAATAATAAATATGACATCTTAATTGGAACACAAATGCTATCTAAGGGTCATAATTTTCCAAATATAACTTTAGTGGTCATAATGAATATTGATCAAAGTTTATTTAGTCCAAGATTAAAAGCTATCGAGCAACTCGCACAGCAGCTTATTCAAGTCTCGGGAAGATCTGGAAGGGGTGATGTTACTGGGGAAGTTATTCTTCAAACTTCATACCCTGACAATGAAGACTTAGATTGTTTAATAAAAAATGGTTACGAAATATGGATGAAAAATCTATTATTACTTAGGAGTAATTTGGGCTTACCACCTCACAGAAATTGGGGAGTCATACAAGCAAAATCTAGAAAATATATGGATGCAGAAAATTTCTTAGATAATTTAAAGCATATTATTAATAAAAATAAAGATATAGAAATATTTGGTCCAATGCCTTCGATAATGCAGAAGAAAGCAAATTTATATAATTTAAATCTAGTGATTCAAGCTAAAAATAAATCAAAACTAAATTACGTCATCAAAGATTGTATTCCACACATAAAGGATATACCCTATTCAAATAAAATTAAATGGTCTGTTGACATAGATCCTATTGACTACGATTGAGCAATTTTGTGAAAAATATCATTATAGATTTAATTAAAGAATCTTTATATAAAATTAATAAAAACGATGACATTGCAATTGATAATATTGAAGTAAGCCTATGTAAAAATAAAAAATTTGGTGATTTCTCATCAAATGTAGCAATGAAATATGCATCTCAGAATAATGAAAACCCTAGAGATTTTGCAAAAAAAATCATAAATGCAATTGAAGATAATAATAATATAATAAAAATAGAGATTGCAGGACCTGGCTTCATTAATTTTTTTATATCAAAGAAAACTCAATTTTCAATTGTTGATAAAATATTAGAAGATAAAAATGAATATGGTAAAAATAATTCTGGGGAAAATTCAAAAATTTTAATAGAGTTTGTTTCTGCAAATCCAACAGGGCCTTTGCACGTTGGTCATGGAAGAGGTGCGGCTTTTGGAGACTGTCTTTCTAATTTACTAAGCGAAAATGGTTGCGAAGTTGTTAAAGAGTATTATGTTAATGATGCGGGAAAACAAATTGATATTCTTACGTTATCGGTATTACAAAGATATCATGAACTTATAAATAGTGATGATAAATTTTCTTATGAAGGATTATATAAGGGTGATTATGTTTGGGACATTGCAGCTGAAATTCATAGAAATTATAAATTAGATTATTTTATTGAAGATTTAAAAAAACATATTAATAACTCTATAGATTTATATATATTTAATATAAAAAATATTTTATCTGTTAATAAATTTTTAAAAATTAAAGAAATATCTGTTGAATATATTTTAAAAGATATTAAAAAAACTTTAAGTATCTCTGGCATTGATTATAATTCTTGGTTTTTAGAGTCTTCTTTAATAAGTGATAATTCCTTAGAAAATATAATAGATCACCTTGATAAAAATAATCATACGTATAATAAAGAAGGAGCGCTTTGGTTTAAATCTAAAGAGCTTGGTGATGAAAAGGATAGAGTTTTAATTAAAGAAAATAAAGACCATACTTATTTATCAACAGATATCGCATATCATAATAATAAAATTGCTAGAAATTTTAATAAAGTTATTAATATTTGGGGGGCAGACCACCACGGTTATGTATCCAGAATAAATGGAGCATTCAATATTTTCTCAAACGGAAAATCAGAGCTAATTATTTTGCTAGTACAGTTTGCAAATTTATATCGAGGTGACGAAAAAGTATCAATGTCTACTAGGTCTGGTGATTTTGTCACATTAGAACAATTAGTTAAAGAAGTGGGTAAAGATGCAACTAGGTTTTTCTATCTTGCTAGGAAATCAGATCAACATATGGATTTTGATATTGAATTAGCGAAATCTAATGATAGTAATAATCCTGTTTATTATATTCAATATGCCCATGCAAGAATATGTAGTATTTTTAGACAGCTAGATGAAAATAAAATGCATTTTGATTATAATAAAAATTATCTTGATCTTTTAGTAGAAGAAGAAGAGATAAGTATTATAAAAAAACTTTATTCTTATCCCGATATTATTATTAACTCTTCCAGTAAATATGAGCCACATCTCCTAACTAACTACATGAGAGAATTAGCTCAAGAAATACATTCTTATTACAATAAATACCAAGTGTTGATTGAGAATGAAAAATTAAGGAATGCTAGATTAGCACTTATAAAATCAGCAAAATATGTTTTTGAAAATAGTAGTAAAATTATTGGGATAAATATGCCAGAAAAAATGTAGAAATGAGTAAAATAAAAAAAACTAGAGCAGCAGCTATATTAATCGTTCTAATTACTTTTTTATTTATTTTAATTTATTTTAATCCTTCTTACTCAAAACACTTTAGATATTTAAATTTTGATAGTGCTTTAAGTATAATATCTGCGAATAATTTTTTTTCTGACTATAAAATAAAAAATGAAAAAAAAATAAGATATTTTGTTCAGTTAGGAGTATTTGCAAAACCAAATGAAGTAGATAAAATTAGAGCTAAGTTAAGCCTTTTAGGCATAAAAGCAAATTATGATAAATACATCTTGGGGAGTAAATTAACGACAAAAATTACACTAGGGCCTTATAATAAAAATGCACTTGTAAAAACTGTGGAAAATTTAAAACTTAATAATATGAAATATCGCGTAATTAATGAATAAAATAAATAATATAAAGTTACCAAATGAATCCTTTCCTAAAACTATTGATATTTTAAATAGTTCTCCTGTTTACGATGCAAAAAATAAAGATGCTAAAATTGATTTAATAAAAAAACTGCTTAAAGAAAAAGACGCTAAAATTATTGCTCATTATTACACACATGAAGACGTACAAGAGGTGGCTGAGATTACTGGCGGTAATGTATCGGATTCTCTCGAAATGGCTAAATTTGGAGCTAGTCAGAGCTCTAAAATGCTTATTGTAGCAGGCGTAAGATTTATGGGTGAGACTGCTAAAATTCTAAATCCTGAGAAAAAAATATTAATGCCTACGCTTGATGCTGAATGTTCATTAGATCTTAATTGCCCAGCACCAAATCTCTTAGAATTTCGTAATTTATATCCAGACCGAGAATTGGTAGTTTATGCCAACACAAGTGCTGAGGTTAAAGCTATGGCTGATTGGGTTGTTACTTCAAGTATTGCTGTCAAATTAATAGAGTATTTAAACGATAGAAATACAAAGATAATATGGGCTCCAGATAAGCACCTTGGTAATTATTTAAATGAGAAAACAAAAGCAGATATGAAGTTATGGGATGCTAGTTGTATTGTTCATGAAGAATTTAAAGCGAGTTCTTTGCTAAAATTAAAAGAAAAAAATCCAGATGCTGCAATTCTTGTGCATCCTGAATCACCTATTGAGGTTATCAAGCTTGCAGATGTTGTTGGTTCAACATCACAACTAATCGAAGCATGTAAAAATCTTCCAAATCAAAAAATGATTGTTGCAACAGATAATAGAATTTTCTATAAAATGCAAAAAGCTGCTCCAAATAAAATGCTCATTGAGGCTCCCACAGGTGGCAAAGGAGCAACTTGCATAAGTTGTGCTCATTGCCCATGGATGGCTATGAATAATTTAGATAATTTAATTGAAACATTAATGAAAGAAAAAAATGAAATTAATATAGATGAAGAAATTAGAAAAAAAGCTTTTATATCTACAAATAAGATGATTGATTTTGCTAAAAATTTATAAAAAAAACGCACACAAAAAATTGTATGCGTTCTTTTACTAGGGAACTTTTTTTACTTCTTAAATTCCGGGTAAGCTTCCATTCCACACTCAGCTACATCAACACCCATTTCTTCAGCTTCTTCAGAAACTCTAATACCAATTAGCATTTTTAGAATTCCCCAGAATATTAAGGCCATTATAAATGTCCATGCAAATATAACTATTGTGCCATATAGTTGAGCACCTAATGTAGCGTCTCCATTTGAAAGAGTTACTGCGATTAGACCCCAGATTCCACATGTTCCATGAGCTGAAATTGCACCTACAGGATCATCTATTCTTGATTTGTCCAATACAATTATAGATATAACAACAAGAATTCCTCCAACAGCTCCGATGATTGCAGCTAGTTCTGGTGTTGGCGCTAGAGGCTCTGCAGTTATTGAAACTAGTCCCCCTATTGCACCATTTAATGACATTGATAAGTCAAATTTTCCAAACAAGATTTTAGAAAATAAAAGTGCGCCAATTACGCCACCTGCTGCTGCTGCGTTTGTATTTACAAAAATTAAAGCAACTGCATTAGCTTCTGCCACATTTGACATCATAAGTTCGGAACCACCATTAAAACCAAACCAACCTAACCATAAAATAAATGTACCAAGTGTTGCTAATGGCATATTAGCTCCAGGAATAGCATTTATTTTTCCATTTACGTATTTTCCTTTTCTTGCTCCAAGAAGAAAAACTCCTGCTAATGCAGCAGCTGCACCACACAAATGTACTACTCCAGACCCAGCAAAATCTTGAAATCCTGCAGCGTCCAAGAAACCACCACCCCATTTCCAATACCCTTGTATAGGATATATTAATCCTGTCATTACCACGCAGAATAATAAGAAAGATGATAATTTCATTCTTTCAGCTACTGCTCCTGAAACAATTGACATTGCTGTAGCAACGAAAACTACTTGAAAAAAGAAATCAGATAATGCTGAATAATATACTTCCCCACCACTAGCTATTACATCTGCTGCATCATTATCTCCACCTAAGAAAAAACTAACAGCTGGTATAATGCCGTTTCCATCAGCTGGGTACATTAAATTATACCCAACTAACATATACATGATTGATGCTATTGAATATAACGCTATATTTTTAGTTAAAATTTCTACAGTACTTTTTGAGCGCACTAAACCCGCCTCTAACATTGAGAAGCCTGCAGCCATCCACATTACAAACGCACCCATAACTAAAAAGTAAAACGTATCGAGTGCATATGCTAATTCTATTAATTGTCCGTCCATAATTTAAACCCCTTATAAAATGTTATAAAGCTTCTGAACCTGTTTCGCCAGTTCGAATACGAATAGCTGACTCTATGTTCATAATAAAGATCTTACCGTCACCAATTTTTCCTGTATTTGCGGATTGAGTAATTGCTTCAACTGCTTTGTCAGACATTTCATCTGATACTGCAACCTCAACCTTTACTTTAGGTAAGAAATCAACAACATACTCAGCTCCTCTATAAAGCTCTGTATGCCCCTTTTGTCTTCCAAAACCCTTAACCTCTGTAACTGTTATTCCTTGAACACCAATATCAGAAAGTGCATTCCTAACGTCATCGAGTTTAAATGGTTTTACTATTGCTATTATTAATTTCATTTTTTGTCTCCAAAATTTACATTAAGCACATATATACATGCATTAAACGTGCCAATGTTTATATTTTTAAAAAATTTTTTTAATATGCTTATTTTTCTACATTATAAAAAAATTTTACTTTAAGTTTTATAAGCGTTTAAATTATGCGCACATTTTCAGTGCGTTCCTTTAAATAATATACCTCTAACAAAAAAAAGGGAAGGTTGCCCTTCCCTAGTTTTGATTGGCCATTTTGGCCGCCCGAGGTCTTAAGTAGGAGTCTTAAGAAAATTTTACTTGTATACTTAATTCCTTAGAAAGAAGTACCCATTGAGAATATAAATCTTGAGAAATCTCCATCTTCAGCTGCATCCGAACCACTAGCTAATTCTTTCTCAGATAACACAAATCCTGCAGATAGATCAAAGTCACCAACAGATCTTGAATAGCCTACTTCCCACCAGGATGCGTCTACTTCATTTTTTGAAGCATCATCTTCTTGCACACCCCATTGCCCAACTAAAAGATATACACCTAAATAGTCAGCGGATATTGTAAGTACATCATAGTCAGTCTCTGATTGATCTACTGCTGTGTTTTCACCTACTGCGTAATCTATTGCAAAAGATAAATTGTCAGAAGCAGTGAAACCTAAACCTAAGTTCACCTCATCGTAATCATCGTCGAATGCTGCAGCACCTTTATCTGTATAACGATAAATTGTGTACCCAATTGATGCTGAAATAGATTCACTAACGTCAAAACCGAAACCAGCATATACATCATATTCAAACCCTCTATGAGAGCCTTCTACCCATCCATCCTCTTGCAAATCTGCAAACCATGTTCCTAGATAAAAACCACCATATTCTAAATCCAGTCCCCCCATAGCAGAACTACTAGATTGATGAATACCCCTATACATATAATCTGACATAAAGCCTATATTTCCACTCATAGATAATTCTGTTTCTTCCGCATGAGCAATCATGGATCCGCTTAATAAAGTAACACCTAGTATTGTATTTCTAAAAATCTTGAACATTTTAATCTCCTTTTTTAAAGTTTTGTTAGTTCATATATAAATATGCAATGTTCATGCCAAAATAAAGCGATTTTTTAAATTAAATTTATTTTTAGATGTGTAAATGAAATATGAATTTCAATAAATGGAAGGTGAAGCTCAAGCATCCATGCTCAAAACTTCTACTATATTATAATATTTACTTATACTAATTATCAAGTATTATTATATATTAATATATAAGATTATAGTTTTGTTATATATCAAAGAAAATAATAATCAGTTATCATTAACTTATATTAAAAATTGGAATAAAAAATGTTTAAATTTGACCCAAAAAATGTAGACGATTTTGCAAATAAAATCAAAGATATAATGCCTGAGTCTTTAAAAAGCTCAAAAGAAGAAATGCAAAAAACATTAAAATCTGGAGCTGAAGGAGTTTTACAAAAACTCGATTTAGTTTCTAGAGAAGAATATGATATACAAGTAGCTCTGTTAAATAAATGCCAAGAAAAAATTGACGAACTAGAAGCAAAAATATCTGAGTTAGAAACCAAGAACAGTTAAATTTATCTACTTAATATTTTTAGTAAATAAATCAGACATTCTTGTTTTAGCGGCTGGTATCATTACACTTGACTCAAATTTCATAACTGCTTTTTCCATATCAGCCTTGTTGCTTGCATCCGAAACTTGAATTAATCCAGCCATTGCCATCATTGCATGAGGTGAGCATTTATATAAATACAAGCCATTTACATCAAATTTAACAATTG
>JABHAT010000014.1 GCA_018674175.1 Gammaproteobacteria bacterium | reverse complement strand
CAATTGTTAAATTTGATGTAAATGGCTTGTATTTATATAAATGCTCACCTCATGCAATGATGGCAATGGCTGGATTAATTCAAGTTTCGGATGCAAGCAACAAGGCTGATATGGAAAAAGCAGTTATGAAATTTGAGTCAACTGTAATGATGCCTAATGTTAAAACAAGAATGTCAGATTTGTTAAAAAACAACGTTAAGTAATAAAAAAATATAGAGGTTCATTTTTTTTATAATTATGAATCTTTATATGCTTTTTCAATTCTCTCTTGTCTGCTTTTTTCTTCAGCACAAAATAGAGCAGTTGGTCTGACAAGAAGTCTTTCAATACCTATAGCCTCACCAGTATTTGAGCAATAACCATAACTACCGTCATCTATCCTTATTAAGGCTTCATCTATTTTAGGAAGTAGCTTAGATTCTCTATCTAGTATTCTTAAGCGCAAATGTATTTCTTCTTCTATTTGAGCTCTATCTAGATCATCACATTCTTTTGACTGCTGAGATAATTCTGATCTTTCATTTTCAAGATGCTTTCTTAGCTCTATTTTCATATCAATAAGCTTTTCTCTAAAGAAATCAAGCTGATCTTGATTCATGTATCGACTTGATGCAGCTTTTTTTAGTTTTGCTTCAGTATATTTCATCTAACTATTATTCCTTGTAATTTTTAAATTGATACAAAAAAATTTAATTCAGGGGCGATATTATACAATTGTTTTAGTAACACTCAAGATCTATTTTTCATTTACTTAAGTATTGATTTATATTAGTTTTTATTTGAAGACATTATGTTGAGGCCTTTTAGAAGGTTTATTGCTTCTGATAATTGGTAATCTTTTTCAAGTCTTTTATCTTGAGCTTCCTTTACATCTTCATTCTTCTTCTTATCTGAATTTTTTAAATGCCCTTTTAAATCAGACTCTTTTAGCATCTTATTATCTAATGAAGAGCTTAGTTCGCGGTCTTTAACAATTATATCAGGCGTAATTCCTGTTGCTTGAATAGATCTCCCGTTAGGAGTGTAATATCTTGCTGTCGTTATTTTAACAGCAGTTTTTGACGTAATAGGAAGTATTGTTTGAACAGAACCTTTACCAAATGATTGGGTGCCCATAATAATTGCCCTTTTGTGATCTTGTAAAGCTCCAGCAACAATTTCGGACGCCGAGGCAGAACCACCATTTATTAAAACAACAATGGGTTTTTCTTCTGCTAGATCAATATTATTAGATTTAAATTCATACATTGCATCTTCTGACCTGCCTTTTGTAAATACTAATTTTTTTTTGCCTTTTATAAATGCATCACTAACGTCAACTGCAGCACCTAAAACTCCGCCAGGATTATTTCTCATGTCGATCACATAACCTTTTATGTTTCCCTTTGATTTTGAATTTAAGTCTGATATTGCGTCATAAAGATTTTTCCCGGTTTTATTTTGAAAGCTAGAAATTCTTATGTATCCATAATTTTCATGAATAATTTCATATTTTACACTTTTGACTTTAATTTTAGCTCTAACTATCTTAATTTCTAAAGGTCCATTTTCTCCCTTCCTTGCTATAGAAAGTAAAATTGGCTCACCAACTTTTCCTCTCATTAAATCAACTGCCTGATTGAGAGATAATCCTTTTACAGAGCCACCATCTATTTCAATAATTAAATCACCTGGTTTTACACCTGCTTTAAAAGCTGGGGTATCATCGATAGGAGTTATAACTTTAACAAATCCATCTTCCATAGTTACTTCTATTCCTAGCCCGCCAAACTCTCCTTTTGTTCCAATTTTAAGATCTTTAAAGTCTTTTTCATTCAAAAAGGTTGAGTGGGGATCTAAGCCTTCAAGCATGCCTTTGATAGCATTGTCAAAGAGCTCTTTATCTGAAACATCTTGAACATAGTTTTGTTTTATTTTTAGATAAACTTCAGAAAATGCTTGTAACTGATTTAGAGGTAAATTTGTCTTGGCCGCGTAAGCATGATTACTATCTTTAAAGTAAAATAAAGTGCTTATTGAAAATATCGCTAAAAGGCCAAACAAGATATTTTTATTCTTAATAAATTTCATCACACTATAGTAGTAGAATTTGGTCACAGAGCCAAACTAATATTTCGCTATATGGCAAAATTCAGAGTTTACGAATACAAAAACCTTTTTTATATATTGTATTAAAATTATTTAACTCAATAAGGTTATACTAATATAGATATAAAAAACCTTATAAGTTACTAAAATTATTAATAATTAATTTATTAGACATATCTAATATTGATTGGTAACATGAATATAAGTTAAAAATAATAATTATAAATAAAAAAAGAGGGAAGCTTAATGTCTGAAGCTGCAAGAGAAAAAATCGATCATAGTAGTGTAAGTCAAGATGATATAGATAGAGCATCACGCTCTATAAAAGCTATGTCTCACCCATTAAGACTTAAAATTTTATGTATACTTGGAGACTCTGAATTTAGCGTCCAAGATATAGTTGATACTGTTGGTACATCTCAAAGCAACATATCCCAACACTTAGGTATATTGAAAGACAAAGGAGTTTTAGCAACAAGAAAAGAAGCTAACAAGGTATTCTACAGAGTTAGCGATGAAAGAACTTTAAAGTTATTAGAAATGATGAGAGATGTTTTTTGTACCCCAAGGAAGTAAGAGTAAATAATCATCATGGAAGAATATTATAATTTTATTTCAAACAACCCAGTATTGTTTATATTATTTTTTGTAATACTTGGTTTTATTATATTTAATGAGTATAAAACCTTAACTCAAAAATTTAAAAATATTACACCACAAGATGCAGTTTTTTTAATTAATAAAGATGCCTTTATTCTTGATGTTAGAGAAAGTTCAGAATTAAACCAAGGAACTATAAAAGATTCAAAACACATAAACTTTTCTTCTGTTGAAACTAGTTTAGATTCTATAAAAAAATATAGCAGTAAACCCACGATTGTTTATTGTAAGTCAGGCGTTAGATCTGCAACAATATCAAACATACTGTTAAAAAATAATTTTAATGAGGTTTACTCAAT
The DNA here is from genome assembly GCA_018674175.1 of Gammaproteobacteria bacterium. GTDB lineage: Bacteria > Pseudomonadota > Gammaproteobacteria > Poriferisulfidales. The sequence continues at coordinate 33,224 of JABHAT010000014.1, read as the reverse complement.
GAAAGGTGGATTTGAAGCATGGGTATCAGATAATCTTCCAGTAGTAAAAAGTTAATTATGAAAGCAGAAATTTATTCAACAGCTATATGTCCTTATTGTGTAAGAGCAAAAATGTTGCTTGAAAAAAGAAATATTAATTATGTTGAGTACAGGATTGATCAAGATAATAAAATGTTCGAAAAAATGCTGGAGTTATCAGGTGGAAGACAATCAGTGCCTCAGATTTTTCTAGATGAAAAACACATTGGCGGATTTGATGATTTAGTTGATTTAGATTTAGAAGGTGGTTTGGATAATAATGAATGATCAATTAAAAATTATATAAATAAGATGTCAGCTACTGATGCAATAATAGTGGGTGCTGGTTCATGGGGTAAAGCTCTTGCACACACTTTAGTAATAAATAAAAAAAAAATTACTATTTATTCTAGGAACAAAGAAAACAATAGCCAGAATATTTCGAAAATTAATAACATAGATGAAGTTTTTCAAAATAAATCTCCAGTAATAATAGCAACACCAGTAAACTCACTAAAAGAAATTGGAAATATAATAAAAAAAAATAACTTTGAAGGGCCAATTATTTTAGCTTGCAAAGGAATAGATGCAGAAACAGGCTTATTCCCATCACAAATACTTAGTAGTTTTACCTCAACTAATAATTTAGCAGTGCTATCTGGACCATCTTTTGCAGCCGAGGTTATAAAAAATAAACCTACAGCGGTTACAATAGCCTCCAGTAATAAAAACGTATTAGAAGTATTTACAGAAATGTTTCATAGTAAGTTTTTTAGAGTTTATGCATCTAATGACATAATTGGTTGCCAATTAGGAGGTGCTATGAAAAATATTTTATCAGTCGCAGTAGGTATATCAGATGGCCTAGGTCTTGGACCAAATGCAAAAGCAGCATTAATAACAAGAGGAATATTAGAAATAAAAAGTCTTGGAGAGATGTTGAATTGTAATGATCGAACTATTTACGGTTTAAGTGGCTTAGGAGATCTTGTTTTAACTGCGAACGATGATTTATCTAGAAATAGAAGTTTTGGTTTGGAGATTGCAAAAGGTTTAAGTATAAAAGAAGCGGAAAAAAAAATTGGGCATATAGTAGAGGGCATATACGCCTCCAAAGGTCTCAATATACTAATCAAAAAACATTCATTAAATCTACCTATATGTAGTAAAGTATTTGATATAATAAATGGTCAAATAAGTCCTGCTGATGCTGTCAATGAATTGTTGGTAAGAGAACAAACAAAAGAATTTGTTTGATTTTATAAATATGAGGACGTAATTACACGTATAAAATGTTGTATAAATTATTTAAATATTATTTAAACAAAGTTGATCCTGAAATAGCTCACAAAATTGCAATTAAATTCATAAAGTCTCCATTAGCATCAATTGGCGTTTCTTCAAACAAAAAATATAAAAATCTTAATCAAACAATACTTAATATGAAATTTGAAAATCCAGTAGGGCTTGCTGCTGGCTTTGATAAAAATGCAGAAATTTATAATAATATACATAAATTAGGATTTGGATTTTCAGAAGTTGGGACAATAACGCCAGAGCCACAAGATGGAAATTTAAAACCACGAGTTTTTAGATTGTATGAAGATAAAGCTATTATCAATAGACTTGGTTTTCCAAATCATGGTATGAAAAGTATAAGAAAAAGAATTCAGAACAAAAAGCCAAATGGTATTTGCGGCATAAATATTGGCCCTAATAAAAAAAACGCCACAATTATAGATGATTATTTACTTTGTTTTAACAATTTTTTTGATTTAGCAGCTTATATTACAATTAATATATCATCACCAAATACTCCTAATTTAAGAGAGCAGCACGAAGAAAGTAAAATTATAAAATTAATAGATTCTGTGAAAAAAATAAGAGAAGAGAAAAACTCGAAAGTTCCAATTTTTTTTAAAATTTCACCTGATATAAGTGACGTAGAAATAAATAATTTATCTGCTATATTTTTAGAAAAAAATATTGATGGGTTAATATTAACAAATACTACTATTAAAAACAAAAGCAAACTATTGAGTAAATATAAAGAAGAGAGTGGAGGTTTATCAGGTTTACCATTAAATGATTATTCAAATATGGCTATTAAGAAATTTTATAAAAAACTTGGAGATAAGATTCCAATTATAGGAGCTGGCGGCATAAATAATGGCAAGAGTGCATTCGATAAAATTAAATCTGGAGCATCCTTATTACAACTATACACATCACTAGTATATGAAGGCCCATATGTTGCAAATAAGATTAATAAAGAACTTAGTAATATAATTGAAAAGAATGGGTACAGAAATATATCAGAAATAATAGGATTAGATTGCAAATGATAAAAAATTACTAAGCTTTAATTATTTTTAATTTTATTTGATATTGTATTCCTTCCCCAGCCCAATATTTTTGCAGCTTCGGTTTTATTTCCATTAGATAATTTTAGGGATGATTTAATTAATATTTTTTCATATGCGATATCAATATCTTTTGAAATATTTATTGATTTATTATTATAGTTTTTCAAAATCCATAATTCTAAAATATCTTCCCAACTTTTTATATTTTCTAATTCATCTACTTCATTGAGTAATTCTTTAGGAAGATCTTCTAATGTGACTTCAGAACCAGAAGACATGATTGTCAAATATTTACATATATTTTGTAATTCCCTAATATTACCTGGCCAATCATACTTTAGAAAAATTTTTTTTACGTCGTCTGTAAGGTTCTTTTGTGGAGTTTTATATTCTTCAGAATATATATTGATAAAATGGTTAGTTAAATCCAATATGTCACTTCTTCTGTCCTTTAGACTAGGTAATATAATTTTAATAGCATTAATTCTATGCAAAAGATCCTCTCTAAATAGATCTTTTGCGACAAGCATCTTCAGATCTTTGTGAGTAGCAGTAATAACTCTGGTCTTTACTTTAATTGGTTTAGAACCTCCTACTCTAAAAAATTCACCTTCTTGAAGTACTCTTAGTAATCTAGTTTGTACTTCCATTGGCATATCACCAATCTCATCTAAGAATAAGGTCCCATCAGTAGATTGCTCAAATCTACCTATTCTTTGACTATAAGCTCCAGTAAAAGAACCTTTTTCATGCCCAAAAAGTTCTGATTCCAGTAATTCTGTTGGGATTGCTCCAGTATTAATTGCAATAAAAGGATTATCTTTTCTATCGCTATTATCGTGTATAGCTTTTGCTATTAATTCTTTACCTGTACCAGTCTTACCAAGTATTAAAACTCCAACATCTGTTTTTGCAATTTTACCAATGGATTTATATATAACTTGCATTGATTCAGACATACCAATAATTTTTGAAACGTCTTTTGTGTATTTAATTTTATCTTGAGAATAAGCTTGTCTTAAATTATTACTTGCCTTTTCTACTAACTTAACAGTTTCATTTATATCAAAAGGCTTAGTAATATAATCATAAGCTCCTTTCTTTAAAGAACTAACCGTAGTTTCTAAATCAGAAAAAGCAGTCATTATAATAATTGGTATTTTTGGGTATTCTCTTTTAATTTTTTCTAACATATCTATACCGCTCATTCCTGGCATTCTAATATCTGAAATTATTACATCAGGTTTAAAATTTTCTATATCTAAAATCATAGCTTTTGGGTCATCATAAACAAATACCTTATAATTATTTTTGGTAAGAGCTTTTTCTAAAACCCACCTAATTGATTTATCATCATCAACAACAAATATTTTTTTCATAGAATCGCTCATCTTTAATAGATCTCAATTGGTAGAATAATTTTAAAAATAGTCTTGTCTTTATTTTCTGTATATACAATAACTCCTTTATTTAGTGAAACTAATCTCTGGGATATAGATAATCCTAAACCAGAGCCTTCAGCTTTATCAGTAACTAGTGGCAAAAATAACTTATTTTTAATTTCATCACTAATGCCAATTCCGTCATCAATAATACTTACAACTACAACTAATTTATATTTTATAGAATTTATAGTATAGTTTCTTTCAATCCTTGTTTTTAATTCAACAACACCATTATTTGTTGTAGCTTCTTGTGCATTTTTTACTATATTTAATAGTGACTGGATGATCATATCTTTATCAATATTTACGTTTGGTATACTTGGATCAAAATTTACAAGAAAAAAAGATTTTTTATCTTTTTTAGTATCTAAAATTTTTATAACCCTATTTACGATTGAATGAATATTAATGCTCTCAAAAAAAGGTTCATTTTTTGGCCCAAGCATTTTATCAATATAGTTTCTTAATCTATCAACTTCGCCAATAATAATATCTGTATAGTCTTTTTGCGCAATACTTAATTCGCTTTCAAGAAGTTGAGCAGCACCTTTTATTCCGCCTAAAGGGTTTTTAATTTCATGTGCGATTGATCTGGTTATCATTTTTGTAGTATTGTCTCTATCAATAAAATTTGCATTTTTTTCTATGTCCTTTTGCCTTTGAATTAGATTTACTTCTAGTAACACGTATTTCTCATTATCGATATATATTGCTTGAACATTACAATCTATATGATGTTTAACTTTGTTTTTTAAAGATATTTCAACGTCCCTAGATACTGATGATTGATTTAGTGCAATAGCATCATAAACTTGATTTACAATAATATTATTTTTATGCGCAAAGATAGCTTCAATTTTTGTTTTCACTAAATTAGCTTTACTATTATGAAGAAAACTTTCTCCTGAAGCATTTATATGTACTATTTCCATAAATTTGTTGGTAATTATTATGGAGGTAGAAATATTATCTAATATGTTAAATGTATCCATTCTATAATTTATATATTTTCTATATTTAATTGAATAAATAATTATTATAAATCAGTTTTAGAGTAAATGCACAAAAAATGTGCATTAATAAAAATAAAAAACGCCCTATAATAGGGCGTTAGTGAATATAAATCAGAGGTATATTATAAGCTATAATACATTTCAAACTCTAAAGGATGAGTGTTAGCTTGAAAAGCTTGCACTTCCTCCATTTTAAGAGCTATGTATGCATCTATAGTGTCGTCATCAAAAACTCCACCAGCTTTTAAAAATTCTCTATCTGAATCTAGCGCTCTAAGAGCTTCATCAAGTGAAGAACATACATGAGGAATCTTAGCCTCTTCTTCTGGACTTAGGTCATCAAATAAATCAATATCCATATTTGGCCCTGGATCTATTTTATTTTTTATGCCGTCTAAACCTGCCATCATTAATGCCGTAAATGTTAGGTAAGGATTTCCACATGCATCTGGGAAACGCACCTCAATTCTTCTACCTTTTTCATTTGCTACATATGGAATCCTAATACTTGCTGATCTATTCTTAGCTGAATAAGTTAAGATTGTTGGTGCTTCAAATCCTGGAACAAGTCTTTTGTAACTATTTGTGGCAGCATTTGAGAAAGCATTTATAGCTTTTGCATGTTTAATAACACCACCTATATAATATAGAGCTAATTGTGATAAACCTCCATATTCATTCCCAAGAAACAAATTTTCACCATTAGAAAAGAGAGACATATGAACATGCATACCATTCCCATTGTCATTTATTATTGGCTTAGGCATAAATGTTGCCGTTTTACCATAATTGTGAGCTACGTTATGTATAACGTATTTCATAACTTGGTTTTGATCTGCTCTTTTAACCATCGTATTAAATTTTGTTGCAATTTCACATTGGCCAGCAGTAGCAACCTCGTGATGATGAACTTCAGTTTCAATTCCCATTTCTTCAAGCACGTTACACATTGCAGAACGTATATCTTGAAATGAGTCTACTGGCGGAACGGGAAAATAACCACCCTTAATACCAGGTCTATGTCCAGTATTACCTTCAGCATAAGGTTCGCCAGAACTAAAGCATCCTTCTTCAGATTCAATTCTGTAAAAAGACTCACCTATTTCATTTCCATATGTCACAGAATCGAAAATAAAAAATTCAGGTTCTGGGCCAAAATATGCTGTATCTGCAATACCGGAATCAATTAGATATTTTTCAGCTCTATTTGCTATAGATCTTGGATCACGACTATATCCCTCTCCAGTACTTGGCTCAATGATATTACACCTAACAGTTAGAGTGGCATCACTAAAAAATGGGTCCATGATTGCAGAATCTACATCTGGCTTAAGAATCATGTCCGATTCATTGATTGCTTTCCATCCAGCAATTGATGAACCATCAAACATTTTTCCGTCTTCAAATAAAGATTCATCTACAGCACCAACGGGAATCGTTACATGTTGCTCCTTACCTTTTGTATCAGTGAAACGTAAATCAACAAATTTTACGTCATTCTCCTTTATTGTTTTCATTATATCTGACATTATTCGCTCCTATATGTATTACGTTAATTTCATTATTGCTATTAAAGCATGCATATTATGTGCCAAGTAACACTAGGCGTAAAATATGACTAAAATTGTGTTAAATTGTTTGTACAATTCAATAATATATGAGATTTATATAGTAGTATATTAATAATTCAAATTCTGAACTTTGTTTTATAATAGAACTTATTTGTATGGATATCTTTAAATTATGACTTTTCAAGAAATTATATTTAAATTAAAGTCTTTTTGGGCAAGTAAGGGATGCGTATCTTTAGAGCCTTATGACTTCCCTGTGGGGGCAGCAACATTCCACCCATCTACCTTCCTCAGAGCTTTAGGGCCTGAACCATGGAAAGCAGTATATGCTCAACCATGCAGAAGACCTACAGATGGTAGATATGGAGAAAACCCAAATAGGCTGCAACATTATTATCAACTCCAAGTAATATTAAAACCATCACCTGACGACATTCAAGATCTATATATTGAATCATTAGAAAGCTTAGGTGTTGTAAGAAAAAAAAATGACATTAAATTTATTGATGATAATTGGGAATCGCCATCATTAGGAGCAGCGGGAGTTGGATGGGAAGTACAATTAAATGGTATGGAAATAAGTCAGTTTACATACTTCCAACAAGTAGGGGGTATAGAATGTAAGCCAGTAGCAGGAGAGCTTACGTATGGTTTAGAAAGGATAGCTATGCATCTTCAGTCAGTGGATAATTTATACGATATTAAATGGAACGATGATATTACTTATGGTGAAATATATTTGCAAAACGAAGAAGAAAATTCAAAATACAATTTTGAATTAGTAGAACCTAAAATATTAATTAAGCTCTTTGAAGATGTGGAAAAAGAATGTAATAAACTCTTATCAAAAGATTTGCCAATTCCAGCATATGATATGTTACTTCAAAATTCACATACTTTAAATTTGTTAGACTCAAAGCAAGCTATTTCTTCAACAGAAAGACAAGCATATATATTAAGATTGAGAAAATTATCTTTTCTTGTTGCTAAAAAATATTTAGAAAACAGAAATAAATTAAATTTTCCATTAATAAAAAAATAATTAATTATGGTAAATAAAAAATTACTTTTTGAGATTGGGGTAGAAGACTTACCATCAAAAAATTTAGATATTTTTTCTGAAAAAATAAAAAAAAGTATTGAAGAGAATTTTAAAAAAAATTCAATTAGTTTCTCTTCAATAAATAACTTCTACACAAATATAAGATTAGTATTTATAGTTAATAAAATAAGTGAAGAAATAATTTTAGAAAAAAAAATAATTAAAGGACCACCGCTAGCTAAATGCTATGACAATTCTAATAATCCAACGAAGACAGGCTTGGGCTTTGCTAAAAAATATAAGACAGAGCTACACTTATTAAAAGAAGAAGAGATTGATGGTCAAAAATATATTTTATATGAACAACCAGAATCTAGAATTAAAATCAAAGATATAATTCCTAAGATTATAGAAGAATCTATAAATAAAGTTGAAGAGCAAAAAAAAATGAGATGGGGTAGTGCTGATATTTCATTTATAAGACCAATAAGATGGATTCTATTAATGCTAGATAATAAACATTTGCAAGCCACAATACTTGGCGTTGATACTAATAATTATACATATGGAAATAAAATTAATTCAAGTGAAAAAATTAGGGTTAACAATTATGATGAATATTTTACTTTACTTAAGAAAGAAAACGTAGAAATTGATACGGAAGTGAGGAAAGATATAATTCAAAAAGAAATATATAATATTATTTTATCAAATGAATTTGAGGAAAATGTAGATTATAAATTAGTTGATGAATTAAGTAATATGGTCGAATATCCCTACGTATTCTTAGGTACTTTTCCAAAAAAGTATTTAGAATTACCAAGAGAGGTATTAGAATATGTAATACAAGATACACAAAAATACTTTCTAGTTTATAAAAAAAAAGAAATAACTAATTTTTTTATTGGCATATCCAATGTAAAAATAAATAAAAATATTGTAAAGGGTCATGAGAGAGTAGTAAATCCTAGACTTGATGATGCGCAGTTTTTTATATCTAAGGACTTATCGAGTAATATTTTTGAGAAAAAAGATTTTTTAAAAAGGTTAATTTTCCATAAGAATCTTGGAAGTATGTTTGATAAAGTTCAAAGGATTATTGAATTATCATCATATATAAATACTCAAAGTTATGCAGATAAAAAACTCATGTTTAAAGAAATCGCTGAGATATGTAAATTAGACTTAATATCAAATATGGTTGTGGAAATTCCCAAGTTACAAGGTTACATAGGTTGCTATTATGCAAAAAAACTAGGGTTTAATAATATTGTTTCTGAAGGCATTAGAGAACATTATGCGCCTAGAAATGCCGAAGACGAAATTCCATCTAGTGTTGATGCTCAAATTGTTTCTATGGCAGATAAGTTAGATACAGTTGTTGGAATATTTTTAGTTAATGAAAAGCCAACTGGTACTAGAGATCCCTTGGGTGTCAGAAGGTCAACAAATGGATTTTTAAGAATATTAATTAAAACAAACTTTAGTATAAATTTAACACAATTGATCAACACTTCTTTTAGGGTAATTTCCTGTAAATTTGATGAATTAAAAGATAATAAAGAGGGTTTGCTGGCCTGCCATTCTTTTTTCAAAGAAAAGTTAATATCAATTTTTAAAGAAGATTATGGTTTCAATGAGAGCGTAATTTTATCTGTTATTAATAGTAATAAAACTTTGAACACTTATGAAATGTTAAAAAAAGTTCAAGCATTGGAGATTATATTAGAGAATTCTAATTATGAAGAATTATTTGGTAATGCTAAGAGAGTTTCTAATATCTTAAAAAAATCTAATTTAACTCTATCTTCAAATATTGAAGAAAATTTACTAAGAGAATCTAGCGAGAAGATATTATATAATGCTATTAATAATATTACAGATGAACTTAATTTAGCTCTAGAGAAAAATAATTATGCAGAATATCTAGAAAAATTAAATACTCTGAATCCTTATGTAAAGATATTCTTTGATGAAGTTATGATTAATACTAACGAAGAAAATATTAAACTAAATAGACTGTCTCTATTAGACTCTATTAATAATTTTTATACTAATATAGCGAATATTTCAATTTTGAGTCACTAAAAAAGATTATGGTAATAGGCAAACAACTGCAAAAATTTATTTTAAAAAGGTTTTTCCCTTTTAAGGATTGGATTACGGATTTACGAAATCCTAAAATATTAAGAGCAGATATAGTGGCTGGGCTTACTGTCGCTTTAGTTTTAGTTCCACAATCTATGGCATATGCGCAATTAGCAGGGCTGCCACCATATTACGGTTTGTACGCTTCATTCCTGCCAGTAGCAATAGCTTCCATCTTTGGTTCTTCAAGGCAATTAGCTACAGGGCCAGTCGCAGTTGTAAGTTTATTGACAGCAGCAGCTTTAGAACCTATTGCAAGTAATGATCCTGCAGGATATGTTGCTTATGCAATCATGCTAGCTTTTTTAGTGGGTATCTTTCAGCTATCGTTAGGTCTTTTGCGAATGGGTGTTCTAGTTGATTTTCTATCTCACCCTGTTGTAACAGGATTTACAAATGCTGCTGCTATAATAATAGCAACATCTCAATTATCAAAATTATTTGGCGTCAGTGTGGTATCAGCTGAACACCACTACCAGACTATCATAAATGTATTGTCTGAATCATTAGTTAGTACCCATACCCCGACTTTATTAATGGGTCTTTTGGCAATATTTTTAATTCTACTTACTAGAAAAATATCAATTAAATATCCAGCAGTTCTGATTTCTGTAGTAATAACTACAGTAATCTCTTGGTATATTCAATTTGAGACTAACTATGGTGGAAAAGTAATTGGAGTTGTGCCAGATGGTTTGCCTACAATTCAGATGCCACAAATTGATTTTGATCAATTAATAAACTTGGGAACTGTCGCTATAGCTATAAGCCTTATAGGATTTATGGAGGCAATCTCAATTGCTAAAGCAATGGCTACTCAAACAAAACAAAGGTTAGATGCTGACCAAGAATTAATAGGACAAGGCTTAAGTAATATAGTGTCTAGTTTTTTTCAAGGTTATCCAGTATCCGGATCATTTTCAAGATCAGCAGTAAATATATCTGCAGGCGCAGTAACAGGATTTGCATCAGTTGTTACAGGTTTAGTTGTTGGTATAACTTTATTATTTTTAACTCCACTATTATATCACCTTCCGCAAGCAACATTAGCGGCTGTAATAATAACTGCTGTGATAAATTTAATTAAATTTAAGCCAATTAAATATGCTTGGAGAGTTCAAAAACATGATGCAATCATATCTATAATTACCTTTTTTGTAACTTTATTACTAGCGCCAGAACTAGAGCTTGGAATAATAGTCGGAATAGTTTTGTCTCTTGGAAGTTATTGCTATAGATCAATGAGACCAAGAGTAATATGTTTATCAAAAAATACACAAGGAGTATTTAGAAATTCAGACGCGAATAATATACCTAAATGTTGCTCTATTTCGGTAATGAGATTTGACGGGCCACTAATATTTACAAATGCAGGGCATTTTGAGAATGAAGTAATTGAGAGAGTTGCGACAAAACCTGAGCTAAGATACTTTATAATCGATGCTATAGCGATAAATGAGATAGATGCTACAGGTCAAGAAGTACTGCATAGCTTATCAAGCAGACTTTACGAGCAAAATATTAATTTATTTTTTGCTAGGGTTCATAAACCAATAATTAAAATTTTTTCAGATACAGGTTATTCAAAAGGGCAATGGAAGAATAATTTTCATAGAACAATAGACGATGCAATAGAATATGCTTGGTCTGATCTAGGTTGTACAAATGTATCTCCACCATTTTGCAAAAGTGAAGTGTGCCCAATGAATAGAAATACAGCAGGATTAGATTCAATTTATGAGGCAAGTATAAAAAATATAAAAAATAAATAATTTATTTTACTTTGTAGCACAATTCAGTAATTCTATGGCCAAGCAATATACCTCGTTTTTCAAATTTTGTTAAAATTCTATTTTTAAATAAATATCTATCATTTTCTTTCGCAAAATTATAGTTTTCATCTAGCAATTCAATAATATGATCTGCATAATTAGACCAGTCAGTAACAATTTTTAAGAATCCACCCTTATTAATTTTTTTGCTAACTAAATTTAAAAAACTTTCATCTATAATTCTTCTTTTATGATGTTTTTTTTTTGGCCATGGATCAGGGTAAAATAATGAAATTCCATATAAGCTTTTATCAGTAATATAATTTTCCAAAAATTCAATTGCATCACAATTTGATATTTTTAAGTTATTTAATTTATTTTCTGATATTTGTTTTAATATATTTCCTACTCCTGCATCGTAAACTTCTAATCCAATAAAATTTAAATCCTGAAAATTTTTTGCAATATCTGTGAGTAATTTTCCATCACCAAAACCAATATCTAAAATACATGGGTTATAATTATTAAATAATTCTTGGCAACTTAATATTTTATTTGAATTAAAAAAATTTATATTATATTCTTTTTTTTCTAAAATTTTTTTTTGAGAGTTTGTCAGCCTTCCACTTCTTTTAACATAGCTTTTAAGTCGAATTTGCTGGCTCATGATATTGAATTTTTTTTATTACTTGATGGTATAGCTATATCACTTATTTCCATCCTTTTTGCTTCGTAAGCTTTTCTTCCAGATATAACTGCATATTTCATTGCCTCAGCCATTAATATTGGGTTATCTGACATTGCTATGGCTGAGTTTAATAAAACTCCATCACAACCAAGTTCCATTGCTATAGTCGCATCACTAGCTGTGCCAATACCAGCATCTACTATGATTGGAACATTTGCATTATAAATAATTTTTTTAAGATTTTTTGAATTCATTATTCCTTTGCCAGTACCAATTGGTGAAGCCAATGGCATGACAGCTATACATCCAATCTCCTCTAGTTCTTTGGCTAGGGCTACATTGTCAGTTGTGTAAACCATGATGGAAAAACCAAGTTTCACAAGTTCTTTAGCAGCTACTAAAGTTTCTTCTTCATTTGGTAAAAGAGTATCTTTGTCGGCAAGGACTTCTAATTTAACTAAATTATCCCCTAACAATTCTTTCCCTAATAGGGATACTCTTATTGCGTCATCAGCAGTAAAACAACCCGCAGTATTTGGTAAAATTTTATATTTTTTTGAGTCTATAAAGTTTAGCAAATTCTCTTGATTAGTATCTTGACCTAAATTAGTTCTTTTGATTGCTACCGTGATCATTTCAGCGCCACTAGATTTAAGAGCGTTCTTAGTTTCATTAAAATTTTTATATTTCCCACTTCCAATTATTAGTCGTGAATTATACAATTTATTATTTAATATTAGACTCATTTTTAACCACCACCAACAGCTGTAATAATTTCAATTACATCGCCTTCTTTTATTTTCTTTTCTTTCCACATACTTTTAGTAATTATTATTTTATTTACTTCAATAACAATATTTTTATTATTAATATTATTTAATTTTAAAAAATTTTCTAAGTTGATATTTTTTTCTATGGAGATCTTATCGCCATTTACTATTATATTCATGCTTTAACTAATGTGTTGCTTAATGGTTTTAACATAATGTTTAGAAGAAAAACTAATATATTCTAACTCTTTTTCAGTTAATTTTCTTGCAGGTTTTGCGGGGGATCCTTTATATAGCATACCCGATTCAATTATTTTGTTTGGACCTACAAGACTCCCAGCAGCTAACATAGAATTACTTTCAATAATTGCCCCATCTAGGATTATGCTTCCAATACCTATTAGACATTTATTTTCTATGGTACATGCATGAAGTATTGCCCCATGGCCAATAGTAACATCATTCCCAATTAACAAAGGAGTTCCTCTTGGTGTAAAAATATTATCACTTGTGACATGAAGGATTGAACCGTCTTGAATATTAGTTCTTTCTCCAATAATAATCTTTTGTACATCACCCCGTGCAACAGTCATAGGCCAAATAGAAGACTCTGCGCCAATACTTACATCACCAATTACTATAGAATCCTCATCCACATAAGCTGTACTATGAATATTAGGCTCAAAATCTTTAAATTTTCTTATTGTCATTTTTTTGTTGTATTATAGTTTTCATGCCAACTATATTAAATTATTTCTTTCATGTTTAAAAATAAATTTTTCCTATATATTAAACTAATGCGACTGGATAAGCCCATTGGTATTTTATTGTTATTATGGCCAACATTCTGGGTAATTACATATTCTCAAGAAGGTAATATTTATAATTTAATTAGTTTAATTTTTCTCATAGGAGTAATTTTAACCAGAACTATAGGCTGTGTTGTGAATGATTTTTTTGACAAAGACTTTGATAAGTATGTTGAGAGAACAAAAGATAGGCCATATGCTTCTAGTTTAATTAGTAAAAGAGAAGTTTTCATAATATTTTCAATTTTAGCAATAATAAATCTTACTCTGCTTATCTTTTTAAATATTAAAACTGTCTATATAGCTTGCATAGCAATAGTATTTATTATCACTTATCCTCTTACAAAAAGATTTTTTATAGCCCCGCAAGTTTTTCTCGGTTTGACTTTTGGAATTTCGACCCTAATGGCTTATACAGCATCAACAAATCAAATTCCCAACCTTATTTCCTGGATATTCTTTTTTTCAACAGTTATTTGGGTAACTATGTTTGATACTATATATGCTATGTCAGATAAAAAAGATGATATTAAGATAGGTGTAAACTCAACAGCAATACTCTTCGGAGCTTACGATAAAATTATAATTGGCATACTGCAGGCAATTTTTTATACTACTTTTGCTTATATTGGTTATTTAGAAGAATATACTTACATTTTTTTCTTTTTTCTTATTCTCGCTATGCTAGTAGGTGTGTATAATCAAATATTAATAAAAAAAAGAGAGCCAAAATTTTGTATAATAGCTTTCAAAAATAATCAGTATATAGGTTTGTTAATTTTCTTAGGTATATATGGAGAGTATCTTTTATGAGTAATATACGTAATAACTGGAAATTAGAAGAAGTTTTAGAGCTTTTTAATAAGTCATTTAATGAATTGTTGTTTGAAGCACATGATACTCATATTCAAAATCATAAAAAAGATATGGTACAAGTCTGCACACTGTTATCAATTAAGACGGGTGGCTGCCCAGAAGATTGTGGTTACTGCTCACAAAGTATACATAGCGATGATCCTATAGAAGCAACACCATTGATGTCTTTAGAAGAGGTAAAGAAGCAGGCCACATTAGCTCGAGATCAAGGGTCTACAAGATTTTGTATGGGAGCAGCGTGGAGAAGACCAAGTAATAAAAATATTGATAGGGTTATTAAAATGATTGACGTAGTTCATGACCTAGGAATGGAGAGCTGCGTAACACTTGGAATGTTGTCAGAAGATCAAGCAGTAAGGCTCTCAAAATCAGGTTTAAATTATTATAATCATAATCTTGATACATCGCGTGAATATTATACAAAAGTAATTAGCACAAGAAACTATCAAGATAGATTAAATACTTTAAAATATGTTAGAGAATCAGGCATTAAAGTCTGCTCAGGCGGAATATTAGGACTTGGTGAATCTAGAGATGATAGGGCAAAACTTTTAATAGAGTTAGCAAACTTAGATCAGCATCCAGAGTCAGTCCCAATAAATATGTTAGTACAAATGGAAGGTACAAGATTATATGAAAACAAAAAAATTGATGAGCTAGAATTTGTTAGGACAATTGCTGCCACAAGAATAATGATGCCAAACACCTATGTCAGACTTTCTGCTGGAAGAGAGTCTATGGCTGAATCAATGCAAGCATTGTGTTTTTATGCAGGAGCAAATTCAGTATTTTATGGTGAAGAATTATTAACTGCACCTAATGTAGAAGTTGAAAAAGATAGGGAATTATTTGGTAAGCTTGGTATGAAAATAGAAGGAGATAGTGATCAAATTGATAGACTTAATGACGCAAAGACAGCAAAAATAGAAAAAAAACAAAATATTTATAATTTAAAATTAATTAATTAATTATTAAAAATAAATTTGGAAAAAAAAATAATAAAAAAAAATCTTAAAGAAATAAAGCTATCAGGTAATTATAGAATTAGGAAGATAAAAGATTCTGGAAATTCTCATCTTTTCTTTTATAAAAATAAAGAGTATCTTTCTTTTGCAAGTAATGATTATCTTTCTCTGGCTAACGATAAAAGAATCATAAATGCTGCAAAAATAGCACTAGACAAACATGGTTATAGTACAAGTTCTTCAGCCCTAATATCAGGATATACATCGTCTCATCATAAATTAGAAGAAGAAATTTCAGAATTTTTAGGCCAAGAAAAAACATTACTATTTTCTACTGGGTACCAAGCGAATCTTGGGGTAATAAAATCATTAGTTTCCAGAGGTGATAATATTATTGCTGATCAGTTGAATCACGCATCGTTAATAGATGGCTCAATCTTATCTAGAGCAAATTTCAAAAGATACAATCATAATGATTATAAGGATTTAGAAAAAATAATATTAAAATGCAAAGCAAAAAATAATCTTATCATTAGTGATTCCCTTTTTAGTATGGATGGAGACATTGCTAACATAAAAAAATTAAGTATAAAAGCCAGGAAACATAAATCTTCGTTATTGATTGACGAGGCACATTCTTTAGGAGTATTTGGTCCAGAGGGAAGAGGGTTAGTTTATGGATCTTCGTTAAGTAAAGAAAAAAATATTTTTGTGACAGGTACTTTTGGAAAGTCTATAGGCACATTTGGGGCTTTTTTTTCTGGCGATCAAAATTATGTTGAATATGTTATGCAAAAATCTAGAAGTTATATATATTCTACTTCATTGCCAGTAAATGCAGTTGAAGCTACAAGGAAATCTTTGAAAATTATAAATAAAGAAAGCTGGAGAAGAGAAAAATTATTTTCTTTAATAAATTATTATAAAAAAAATATACATAAATCGGGATTTATATCTTTGGAAAGTGACTCACAAATTCAAGCTTTGTTAATAGGTAGTAGTAAAGATGCAATGCACATAAGCGAAGAACTTCTAAAAAAAAGTATTTATATTCCAGCGATCAGACCACCAACAGTAAAAGAAGGAAGTTCGAGGCTTAGGGTCTCATTGACAGTTGATCACGAAGAAGATGATATTGATTACTTAATAAATATTTTACATACGATATCAATAAATCTTGTACAATCTTAAAATGAGCAAGAAAATAAAAATATTACTTGGTGTAACAGGAGGAATTGCTGCCTATAAATCAGCAGAAATAGCTAGATTATTGATTAAAAAAAATTATTTAGTGAAAGTTGTTATGACACGTACAGCTGAGGATTTTATTACCCCATTAACATTTGAGACACTAACAAATGAAAAAGTGTATCCATACAATGCAGTTGAAAAAGATTCCCCTATGCTTCATATAGACCTAGCGAGATGGGCTGACATCATATTGATTGCTCCAACAACAGCAGAATTTTTATCAAAAATATTACACGGTAGAGCAGATGATATGCTATCAACTATATGTCTAGCATACGATAAAAAATTGGTATTAGCTCCAAGCATGAATAAAAATATGTGGGCAAATAAAGCAACTCAAGAAAACTATAAAATTTTAAAAAAAAGAGGAATTTTTTTCTCAGGACCAGAATATGGAAGTCAGGCATGTGGAGATATAGGATCAGGGCGCATGAAAGAACCAGTAGATATAATTGAAGATATTGAACTATTAACAAAAAAAAAATCTAAATTATTTAAAGATAAAAAAATAATTATAACTGCTGGGCCAACAATAGAATATATAGATCCTGTAAGATATTTATCTAATAGAAGTTCTGGAATGATGGGTTGTGAAATAGCCAATGCATTTCATAATAATGGAGCAAAAGTTATTCTTGTAAAAGGACCATGTAATTATATGCAAAAAGAAGGTATCGAATCTATTGATGTTGTAAGTGCAAAAGAAATGCTGTCTGCTGTAGAAGATAATATCTTAGATTGTGATATATTTATTTCGGTAGCCGCAGTATCAGATTTTATAGCCAAGAATCTTAATAACGATAAAATTAAAAGTAATCAAGATATAAATCTAGATCTAATAAAAAATGTAGATATTTTGCAAACAATATCAGAGAATTATGATGTATTTACTATAGGATTTGCAGCAGAGACTAGCGAATTAAAAAATAATGCTTTAAAAAAACTAAAAAATAAAAAAATATCTGTAGTAGCAGCAAACAAAGTAAGTTTTACAGAAGGTATTGATAACAATAATAATTCAATTACCTTATTTTGGGGTGAGGGTATGGAAAAAATATTGAATCTTAAAAATAAAAAAGACTTGGCAGTAGAATTTGTTGAAGAAATATCAAATATTTATAATTAGGTGATAAAAATGTCAAAAAAAATACAAGTAAAAATTCTAAATTCGAAAATTGGTACTGATATTCCAATTCCAACCTATGCGACAGAGGGTTCTGCAGCAATGGACTTAAGGGCATGTATTGATGATAAGATAGAAATCTCGCCAAGTGAAACTGTTTTAATACCCACAGGCCTAGCTTTTTTTATTGAAGATAGTGACTACGCTGGAATTATATTACCAAGGTCGGGTCTTGGGCATAAACATGGAATAATACTTGGTAATTCTGTAGGTTTAATAGATTCAGATTATCAAGGTGAGCTAATGGTATCTTTATATAATAACAGCAAAAAAATATTTTCCGTAAATCCTGGAGATAGGATAGCGCAATATTTATTGATACCCATTATTAAGATAGAGTATAACTTTGTAGAAAATTTTAAAAAAACAGAAAGATCTACAGGTGGCTTTGGTCATAGTGGAACAAGTTAGTAATGAAAATTCCAAAAAGTATATTTAAAGCATACGATATTAGAGGTATTTATAAAGAAGAATTAACTGAGAAAACTTCTAAATGTGTAGCAGAAGCATTAAGTAGAATATATAAAGAAAATAACGATACAATAATTATTGGAAGAGATGGTAGGTTATCTAGTAAATCATTAACAAAATCTTTGATAGAAGGATTTTTAGAATCAGGAAAAAATGTTGTAGATATTGGTGAAGTCCCAACCCCTCTTTTATATTTTGCAGTTAATCAACTTAAATCTAATTCGGGAGTTATGGTAACAGGAAGTCATAATCCAAAAAATTATAATGGTTTAAAAATTATAATGGATGGGCATGCTTTAGCAGGCGAAGAAATACAGAAAATATACAAAAATATTTTGGGAAATAAAAGAGAAGCAATAAACCCGAAAAATTCAATATTAGAAAATATAATTATAGATGAAAAATATATAGATTCTGTTTTAAAAAATATTGTTATTAATAAAAAATTAAAAATATCTATTGACGCAGGAAACGGTATTGCAGGTCCTGTAGCAATAAAAATTTTTAAGAAATTAGGTTTAGAAATAATAGATTTATACTGTGACGTGGACGGTAATTTTCCAAACCATCACCCAAACCCCAGTGATCCAAAGAATTTAATTGACTTAATAAGCTCTGTAAAAAAAAATAAATGTGACCTTGGGATTGCATTCGATGGAGATGGTGATAGATGTCTTATTATTGACAATAGTGGAGAAGTTCTTTGGCCAGATAGGCAATTAATGATATTTTCCAAAAATATTTTATCAATAAATAAAAACCAGAAAATTGTTTTTGACGTTAAATCTTCAAAAGATCTGCCTGAATATATAGAAAAATATGGAGGAACGCCGGTTATGTGTAGAACTGGTCATTCCTACATAAAAATGAAAATGAAAGAAATAGACTCTATTTTAGGTGGTGAAATGTCTGGACATATATTTTTTAAAGACAGGTGGTTTGGTTTTGATGATGGCATATATGCAGGGGCAAGAATGTTAGAAATACTTTCTAATACGAGTAAATCTAGTAGTGACCTATTTAAAGAGCTACCTAACTCATTTTCAACCCCAGAATTAAATATTAAAGTTGATAAAGATGGCTTTCAGCATGAATTTATGAAAAAATTCGCGGATAATGCAAAGTTTCCAGAAGCAAAGATAATAAAAATTGATGGTGTGCGAGCTGATTTTGTTAATGGTTGGGGAATTTTACGGGCTTCAAACACAACGCCATGTTTAGTGATGAGATTTGAAGCAGACACCAAAGAAGAAATGTTTTATATACAAGAGGAATTCAAAAAAGAAATAATAAAGATAGACCCAACATTAGAGATACCAAGTGGAAAAAAATAAAGCAGAACAAGTAATTAAAATTTTGACAGAAGCCCTGCCATTTATACAGAAATTTTCAAAAAAAATTTGTATTGTTAAGTATGGTGGTGCGGCAATGGTTGAAAAGGATTTAAAATATAGTTTTGCGAGAGATATAGCATTAATGAAACAAGTTGGAATTAATGTAATTGTTGTTCACGGTGGAGGACCACAAATTGATGAGCAATTATCAAGAGTAAAAATAAAAAGAAATTTTGTAGACGGAATTAGAATCACAGATAATAAAACAATAGAAGTAGTATCAAAAACTTTGAGTAACATAGTCAATAAAGAAATTGTGGAACTGATAAACAGTAATGGTGCAAATGCAATAGGTATTTCTAATAATGAAAATAAATATATTCAGGCAAAAAAATATATATCTGATAAAGCTGACTATGGATATGTTGGAGAAATAACTAATATAGATACAAACTATTTTTGTAAATTATTGGACTCAAATTATATTCCTGTTATTGCGCCATTGGGTTTTGATGAAAACAATAACATATATAACATTAATGCTGACTCAGCGGCTAGTAAAATAGCATCAGAACTAGCAGCAGAGAAAATTATATTTCTAACAGACCAGCAAGGAGTTTTAAATAAGAAAAAAGAATTAATATCTTCATTAAATTTTGAAGAAATAAATAAACTAATAAAAAATGATGTTATAACAGGTGGTATGCTTCCAAAAATACAAGCTTGTCTAGATGCTATAAATAATAATGTAAAAATGGCGCATATAGTTGATGGACGAATACAACACTCAGTGTTATTAGAAATTTTTACAAATGAAGGAATAGGAACATTGGTAAAAAAATGACAAAATGTCTGATATTAGGTGCGGGAATAGTTGGCCTATCAACCGCATATGAGCTAAAAAAAAAGGGTTTTGATGTAACAATAGTAGATAGTAATAAAAAAGGACAATCTTCAAGAGCAGCAGCAGGGATACTATTTCCATTAAGCCCATGGGAAAATTTAAAATACATGCAAGAATTATGTATTTCTGGTCATAATGAATATAACAAATTTATAGAAAATCTTAGCTCAATAGATAAAAAAAAAATTGGTTGGGAAAAAAAAGATTTAATAATATTTGGAAAAAATACAAATCTAGCAAAAAAATGGTATAAAAAAAATAAATTTGTAGAGTCAATTTTTATAGAAAATAAATTAATAAAAGAAGAAAAAAATATTAAAGAAAAATATGAAAATTATCTTTCAATAAAAAATATAAATACTCTAAATCCTCAAAATCTAATAGAATTTTATAGAAAAAGTTTATTGAGAGAGGGCGTTGTCTTTAAAAATGAAAATATTGATAACATATATAGTTATGTAGATATACCAAAAAACCATATTTATGATTTTGTAATCGTAACAACTGGATCCTGGAGCAAAGAAGTATTTAGTGAGGATCATGTAAAAGTAAAGCCAATAAAAGGTCAGTTGCTTCATTTTAAAACTAAGGAAAAATTACTACATAATATCTTGCTTTATAATAAGTATTATATTTTCTCTCGTGGCGACAATAACATAATTGCAGGAGCGACATTAGAAGATGTAGGTTTTGAAAATAATACGACTTTAGAGGCAGAAAAAAATTTAAAAAATTTTGTTTATGAAATATTTAACAAGAGTATAAAAATTAGAGATTCTAAAATGACTTTTGGTTTTAGACCATATTCTGGTAACGGTAAGCCTTATATAAATAGAGATTTAAGAAACAGAAGAATAATTCATAACTTTGGTCATTACAGATATGGAATATTAACAGCAATATCTTCTGCTAAAATTGTAGAAAAATTTATAAATTAATATTTATAAAGTTTTAATTTAAAAACAGCTGTTTTTATGTCAAAATAAAAGTATAAATAAATTAGGAGATATAATGGATATTTTTAGAATTGTAGCATTATCATTAGGCATTATTATTTGTCTTTTAACAGTATATTTTGCTCTTTCAGGAATAGGATACTTTTAGTTTTTAGTTGTTAATTCTTTTGGTATCTTGAAGGTTATGCTCTCTTCAACTCCAGCTGAATTTATAACATTGATTGCTCCGTAAGCCTTTAGTTTATTTATTATAGACTGAACTAGAACTTCTGGCGCAGAAGCCCCAGCAGTCAATCCAATGTTTTTTTTATTAGATAACCATTTGACATCTAAATCATCAGCACTATCTAATAAGTATGAAGGTACGCCTGCACGCGTTGATATTTCCTTCAATCTATTTGAATTTGAACTATTTTCAGATCCTACTACAAAAATTATATCGCATTTAAGAGTTAAATCTTTAACTGCATTTTGTCTGTTAGTAGTTGCATAGCAAATATCACCTCTTGATGGCTCTATGACATTTTTATATTTATCTTTAATTACTTTTATTATATTACTTGTGTCATCAATTGATAGTGTAGTTTGTGTTACATAAGCAACTTCTTTATTTTCATTGAAATTCAGCTTTTCTACATCACTTTCATTTTCTATTAAAACTATTTTTGAGTCTGATTCTGAAATATATCTACCAATAGTACCTTCTACTTCAGGATGTCCTTTATGACCAATAAGAATAGTATTTATATTCTTTTTTGATAACCTTGCTACTTCCATATGAACTTTTGTAACTAAGGGACATGTCGCATTAAAGATTTTTAGTTTTTTTTTATTTGATTCTTTTATAATCTCTTCAGAAACACCATGCGCACTATAAATTAATATAGAATGTTCAGGAACTTTTTCTATATCTTCTATAAAAATAACTCCTTTGTCTTTTAACTCGTCTACAACATATTTATTATGAACAATCTCATGCTTTACATATATAGGTGCCCCAAATATATCAAGCGCTTTATTGGTAATTTCTATAGCTCTATCAACACCGGCACAAAATCCTCTAGGGTTTGCTAATATAATATTCATATTTTTTTATTATCTTTTAAAAACATAGAGTATAACAATAATATAACACCTATAGAAATTGCAATATCCGCAATATTAAATATTGGCCAATAGAAGTCATTATAATGAAATTCAATAAAATCAATAACATATCCTAGAAATATTCTGTCATAGAGATTTCCAAGAGCGCCGCCTAAAACTAGACTATAGGAAATATACTCTGACTCTTTATCTTTAATTAGAATATAGGAGATAAAGAAAACAACTATAATACTGAATATTACAAAAAACCACCTTTGCCATCCACCAGCATCACTTAAAAAACTGAATGCAGCACCATAGTTAAAAGCAAGAGTAAAGTTTAAATAAGTATTTATTGCTTCAGAATGATTTAACAATAAGTTAGTGATAGCGTAATTTTTTGTCACAAAGTCTAAAAAAAATACGATAGATATTATTGAAAAAATTATTAAATTTTTCTTAGGCATTTTTTCTTACTTCTCCATCACCATATACATTTGAAACACAGCGAGAGCAAATACTACTATATTTTTTATCTTTCCCTACAGTTGCACATTTATGCCAGCATCTTTCACATTTTTTATTGATAGAATTTTTAATATCAACAGATATTTTGTGGGCATTTATTCCTATAATGCCAGATACTTTATCATTATTAAGTTTATTAAGAGTCACGCTTGAAGTAATAAAAATGAATTTTAATTCATTCCCAAAAATTTTTAATATATTTTCAAGTTCACTAGTGCAATTTATTATTACATCAGCATCAAGTGGTGATCCTATTATATTCTCAGCTCTTTTCTCTTCCAAAGCTTTGGATACAACTTTTTTTATTTCAATGACATGATCCCAATTATCATTATTAATATTACATTTTCCTATAAGACTATTATCTATGTTAAACCAATTATTATAAAAAATTGATTTATCTTTATTATTAGGTATGTGGGACCAAGCCTCTTCTGCAGTATGTGGACATATTGGAGCAATCCAAAGCAAAAGCATTTTTGTAATACAGTACATTGTGTGTTGAGCTGACAGTCTTTCTTGTGAATCTTTTTTACACGTATACTGCCTATCTTTAATTATATCTAAGTAAAAGGAACCGAGTTCATTTACACAAAAACTATGGATAGTCTGAGATAGTAAATGAAAATTATAAGAATCATAATGTTTTATTATTTCATCTTGGACTGCAAATGTTTTTTTTAAAATCCATTTATCTAATTCTATAGTTATCGATTGATTAGATAAATCCGTAGGATCGTAGTCTGCAATATTTGATAGCAAAAACTTTATTGTATTTCTTATTTTTCTATACTTATCTGAAGTTCTATTTAATATTTCTTCAGATACATTCATTTCTGATGATGAATCAGTAGATGCAACCCACAATCTAAGTATATCTGAGCCCAGTCTATCTATAATTTTTTGAGGTGCAATAACATTACCTTTAGATTTAGACATTTTATTACCTTTTGCATCAACAGTAAAACCATGAGTCATTGCAGCTTTATAAGGAGGCTCATTACATACTGCTACAGATGTTATCAGAGAAGATTGAAACCAACCTCTATGCTGATCTGATCCTTCTAAATATAAGTCAGCTGGAAAAGATAATTGTGGTTTTTTCTCTAATACTGCTGAATGTGATGAACCAGAATCAAACCAAACATCTAAGGTATCCTGAACTTTCTCATAATCTTCAGGATTATCTATTAGTTCTTCTATGCCAATATCAAACCATTTTTCAATACCATACTCTTCAACTAATTTACATATTCTTGAAAATATAATTGAAGAATTAGAATGAGGCTCTCCTGTTTTTTTATTAATTAATAAAGTAATTGGAACGCCCCATTTTCTTTGTCTAGAAATACACCAATCTGGTCTTCCCTCAAGCATACCTTTTATTCTGGCTTCACCCCATAATGGTATCCAATTAACGTCAGAAGTTTTTTTGATCACACTGGAAAGCAAATTATTTTTACTCATTGATATAAACCATTGCGGTGTAGCCCTATAAATTAATGGTGTTTTATGTCTCCAGCAATGTGGGTACGAATGTCTAAATTTATTTTTACTTAGCAATGTATTGTTATTAAATAATAATTCAATTATTGGGTCATCAAGTTTATAAACGTGAGTGCCATTAAGGTTATTTGGTTTGCCTGAAAATACACCATTACTTAAAATTGGGTTTAAAATTTCTAATCCAAATCTCTTTCCTAATAAAAAATCATCAGTACCATGTGCAGGAGCAATATGAACACATCCTGTTCCAGAATCTGTAGTTACGTGATCGCTATCAATTACTTCAACAATATCATTAAGGAAAGGGTGCTTTAAAGCAAAACCTACAAGATCAGAACCAAGACAAGATCCAATCTTAGTGAATTCACCTTCAACACGTTCATTGAATTTATCAAATAGTTCATTAGCGATAACATAATTTTCATTGTTACCAGATATTAAAATATAATTAATATCTTTATTTACAGCTACAGATTTATTAGAAGGAAGCGTCCAAGGAGTGGTTGTCCAAATTACAACAGAAGCCTTACCTTTGAGATCTTTAATTTTAAATGTTTCTAAAAGATTATCTTGAAATTTAAAATAAAATTTTATATCAACTGCAGTAGATTCTTTTTCTTCGTACTCAACTTCTGCTTCTGCTAAAGCAGATTGACATTTTACACACCAATGAACAGGCTTAAAACCTTTTTGTAAATGTCCATTATTATATATTTTTTCTAATACTTTTAATGTTGAGGATTCAAATTCTTTATCGGAAGTTAAATATGGATTCTCCCAGTCAGCCAAAATTCCTAATCTTTTAAAATCTTTTTTTTGTCTCGTAACTTGTTCTGCAGCATATTCTCTACACAGTTTTCTAAAATCTTTATCAGAAATATCTACACCTTTTTTTAATTTCTTTTCAACTTGCAATTCAATTGGTAAACCATGGCAATCCCACCCAGGTACAAAAGGAGTTGAGTACCCAGATAATATTTTAGATTTTAATATAATATCTTTTAGTATTTTATTAACAGCATGGCCAATATGTATATCTCCATTTGCATAAGGAGGCCCATCATGTAATATAAATTTCTTTGAATTTTTATTTAAGCTTAGTAATTTATTATAAAGATCTTCATCTTCCCATTTTTTTTGAATTAATGGTTCTCTAGATGGAAGATTGCCCTTCATGGGGAAATTAGTTTTTGGTAAATTTAATGTATTTTTATAATCAGTCATTTTCTTTTAAAATTCTTTTTGCTTCCAAAACATCCTTATTTATATATTCTTTTAGTTCGCTTATACCTCTAAATTTTTTTGTCTCCCTAATTTTTGAAATAATATTAAATTCCAATCTTTCAGTATATAAATCACCAGAGAAATTAAAAATATTAGCTTCAAATAAATATTGCTCGCCACTAAAAGTAGGTTTGTAACCAATATTTGCAACTGCATTGTATTTATTACCACTTATGATGGTAGAAACAGCATATACTCCACTTAATAATATATTAGGCTCTAATTTTATATTTGCAGTAGGAAAACCAATTTCTCGACCTCTTTTTTCACCATGTATTATCTTACCAGATACAGAGTATGGTCTACCAAGCATTTTTGACGCTTTTTCAAAATCATTAGCAATAATAGCCTCTCTTATTTGTGAGCTAGATATTCTCACATTATCTATACTATGTTTATTTTCAATATTCATAGAAAAATAACCATTTTTTGAATATTCTAATAAATCATTTACAGTGCCTGATTGATTATTACCAAATTTAAAATCATCCCCAGCAGTAAGAGATTTTATATTTAATTTATTTATTAATATCTCCTCAATAAATTCTTTTGAGCTCATGGAGATCAACTCTTTATTAAATCGTAATATTATTAAATAGTCTAAATTAAATTTTTCTAGAATATGGATTTTCTTATGTATAGATAGTATTTCAAAATTCTTTTTAGCAAAAAAAATTTTTGGTAGAGGGTTAAAAGTTATTATAGCGCTTTTTGTATTTTTTTTTGATGACTCGTTAACAATATTTTTTATGATTTTTTGGTGACCTAAATGCACTCCGTCAAAACCCCCAATACTTGCCGTAATTGGGGTTTTTATCTTAATATTTTTTATATCTCTTATTATTTTCATCTATTAGTTACTAATTTTTTTGGGAAAATTCCAAGCATTACTAAAAGCACAAGATATAATATTATTGACGATATTATAATAAAAGATAAATTACCTAATCGCCCAATTAAATTTAAATTTATCCACGTGTTTAAATTTAAATCAAAATATAAAATAAATGTGGCCATAATAATAGTGGCAATCATAGATTTAATAAATATTTTTTTAATACTTAAATCTATTTCTATAATTTTAGTTTTTAGAGCTGTTTTAAATAATAAATAAAAATTTATGTAAGCTGATATAGAGGTTGCTAGAGCCAAGCCAGCATGGGCGCCATTAAATTCTGACTTTATTAAATATATTACAAAAATAATATTTAGTAGAAAATTACATATTACTGCTATTACAGCTGCTCTAACTGGATAACTAGTATTTTTTCTTGAATAATAATTTGTTATTAAAATTTTTGCCCCAATCATTCCAGGTAATCCTATTGAAAAAGCTATCATTCCTATTGCAGTCATATTTACATCATGCACAGAAAATTCTCTATACTGAAGAAGAGTTATTAATATTGGCTCAGCTAACAATATTAATCCAATACTAGTAGGTAGAGATACTATAATGGCAATTTTTAAACCCCAGTTTAATGTTGCATTATAAGATTTATCATCAGATTTATTATAATATTCTGACAATTTAGGCAGAAGAACTGTCGCAATAGAAATTCCAAATAATGCTAAAGGAAGCTCAATAAATCTATCTGACATATATAACCAACTAATGCTTCCAGTTATAAGAAAAGAAGCAATTATTGTATCAAACACAAGGTTTATTTGGGTAACTGATGATCCAAAAATGACTGGAAGCATAAGTTCTTTAATTTTTTTTATTCCGGGATGTTTATTATTATATTTAAATTTAATTTTTGGGAATAAACCCAGTTTTACTAAAGGGTAAAACTGAAAAATAAGTTGCATTATTCCAGCAATAAGAACTCCCCATGCTAGAGCAAATATAGGCTCTTTGAAATAGGGAGATATAAAGATAACACTGATTATTAGCACAATATTAAGAAGCGCTGGTGTAAGTGCAGGTATAGCAAAACTATCGTAAGTATTTAAAATACTTGCTAAAACTGCCGTTAAGCAAATAAAAAACATATAAGGGAAGGTAATTCTTAATAAACTTCCTGCTAATTCACCCTGATTATACTCGGAATTAATGAAGCCTGGCGCAATTAGATAAATTAAAATTGGGGCTATAAGTACTCCTATTACAGAGATTATTATTAGTATAAAAGTTAATGTTGATATAGATTCGTTAATAAATTCTTGAACATCTTCTTTTTCTTTATTATTTTTAAAATCACTTAACACAGGAATATAGGCTGTTGATAAAGCTCCCTCGCCAAATATTCTTCTAAAGAAATTTGGAATCCTAAAAGCAACAAAAAAAGCATCTAAGGCACCAGAAGAATTACTTATAAAAATAAATATTGCCGCATCACGTATATAGCCAAATACTCGAGAAATCATAGTAAACGAAGACACTGTAAGTGTATTTTTTAAGAATTTTCTTTTTATAGATGACGACATATAGTGATTATATATAATTTCCAACTATTTATTACTTTCTTATTGACAAATTAGTAATAAAACCTCATATTATCGACTTCATTGATAAAGGTACTTAATTACATGGCCAACACTGCCCAAGCAAAAAAAAGAGCTAGACAATCTTTAGTTAGAAGAGAAAGAAATGTAGCTTTAAAATCAAAACTTAGAACATTTGTAAAAAATGTTGTTAAGGCAATTGAAGCAGGAGATAAAAATCTTGCTGGTGAAAATTATAAGATAGCAGTACCAGTCATAGATTCTGGAGTTTCTAAAGGAATAATACATAAAAATAAGGCAGCCAGATACAAAAGTAGGCTTAATAAGCAAATTATTGAGTTAAGTTAAGATAAAATCATGTTATCTGCATGAATTACAACATCGCCACCAAATAAATCAAATTCTTTCTTGATTGACATAGTAGATTTTCCAATTATCTTAAATAATTCTTTAGAGCTGTAATTTGTTAATCCTTTAGCTATTTCTTTATTATTACTGTCGCAAATTGTTACCATATCGCCTTTTTTAAAATTTCCAGATATAGATTTTATTCCGATAGGTAAAAGACTCTTGCCAGATTTTTTAATAACTTTTTTTGCACCCATATCAATTACTACTGATCCCTTAACTTTTAATGAATTTGCTATCCATTGTTTTTTTGACTTAACAGCAGAATCTTTATTAAAAATCTTAGTACCAATATTATCTTCTTTATTTAATATTTTAATTAAAATATCTTTGTTTGCCCCATTCGCAATAATTGTTTGCGTATTTGATTTTGCAGCTTTTCTTGCAGCAGAAACTTTTGTAATCATTCCGCCTCTACCTAAAACACTATTACTAGGACCGGCATATTTATTCAAATTTTTATCAGACAAAGCTATTTCCTCTACAAGCTTAGAAGACTTATTATTTTTTGGATCACTAGTATACAAACCATCTTGGTCAGTTAATATTATCAGTAACTTGGCTTGACTCAAATTTGCTACTAATGCTGCTAAAGTATCATTATCACCAAATTTAATTTCATCTGTTGATACAGTATCATTCTCATTAATAATTGGAATGGCATTGTATTTTATTAAATTATTTAAAGTATTTTTAGCGTTTAAATATCTTTCTCTATTACTTAAATCTTCATGAGTTAATAGCATCTGAGCAGTTAAGATATTATATTTTTTAAAAGCAACCTCATAAGCTTGTACAAGACCCATTTGCCCAATGGCAGCTAATGCTTGCAATTGACTAGAGCTCGATGGTCTTCTAACTAAGCCTAATCTGCCAACACCTTCCGCTATAGCCCCTGATGAAACAATAATTACATTAATATTATTTTTTTTTATTTCATTTATTTGTAAAGCCCAACTTTTAATATTTTTAATATTAAGTCCAGTTGCACTTTTTGTAACTAACGAGCTTCCAATTTTAATTACCCAAGTTTCTTTCATAGTAATACTCAGTTTATATTTTCACAAATAATTTTAATTCAATAACCGTAATTAAAAAAAATAAAATTAATAAAATAGTTACGTATAAAACAAAAATTAGTCTTTTTTGATTTTTTTTTAACTCTAAAACCTCATTCTCTAATTTTTCTTTCAAAGAATAGGTATTAATTTGTGTATATTTATTATTGGAATTATCTGAATAAATTTTTTTATCTAAATCACTTGCATTTATTTTTTTATTTTTTTTTTCAGATTTTAATTCTAAAGATTTACTATATTTTTTAATTTGTTCATTAATATTATATGCTTTACTTTGTAATGCATATATTGAGTTTTCTAAATCTTTCAAGTTTTTTGTATTATAGGCCATACTTTTTTTAGATATTTTTTTTATTCTATACTATTGTAAATTATTAAAAAGTTTTTTTAATTAGTATTTAATTTCTCTAATTCGTTATATATGTATTTTTTCAATTCTTCAATACCCTTATTATTTACTGTAGATGTAAAAAATACATCTTTTTTCTCATATGACTTATATACCTCATTTTTAATAATATTTAGATCCTCTGATGACAATAAGTCAATTTTATTAAATATTATATATTGTTTTTTTTTGCTCAAATCTTCATCAAATTTCTTTAATTCAAGATTAATCTCAGATAAATCAGTATTCACCTTATTATTTTCAACATTTTGAATATCAATAATATGTAGTAAAATATTCGTTCTAGATAGGTGTTTTAGAAATTGCATACCTAATCCGATACCATCTGCTGCCCCTTCAATTAAGCCTGGAATATCTGCTATTACATAACTTTCTCCATAACCAATATCAACAACACCCAATGAAGGATTTAATGTAGTGAAAGGGTAATTTGCAACTTTAGGTTTGGCTTTAGTCATTGCTCTCATGAGTGAAGATTTTCCAGCATTTGGTTTTCCAAGAAAACCAGCTTCTGCAAGCAGCTTTAATTCAAGTTTTAAACATAATTCTTCACCTTCAGTACCTTTTGTAGCTTTTCTAGGCGCTCTGTTTGTCGACGACTTAAATCTTAAATTTCCAAAACCATGTTTCCCACCTTTTGCTACAAGAAGTCTTTCTCCGTGATGCATTAATTCACTTATTAAAACACCATTGTCGGCATTAAGTACAATTGTTCCTAGTGGAACAAGAATATCTAAGTCATCTCCTTTTGCACCAGTTTTATTTTTATTTTTGCCGTTTTCACCATTTTTGGCATCAAATTTTTTCTTTGTCCTGAAATCTGCAAGTGTATTTAAATTTTTTGTGCCTTTTAAATATATACTGCCGCCATCACCGCCATCACCGCCATCTGGGCCACCAAATTCAATATATTTTTCTTTTCTGAAACTTGCAATACCGTTTCCACCTTTGCCGGCTTTTATCTCAATATCTACTTCATCAACAAATTTCATAATACATATCTCGAATTAATATAAGAAATATTATACGTTAAACGTATAAAATACGATTTTTAATATAAAAGATAAATCAGAAAAACTAAAATTATTTATGCAGAAATAATGCTTACAAATTTTTTGTTTTTTGGACCTTTAATTGAAAATTGAACATGACCAGGAGATTTAGCAAAAAGAGTGTGATCTTTACCGCAACCAACATTTTCACCAGGATGAACTTTAGTGCCACGTTGTCTAATAATAATATTACCAGCTTTAACTAGTTCACCACCATATTTTTTAACCCCAAGCCTTTTGGACTCAGAATCTCTACCGTTTCTAGTACTACCACCTGCTTTTTTATGAGCCATTTATTAACCCTCAGCTATATTTGTTATTTCAACTTTAGTAAAACTCTGCCTATGTCCAGCTTGTTTCTTAAAATGTTTTCTTCTATGAAATTTGATTATGCTAATTTTTTTATCCCTTCCTTGAGCTTTTACAACACCTTCAATTTTGCTTTTCTCTAAAAATGGTTTACCAATACTTACTTTACCGTTATCTGATATTAGTAATATTTTATCAAAATGAACAGTTTCCCCTTCATCTTTGTCCAACTTCTCTATTTGGATGGTATCACCTTTAGCAACTCTGTATTGTTTTCCACCAGTACTTATAACAGCATACATATCATTCTCTTTATAATTAACATATTAGGCTGTGTATTCTACATTTATGCAAAATATAGGTCAATGTATTGTTAAGAATATAATGATATTTTGTTACAATTACCGTTATTATTTGAAATTATAACAAATTTAAGGTCATTCTATGGATTACAATACTATAAACGAGAATATGCAAAAGGAAATTACAGAGATAAAGGCATATATTGAAAGCTATTTAGAGTCTGACATTGAATTAATAGAAAAAGTATCAAAATATATTATAGATGCCCCCTCAAAAAAAATTCGACCAATTTTAGTAGCAATTATTGGAAAGGCATTAAATTTAGAGAAAGAAAAATCATATAAATTAGCAGTTATTATAGAATTTATTCACACAGCAACCCTTTTACATGATGATGTTGTAGATTTATCAGGTAAACGAAGAGGCAAAGATACGGTAAATAAAGTATGGGGAAATGAGGCAAGTGTTTTAGTGGGTGATTTCCTATATTCAAGATCATTTGAGATTAT
Source organism: Gammaproteobacteria bacterium (assembly GCA_018674175.1). Classification (GTDB taxonomy): domain Bacteria; phylum Pseudomonadota; class Gammaproteobacteria; order Poriferisulfidales. The sequence continues at coordinate 721 of JABHAT010000014.1, read as the reverse complement.
GGTAGAACTCGAGGATATGGAAATCATGAAAATTTTATCGCACGCGACAAACACCATAGCAAAAGGCGAGGTTTTGCAACTAATGTGTGTTGATCAAGTAGAAACTAATACAGATCAATATCTGCGAGTTATTGAATATAAAACAGCTACATTGTTTGAAGCTCTTTGTGAGTGCACCGCAGTACTTGCTGGTTGTGATGATAATGTTAGAAAAAACCTAGCAATGTATGGAAGAAATATTGGTTTAGCATTTCAAATCTCAGATGATGTATTAGATTATACTGCCAAATCAAATGAGCAAATTGGAAAAAATATTGGAGACGATCTTAGTGGAGGAAAAATTACATTACCTTTTATTTATGCATTTCAAAATTGTACTGAAACACAACGAGAAGTTTTAAAAGATATTATTCAAAATAGAAAAGTAGAAGATTTTATGATTTTGAGAGATATAATTATTGAAACAAATTCAATTAAATTTACCCAAGACAAGGCTAAAGAATTTGTTTGTGCGGCAAAGGAAAATTTGAAGGTAGTTGAAAATTCTGAAATTGGTTCTTTATTAAACTTTCTCGCAGAATTTTCTATAAACAGGAAAAAATAGAATTTTTATTCTTTTGGTTTTTCTTCAGCAGCAGCAGCAGGCGCTTCTTCAGCAGCAGCAGCAGGCGCTTCTTCAGCAGCAGCAGCAGGCGCTTCTTCAGCAGCAGCAGCAGGCGCT
>JABHAT010000021.1 GCA_018674175.1 Gammaproteobacteria bacterium | reverse complement strand
TCCACCAGTTTAACTAAGATATCCTGAGGTTAAATCACAATGAAAACATCAGAGCAAAGAAACATCGCCATAATTGGCGGTGGAGCAAGTGGTATTTTTGCTGCAATTAGATGTGCAGAAGTCGCAAAAGAAAAAAATATCAATATTAATATTAAAGTTTTTGAAGCATCAAAAAGATTTTTAAAAAAAGTAAAAATATCTGGCGGCGGTAGATGTAATGTTACTCACCATATATTTGACTCTAAGGATCTTGTCTTAAATTACCCCAGAGGAAAAAAAGAACTCCTATCCCCTTTTATAAAATTCCAAGCGTCCGACACTGTAAAATGGTTTGAAGATAGGGGCGTAAAAATTAAACATGAAAAAGATGGCCGTATGTTTCCGGTTACAAATAATTCTGAGACTATCATCGACTGTTTTATGAATGAGGCTGAAAAATATAAAGTACAATTAGTAACTCAATCAAATATTAAAAACATAAGAAAATTAGAAAATGGCAGACTGTCATTACTAATAAATAAAAATAAAAACTTTATAGCAGATTCTGTTCTAATTGCTACTGGAAGTATGCCAAGTGGCTATAGATTAGCTAAGACTCTTGGTCATACTATTACAGAAATCGCTCCCTCTCTATTTACTTTTAAAATAGAAGATTTGATATTAGAAAATTTAGCAGGAACTTCATTTACTAATTCTTCTTTAACTCTAAAAATAGATAGTGCGAAAGAATTTTATCAAAAAGGACCATTGTTAATTACACATTGGGGCCTAAGTGGACCCGCATTATTAAAACTATCAGCATGGGCTGCACGTGAAATGATGCATTCTAACTATAAAGCAAAAATTATTATCAACTGGCTAGGGTTAGAGTCAATAAATGAAGTGAGAAATATGATAAACAACATAAAAAATAAAAATACTAAAGCAAAAATAGGAAATGCATATCCAATAAAGATTACAAAAAGATTCTGGCTTCAGCTACTAATAAAGTCAGGCATTAAAAAAGAAAAAAACTGGTCTGAAATTAATAAAAAAGAATTTAATATAATTGTTACAAATCTATTTAGTTGTGAGCTAGAAGTCCTTGGGAAAAGTCGATTCAAGGAAGAGTTTGTTGAATGTGGTGGAATAAATTTAAAGGAAATTAACTTTAAAACTATGGAAAGTAAAATATGCTCCGGAATATATTTTTCTGGTGAGATTATGGATATAGATGGCATTACAGGTGGCTTTAATTTTCAGAATGCATGGACTTCAGGTTGGATTGCAGGAAGTCATATGCCGCTAAAAAAAGACATATAATAGACTTTATCTACAACATATATTTAATTTTAGATAAAAAATATTTTATCGCCATATCTGTTGTTGAGAAAAACCTTGAGTCAAGATACTCATCATCTTTAATATTATGAATAAAAAACTCCCAAGTTACAAAAGTTTTGTCAAATTCGTCAGGCGAAAAATCTTGTAATATTAGCAGAACGTCAATGTTTTCTTCGATTGAGATAAATTTTATAGCACAACCTTCGGAAGAAAACTCACATTTTTCAATAATAGGATCACTTAAGTAAACACTAATTTGATTATTAAAAAACTCTAATTTATCAATAAGGTTTTTACTATATAAATTTCTTCCTGGCTTCGGCTCTATGGTATATTTAGGCTTATTTAAAGATGCCTTAAAGTCTTTAAGATTTACAATACCCATAAGTATATTTTTAACAAGTTTAATAAATGTGTTAACTTTATATAATAATATAACCTAACTAGCAACATTTGCAAAAGATAAACATGCCTAACAATACTTCATTAGATAAATTAATTAAAAGTGTTAAAAATAATATAAACTCAAATCATGTAATAATTTTACCGAAAAATATTTCTAAAAAATTTGTTAAAAATATAATTTCATTAGAAAATATTAAAAATATAAATATATTTTATTTAGATGAATATATTTTCAAAATAAATAACGAGAATATAAATACAATAAGAAAGTGTGACTCAATATATTTAGAAAGTGTCTTAGAAAGTACTACTACATTATTTAATAAGTATAATCTTACCAGTGAAGCTGAAAATATCTTAAATATAATTGAAAAGTTATTTTTAGAAAATAATATTTTTATAGAAAAAAATAATTTTAGTGAAGATCGTATTATTAAAAAACTAAATCAAAATTTAGTATCATTTGAATCGAAGATTTTTTTAGAAATTGTAAAATTGTGGATACAAAAATCTTTAGATGAAGGAACTTTAATAAACAAATATTTAAGTTTTTTAAATAAAGAATTCATATTCTTTAGTAATTGCAGGCACTATGTAATTAATTCTCATGATTATTCCAAATTAGAAAAAATTTGGATTGAAAAATACCTACCAAATTTAGCTATATTTAATGATGATAATAAATTAACAATTGAAGAAAATTATTATGACATTAAGAATATAAATTCATACAACTCAAAAGACTTTGGCTCTCAGGAAGAAGAGCTGGAATATATTGCAAAAAACATAATAAAAATTCATAAGCTGCATAAATATAAACGAATTGCACTAATAAATAATAATAGATATTTTGCAAGAAGGCTTTCTGCAATTTTAGACGGTTATGATATTAAAATTAATGATAATAGTGGCTGGTTACTATCAACAAGCTCATGTAGCTCATACGTAGATAATATTTTAAATTTTTATATTAAAAATTATTGCTATATAAATCTACACGATATTGTAAAGTCACCATATTTTATGCCTAATATCAGTAGTGAAATAAAAAATAAGTTTCTCGATAAAGTATTAATGGTTCAAAAAAATAACGTTAAAGCAGATCTATTAATAAGTGAAAATGATATTAAGGATGAAGAAATACGTAGTTTACTCTTACTATTAAAAAATGATTGTAATTTTAAAGATAATGTTACATTTAATGTATTTAAAGATTTCATAACCAAAAAGATTAAAGATTTTGATTCAAAAGATTTAATTACGAATGATATTGCTGGAAAGAAAGTTTATGAAGCACTGGATCACTTATCAAGCATAAGTATATTAAAAAATAATGAAGAAAATTTTCTTAAATGGCAAGAAAAATTAAATACATATTTAGAAACAAAAACTTTTTCGCAGGATAACCATAGTAATATATTTTATACTGATATTAAAAATGCCCGTCTTTGTAGCTTTGATAAGATCTTTATTAGCTCAATGAATAGTAAAAATTTTCCAAAAAAAAATATAAATAACTTTTCAAAAAAAAATATCATATATTCTGAATTTTCATTAGACTCTAGTATTGAAGACGCTGAAGATATAAAAGATTTTTTGCTTTTAAGTAGCAACGCAGATGATATTTCCTTAACATTTAGCAGTTCTGATGGAGACGAGTATCTTTCAAAAAGTAAATTTAAGAATTATGTAGATTATTTTATAAAGGATAAAAATTTAAAAATTAGTACAGTTTTTAATTCAAAAAAAAATAAAAATATAACTATGCAACACAGTTTTCTTTTAGATGATTCTTTTAATAATCTCACCTATAGAGATATTGAAAATTATAATACTTGTTTTTATTGTTTTTATATTAATAAAAAATCACCAAAAAAAAATCAAATATCAAAAATTTCAGACGATTACTTTTTATTTGGAAATTTTGTACATGCGGTGCTGTCAGATATTATTACTCATAAAATAAATATGACTAGCTATAGTGATATTGTAAAAAATCTTTTATTATTCACCGAGCTTAGAGAAAAAGATTTTTTTTTAAAAAATCATTCGCCTTATAATATTGCTCTATGGAAGAAATTATTACCTAAAATTGCAAATTATTTTTTAGCAGATAAATCTAAGAAATATAATTTTTCTGCAGAAAAAAATCTTAAAATGATTTATAAAGATACTATTACTTTGAAAGGTAGATATGATTTGAAATACTCTTGTGGAAATAATGTTTGTCTTGTTGACTACAAGACTAGCTCCTATTTGCCATCAAGAAAATCAGTGCTATCTGGAGAAAGTCTCCAGCTTCCATTTTATACGCTGCTAGATAAAAATATTAGTTTAGTTGAGTTTCTTTCAATTAATGTTTCTAAAAATACAATATTACCTACAGTTTTTACCAGCGAAGAACTAAGTACATCAAGAGATGTAATCTTAAATACTGTTGAAAATATCTATAAGCATTTGACAGAACAATCGCCTTTAATGGTTGAAAAAAATTCTTTAGGGTGTGATGTTTGTGGCTATATTGATGTTAACATATAACCGTATTATCTTTTAAGGTACTACTAATTTAACTATGAAATACAAGGATATAATAAAAATTATTGTCATTATTATTCCTGTTACAATAAAATATACAGGTTTATTAGATTTAAAATCTCTCTCTCTATTTTTACTAGACTGCACTCCTATAAAACTTGCAAGAATACTAAATATTACCTTAACAAGACTTAACTTATTTTTTGACATTTTTAGCAAGCATTATTGCATCTTCATAACCATTTGGAGCGGGATAATAATTTCTTCGAACACCTATCTCATTATAACCTTCAGATTTATACAAATTCATAGCAGATATATTACTAGGCCTACATTCTAAAAATACAGTTTTGCAATTATTTGTTGCCACCTCATCATGTAATTTATTTAAAATAAGTCTACCGTACCCAGAACCTCTATATTTAGAATCAATACATAAATTCATAATATGACATTCATCATGAATTATAGAGCTTATTAAGAACCCAATTAAGGTATTATCAAGCTTAAGAACTCTGCACAAATAATTATTTGTAAGACAGTCATTAAATATTTTTTCTGACCAAGGATAACCATAGGAATTTTTTTCTATAGATAAAACATCTTTAAGATGTGTTTCATCCATATAAATATAACTTGCTATCAAAGAATTTTGTAAACTACTCATAATTTATTGTATTTAAAATTTATTGTATTTAAAAAACTTTCCCATATATCTTTTTTTACTTTATTTGTTATAGTATCTTGTTCTAATAATTTGTTAAAAAAGAAAAAGTTATTTTTCAGTTTATTGGTATAAGAATTCTCTATAATATCTACTCTTTCAGATAATATCTTCTCAGTTTCACTATCAAAAAAAACAAGAAAGATATTTTTTCTATTTTTTTTATAGTTTTCATTAACTAAATCGAATAAATTATCCTGCTTAAAAATAATAAAATTAATATTTGGGGACTCTTTTTTTGCAGCAGAAATAAAACTATTCACTACTTCACCATGATTATTTCTTAATGTTTCCAGTATTACAATATTTTTAAAAGTTTTTTTATCTTCTTCATTAGCAGAATTTTCATTTCTCAGCCAAACGTCTGCTTCCATAACTTTTAATAATTCAATTTTATTATAAAATTCTTTTTCAGACATGATCTAACTGAGGATGTACTATTTTTTCTTTCATATTTAACTTATTTATTGCATCAAGGTATGCTTTAGCAGAGGCTATTACGATATCTGTATCAGACCCAATACCGTTAACAATTATGCCTTTTTTTTCAATTCTTACTGTTACCTCACCTAATGAATCAGTCCCATCAGTTATATTATTGACAGAATATAATTGCAGCTTTGAATTGCTTCCAACTATTTTTTCTATTGCTTTGAATGCAGCATCAACTGGCCCACCACCATTTGATTTACTTTCAAAACTTTTGTTATTTTTTTCCAACATAATTTCTGAGTATGGCTCTGATTTAGAATCACTTATAGACCGAATATTAACTAAATTATAAGCCAAGCTACTCTCTTCGCTTGATGAATTAGATATTAATGAATGCAAGTCATCATCATAAATTTCATGTTTAATATCTGCTAAGTCCTTAAACTTTTTAAATAATATATTTAATTCATTTGAATCTTTTATTTCATGACCAATTTCAGAAAGCCTAGTTTTTAAAGCATTCCTTCCTGAATGTTTGCCAAGTACTAATTTATTTTCTAGCCATCCAACATCTTGAGCTTTCATTATTTCATAAGTCTCTCTATGTTTTAAAACACCGTCTTGATGTATTCCTGACTCGTGCGCAAAAGCATTTGCCCCCACAATGGCTTTATTTGGCTGTACTGGAAAACCTGTAATGCTAGATACAAGTTTTGAAGCTGGCACTATGTGTTTTGTATTAATACGAGTATCACAAGGAAAAATGTCCTGTCTAGTTTTTACAGTCATCACAACCTCTTCCAGTGATGCATTGCCAGCTCTTTCGCCTAAACCATTTATAGTGCACTCAACTTGTCTCGCGCCATTCATTACTGCAGACAAGGAATTTGCAACCGCTAAACCTAAGTCATTATGGCAATGAACTGAAAATATTGCTTTATCAGAATTTGGGACATTATGAATTAGTCTTTTCACTAAGTCTCCAAACTGCTCGGGAATGTTATACCCTACTGTATCAGGAATATTTATAGTATTTGCACCAGCATCAATAGCTTTCTCTATAATTCTTGATAAAAAATCAAATTCTGATCGACCGGCATCTTCAGGTGAAAATTCTATATCATTCGTATATTTTTTTATTCTTTTAATCGATTTTATTGCTTGGCTTACAACCTCATCTTTACTCATATTTAATTTTTTTTGCATATGAATTTCTGAGGTCGCTATAAATGTATGTATCCTAGAACTTTCGGCTGGCTTTATAGCTTCTCCTGCTGCATCTATGTCTTTGTCCATAGCTCTTGCTAAAGCACAAATAGTACTATTTTTTATATTAGAAGATATATTAAATACTGCCTCAAAATCTCCTTTGCTAGCAATAGGAAATCCAGCTTCTATAACATCAACATTAAGTTTTTCTAAAATCTTAGCAATACGTAATTTTTCTGATACATTCATTGAAGCACCAGGACTTTGCTCTCCATCTCTAAGCGTTGTATCAAATATAACTAATTTATCTGAGTTACTTTCCATAATTATCTCTACTCTCTTCCTTATACATATTTTTTCTCTTTTTAAACTTTCTAAATATATTTATAAAAAACCCAGAAAGAGAATAAATTATAGCTAATAGTAATAACACCATATATGGGTTAATTAATGTAATAACAAGAAGAAAGATAATAAAAAATAACCAATAGAATTTAATTTTTTCATCACTGCCAAAATTCTTAAAACTAAAATATGAGAATTTACTTATCATTAAAAATGAAACTAACAGTGTTAAGAACACAGAAATTTCTTTATGTAAAGTAATTTCTAAACCAACTTTATTTATCATTATGTACGATAGGGTAACGAGTACTGCTCCTAGCGGACATGGTAAACCAATAAAAAAATCTTTACTCTTTGAGGTATTAAAGCGAGCAAGTCTTAATAAAACAGAAACTAAGTATAATGATGCAATTATTACACCCAATTCAAGCCAAGAATTTATAAGAAAGTTAACATCTTTTAGAAACCACTGATATAAAAATACTGATGGAGCAACGCCAAATGAAACGACGTCAGCAAGACTATCGTATTGGGCACCAAAATCACTTGTAGTTTTTGTAATTCTAGCAACTCTCCCATCTAAACCGTCCAACACAAAAGAAACTAAAATTAAGTTGGCGGCAATAGTTAAATATCCATCAAAAGAATATATTATTGAAACAAATCCACACAATACCGACCCTGTAGTCAATAAATTTGGTATTAAATAAATTTTATTTCTTATCATATTTTATAAAAGTAAACGCCAAGTCATGTTAATACATGCTTAGCGTATAAAAAAAAATTCTATTACTTTACAAGATTTACAACAAGATATGCTAGAAAAGCATAAAATCCCCAGAAAAGTATAAAATGCAAGATTCCACTATCTAATTTCATATTTTTGTCCTTAAATTAACACGTAGTAATTAAAATGATATCCTAGTTTTTATTTTTATCAACTAGTTTGTTTGCGCTTATCCATGGCATCATTGACCTTAATTCTTCACCTACAGACTCAATAGGATGCTTCTCACCGTCCCTTCTCATTTTATCAAAATTACTATTACCAGCTTTATATTCGTCTATGTACTCTTTTGCAAATTTTCCACTTTGGATTTCGGCAAGAATTTTTTTCATTTCGTCTTTTGTTGTTCCATTTACTATTCTTGGACCTCTAGTTAAATCACCATATTCAGCTGTGTTCGATATAGAATACCTCATGTTCGCTATCCCGCCTTCATACATTAAATCAACAATTAACTTTAACTCATGCAAACATTCAAAATAAGCCATCTCTGGTTTATATCCAGCCTCTACAAGTGTTTCAAACCCTGCTAACACTAGTGAAGTTGCTCCTCCACATAATACAGCCTGCTCACCAAATAAATCTGTTTCTGTTTCTTCTTTAAAAGTTGTCTCTATAACGCCCGCCTTTCCCCCACCATTTGCTGAAGCATATGATAAAGCTAATTCTTTACTATTTCCTGAGGGATCTTGATTTACAGCTATTAATGTTGGTACTCCACCACCCTCTGTATAAGTAGACCTAACAAGGTGACCAGGTCCTTTTGGAGCAATCATAATTATATTTGTATCACTGTTTGGTTTAATAGTTTCAAAATGAATATTAAACCCATGAGCAAAACCTAAAGAAGCTCCTTTTTTTAGATTTGACTCAATATCTTCACTATAGACATCAGCTTGATTTTCATCAGGAATTAAGAGCATAACTAAATCAGAAATTTTTGTAGCTTCTGCTACTGAAAGTACTTCAAAACCAGAATTTCTAGCTTTATCTGCAGACTTTGAGCCATCATGTAAACCTATTACTACATCAACTCCAGACTCTTTTAAATTATTTGCGTGTGCATGTCCCTGTGAACCATAACCAATAATCGCGACTTTTTTACTTTTTATGATTGATAAGTCTGCATCTTTATCATAATAAATATTCATTTTTAATTTCTCTCCAATTTATAATTTAATTACTATTAATTCCAACGGATCCTGATCTTACTATTTTTACTGCTATTTTTTTAACTGATTTTAAAAATTCATTAATTTTTTTAGGACTATCTACACATTCAATTATTATTTCATTATTTTTTGTCTTATGGATTTTCAAAAATTCATTTTTTGAAAAATCAGCCATCATTTTTTTATTAATACTCTTATCTTCTATTTTAACAAAAGCTATTTCTCTTTCCACATGTTCGTCTGAAGTAATTTCAGAAACCTCTATAACGTCTATCAGCTTATCTAATTGTTTAACTATTTGCACTATAACGGCGTCACTACCCGAAGTTACTATTGTCATTCTTGATGCACTCATATCTTCTGATGGAGCAACTGACAGTGACTCTATATTAAAACTTCTAGCTGAAAATAATCCAGCAACTCTTGATAAAGCCCCAGACTCATTTTCTAGCAATACAGAAATTATATGTCTCATTATTTACACCAAATATATTTTATATTCACTCAGTTTTTTAGGAAAGTATCATTTTATTGTGAGCTGCGCCAGTAGCAATCATGGGAAAGACATTTTCATCTTGATCTGTAATAAAATCTAAGAAAACTAATCTGTCTTTCTGCTGTATAGCATCTTTTAGAGCCCCTTCAACATCTGAAGGATTTTCAATTTTATGTCCTACATGACCATAACTTTCTGCAAGCTTAACAAAATCAGGTAATGCATCCATGTATGACATCGCATATCTTTTTTCATAAAAAAATTCTTGCCACTGTCTAACCATGCCCATATATCTATTATTTAAACAAATTATTTTAATTGGTAACCCGTACTGCATGCACGTTGACAGCTCTTGTATACACATTTGAATACTAGCTTCTCCAGTAACACAGCATACTAAAGAATCAGGGTTAGCAAATTGGGTACCCATTGCTGAAGGCAAACCAAATCCCATTGTTCCTAATCCTCCAGAATTTATCCATCTTCTGGGTTTATTATATTTATATATTTGCGCAGCCCACATTTGATGTTGGCCCACGTCAGAAGTAATGAATGCATCGCCTTTTGTTATTTCGTAAAGCTTATCAATAACAAACTGTGGCTTGATAACGTCATTTTTTTGATCATACTTAAATGAGTCTTTTTTTCTCCATTTATTTATCTGACTCCACCACTTTTCAATATTTTGTGGTTTTAAATTTTTTTGCACAATCTTTTCAGATATTTTTTTAACAGCATCTTTTACATCACCAACTACCGGTATATGTGCTTTTATATTTTTTGATATAGAAGATGGATCTATATCAATATGAATAACTGTAGCATCAGGGCTAAATTTATCTAATCTCCCCGTTATTCTGTCGTCAAATCTTGCACCTACAGCAATTAATAAATCACAATCATGCATCGCCATATTGGCCTCATAAGAGCCGTGCATTCCAAGCATTTGTATAAACTGAGGATCATCCCCAGGATAGCAGCCTAGTCCCATTAAGGTGTTAGTGACTGGAAAATTTAAATATTTTGCAAGTTCTGTTAATTCCTCTGAGGCATTGCTATTTATAACTCCACCACCTGCATATATAACAGGCTTTTTGCTGGCTAATATAGTTTTTACAGCAGCGTCTATAGAATCTTCTTTGATTTTTATATCTGGGTTGTAAGATCTCATAGATACTTTACTCGGATAAACAAATTCACAAGTATCCTCTGTGATATCTTTTGGAATATCTACAACTACAGGACCTGGTCTCCCAGTAGAAGCTACATAAAATGCTTTCTTTATAGTGCTTGCCATATCTTTAACGTCTGTAATCATAAAATTATGTTTAACGCATGGTCTTGTAATACCGACAGTATCTACTTCTTGAAACGCATCATTTCCGATTAATGCTGTTCTAACTTGGCCGGTAAAAACTACTATTGGTACAGAATCCATATAAGCATCAGCTATACCTGTTATAGCATTAGTGGCTCCTGGGCCAGAAGTAACTAGAACTACTCCAGTCTTCTCAGAAGATTTTGCATAACCTTCTGCTGCATGCACTGCGCCTTGCTCATGCCTCACAAGTATGTGGGTAACATCATTTTGTTTGTGAAGTTCGTCATATATATGTAAAACAGCGCCACCTGGATAACCAAAAACCAAGTCTATACCTTCAGCTTCAAGGCATTTAACAAAGATTTCAGCTCCAGAATAAACTTTTTTTTGTTTTTTATCAGTATTTTGAGTCATTAACTTAATGCAATTTTTACTTATGCTTTTTCAATATGAAAGTAAAATTTACCGCTATCCTCTTTAGAATCCAAAAGTTTATTTCCTGTTTGATTAGAAAAAGCCTCGAAATCCTTTATAGCTCCAGGGTCTGTAGCAATAACATGTAATATTTGCCCAGTTTCCATGGAAGAAAGGGATTTTTTTGCTCTTAATATTGGTAATGGGCAATTTAGCCCACATGCGTCTAATTCTTGGTCATATTCAGCCATCTATAATCTCCATATCATTATTAAACTTTGTTAATTTATCACTATGCTCATGTGTTACATAAGCGAAATAGGATATACTTATTACCGTACCGTGTAAACATTAACATAAACATTATAAAAAATACTAAGTACATATGAAAGCTATAATATATTCCCTAATTTTATCAATATTGTGCATAAGTTATGATAATAGTTCTTTTGCTAATAACATATTAATACCAAAAATTGGCGATACTTCATCAAGATTTATGAGTATCTCCCAAGAAAAAAAACTTGGCGATATTATATATTCTCAAATATTAGGATCATTTAATTTGATAAATGACCCAATAGTTACAAGCTATATTCAGATGCTTGGTAACCGTCTTTTAATGTCTAACAATAGCAGCTCTATAAAATACAGATTCCTTGTGGTAAATCATCCGTCGATTAATGCTTTTGCAACACCTGGAGGAGTTATTGTTATTAATTCTGGAGTAATTTTAAAAACAAATTCTGAAGCTGAATTAGCTAGTGTTCTAGCTCATGAAATAGCACATGTAAAAGCAAGGCATTTATCCAGAATGCATGAAGCGTCATCAAAAGTAGACATAACTACAGCATTAACTGTTATAGCTAATATTATTGCAGGTATGTATGACACATCAACTTTAGGTAAAACCTTAATTGCCACTCAAGGAATTAAAGCGCAAAAACAAATATCTTTTATAAGGGAGCATGAAAGAGAAGCCGATAGATTAGCCATAAATATTTTAGCTAATGCAAATATAAATCCTAAAGCAATGAGTGGTTTTTTTAAAACATTACTAAAAGAAAATAATGAAGCTAATGCTTTAGAATTTCTTAGGACGCACCCTCTTTCAAAAAACAGGGTGGTTGAAACAGAAAATTTAGCATCTAAATATAAAGGTAATTTTACAAATGATAGTTTTTCTTACCAATTTGTTTCAGCGAGAATTTCAATTAAAAATTTAGATACAAGAAAATTTATAAAAAGTTATTTGTATAATCCTAATGAAATAATAAATTCTCCTAGTAAGGCTGTTGATAATTACGCGTATGGACTAGCTTTAATAAAAGAGAAGAAATACGAAAAATCAATTATTGTTTTAAAAAATTTATTAGATTTTTTAAACACGAAAGACCAACTTTATTTTATTAAAAATTATATATCAATAGCTTTATCTGACGCGTATTTACAAAATAATAATTATGAAGCTGCATTATTAATCCTAGAAGATTTAAATAATATTTACCCTACGGATAGCTCAGTTCTATATTTTTTATCAAATGCATATATAAAAAATAAAGAATACAAAAAAGCTGTTGATATACTTATACCTTATGTTGTTGAGCATAGAGACCATAGATTGGTAATTAAAATTAGTGAAGCTGCATATAAGTTAAAAGAAAAATCTCTTGGGCATGAATATAGAGCTGATTATCTTAAACTACTTGGTAGTTTTAATTCGTCAATTAAATTTTACAAACTTGCATTGAAATATAATATAAAGGGCAAAACCATAGACGACAGAATACTTTCTAAGATCAAAGAAATTAAGAGACTTCAAGAAACCAAAGAGATTTTATAAAGAAATATTTATTGTTTTTTTATAAATGATAACTACTTTCTCCATGACTTCCAAAATCTAATCCATCAGTTCTTTCCTCTTGCTCTGAAACACGAAGACCAATTAACTTCCTTACTAAAATAACAATTATTGTAGTAACGATTAAAGTATATAAACTAATACTTAAAACCCCAATAATTTGTACTTTTGTTTGGGCCCAAATACTTGTCTCAATACCTAGTCCGCCGAAATAGTTTGTTGCCAATAATCCGCATAACAATGTTCCTACTATACCTCCTACTCCATGTACTGCAAAAACATCTAACGAGTCATCAATATTTACAACATTTTTTATGAAGCCTACGAACCAGTAACATACGAAAGCCGACAAAATACCTAGGATTAAGCCTCCAAATGGCCCTATGTAGCCAGATGCTGGGGTTACGGTTGCTAAGCCTGCAACCATACCCGTAATCATTCCAACTAGGCCTGGTTTACCATTTTTATACCAATCTATTGCCATCCATGTAATGGTTGCTGAAGCAGCCGAAATATGGGTTACCAACATCGCCATCGCTGCATTATGGTTCGCTGCTAACGCTGATCCGCCATTGAATCCAAACCATCCCACCCATAGCATTGCTGCTCCTATCATTGCTATAACAGGACTATGAGGTGGTCTTACTGATTTTGGAAATCCACTTCTTGCGCCTAGCATTTTAGCTATTACTAATGCTGATATACCGGCTGTAGTGTGGACGACCAGTCCTCCAGCGAAATCCATAACTCCCATTTGCGCAAGCCAACCTCCGCCCCATACCCAATGAGTTACAGGGCTATATACTAGAACTAACCACATACTAGTGATTAATATTACTGCTGAAAACTTTATTCTTTCCACAAACGCTCCAACAATTAATGCTGGGGTGATTATTGCAAATGTCATTTGAAACATTACGAATAATGTTTCTGGAATATCTCCAGATAACGAATCAATCGTAATTCCAGATAGAAACATTTTATCAAGATTTCCGAAGTATAGCCCATCACCATTAAAAGCTAAGGAGTATCCAGCAACAAACCAAATTATAGAAGCTATACATGCAATAATGAAACATTGAGCAAGAGTAGATAAAGTGTTTTTAGATCCAACTAGCCCCGCATAAAAAAGCGCTAATCCTGGTAGTGTCATTAAAAGTACTAAGGCAGTGGATACTAATATCCAAGCAGTGTTTGCTTCATTCATTGAGTTCGCTCCTCATTTATATTTTTTTAAATCTTTTACTAACTTACTATAAAGTAAGTTTTTTTTAAATCTCGACTATATTTCTAAGAGTTTTTGGCTCTAAATCATGTTGTGGTGATATCGCATCATGCGGACAAGCATGAACGCATGCATAACACCTTATGCATTTATCTTCATCTATGTACAGAGTGTTATAATATAAGCCTGACGTAAATGCTGGATTAACTCTTTCAATATTTGCAAACTTTCCATTTTCTTTCTTTCCACTTAAACTTGCAGTTTCAACTATACAATCTGCCGTTGGTTTAACTAGAAGACATTCGTCACATAAAACACATTTAGAATTATCTATAACCGGCGCTGGAGATCTTGCGTCTTCAAATTTATCAAAAAACATTGAGTCTTGAGATACACCTGCTTCTTCGAGAACTTTTGCTCCTGCATTAATCATGGGAGGAGGTCCACAAAAGAAAGCTTTGCATGACTCTGTTTTAACAACACCAGTTTTAAGATAATTGTCTTTAAAATAATCTGTAACAAAACCTCTTCCACCTTTCCAATCTGAATCTTCTGGTTCTTCGCTCAGTACTGGAATAAATTTAAACGTATACCCATTTGCCCATTTTTCAGAAATCTTAGATATCTCGTCTACCAGATATAAATCTTTTTGTGCTCTAGCCCCATAAAAGAAATAACAATTTCTTTTAACTTTATTATGTGCAGCTTCCTCTACTATCGCATTGATCGCACTCATGCCGCTACCACCTGCTATACAAATCATATCCTCATTTGACTCATCAATTTTAAATTGACCCATTGGGCCTGATAGCACAATTTTTTGACCAGTTCTGTTTTCTTTTAAGTATTCTGAAAACAAGCCTCCAGGAACTTGTTTAATAAAAAAACTAAATTCTCCTTTTTTTTCGCTTGTTGGTGACTTTGCAAATGAAAAAGCTCTTGGTTTATCAAGTTCATCGGCTTTTAATGTTCCATACTGGCCAGCATGGGAATTTAATACTTCGTTATTATCTAATTTCACAGTTAACAGAAATGTATCATCTGTCAAATTTTCTTGGGATGTTATAATAGCATTTTTTATTTTAACTCTGCTGTTTTGAACATCTGATTGAGGTGCGGACTCAACATTTGTTTTTGAATGAGGCACTCCATTATTTGGATATACAAAATCAATTTTTGATGACATTTACGCTCCTTGCTTAATAGCTTCTTTACACATTTCTTCACTAGCTTTTTCAATCTCTACTAGTACAGAATAAAATGTTGGGCTTTTACCAAAATCAGTTAGCATCTCAGTATTTAAATTGTTAACATTCAAACCGTTAGGAGTATTACTACCTTTAAATTGCTTTTGTGTAGCGCATACCCCGTCTAATAATCCGTCAATTATAACAGCATAACAATATGTGTCTGCTTGCTCATTATACAAACGCACAAGATCACCATCTTTTATTTCTCTTGCTTTTGCATCATTCACACTAAGCTCTACTGTTGGTCTTGATTGCATAGCTTGCAATCTTGGCACTGATTGAAAAGAGTCTCCTATAAAATAATGTGAAGCACTACTTAAAACTTGTATAGGGTACTTAGATTTTAAAGGATCATACTGCCCTTTTATTTCTGGAACATATTCAGGAAAAGGACTTACATCAGGATATTCAGCCGTAATAGCTTCGCATTTAATTTCTATTTTACCACTAGGTGTTGCCCATCCACTATTCAAAAAGTCTCTTCTTTTTGAATTTGTAGAAGCTCTAGCCCAACCATTTTTAACTACGTCATCGTAATTTATGCCCTCAGTTAAGCAATTAAATCTTTCGCCGTCTTCGTTCTCAGCCTCTAAAAGGATATCTTTTATAATCTCTTCATCAGTCTGAGTGAATGCGTTATCAGTAGAGTCAACGTAACC
Source organism: Gammaproteobacteria bacterium (assembly GCA_018674175.1). Taxonomy (GTDB): domain Bacteria; phylum Pseudomonadota; class Gammaproteobacteria; order Poriferisulfidales. The sequence goes on along the minus strand of JABHAT010000021.1, from coordinate 7,683 downwards.
CATTTTATCTGCCAACATTCTAAATAATTCTGTATTTCTAACACTTTCTCCCTGAGGCTCTATAACTGGTTTGTTTATTCCTAAATACCACGAACCATATGCCCAGTGACAGTCAGTTCTTTCAAGCGCTGTATCTGCGGGAAGGACAATGTCTGCATACATACATGAGTCAGTCCAAAATGTGTCATGTACTGCAATAAATATATCATCTCTACTCATACCTTTTCTAACGTTACCAGAGTTTGGAGTGCAATTAGCAATATCACTGTTATAAACAAAAAGAGATTTAATAGGTGGGTCTAATTGTTCACCGGCATCACCAATATTATCTGCTAATGCCCTTCCAATTTGCACCATATTTATAATTCTTTTTTCAGCTCTATTACCTAAATCGGGTCTTTGTAGTTTGGCAAGATCAAAACGAAGCCACATCTCCTCAAGCTGCCCAAAAGCAACTCCACCAGTTTCTTCTCTCCAAGATCCATTAAAACAAGGTAAAATTAATACTGCCCTACACATTTGCCCAGAATTTTGATGCCTATTTAATCCGTAGTTTGCCCTTATATAAGATTTTTTAGTGTTAGCATACTCGACTGCCAAATCTTCAATATCTTTAGCTTTTACTCCAGTAATTTTTTCTGCTTCTTCCAAAGTATACTTTGGCAATATTTTTTCAACAAACTCTTCCCAGCCAAGTGTTTGCTCATTTAAAAAATCAACATCATGTAAATTTTTATCAACCATAACTTTCATCATGGCATTTGCCAAAAATGTATCTGTTCCTGGTTTTGGCTGAATATGAACATCAGCAAACATTGTTGTTCTAGTTTTTCTGGGGTCAACTACTACTAATTTCATTCCTCTATCTTTTGCTTCCCTAATAAATGGAATTGAGTGAACACCAGTGCTTACTAAATTAGCGCCCCACAAAATCATCAACTTGCAACCATCTCTTGCTGCCTCACCAACATGAGGACCATTAGCAACTCCATAAGTGTATAGACCTGCCCACATGGCTGCATAAATACAAATAGATTGCTCTAATCTAGCAGCTTCCATCTTATTCCAGAATCTATTATCCATGGTCCAGTAACCCAACATACCAAGTGTTCCAGAGTATGAGAATGGTTGGACAGCTTCAGTTCCGTATTCCGAAATAGTTTTTTTAAAATCGTCTGTAATAACTTCCAACGCTTCATCCCATGAAATCCTTTCAAATTTCGCACCAGGTCCTTTTGGCCCAACTCTTTTATGCGGATATAAAACTCTATTTTCGTTGTAAACTAAATCTATATAATGATTAACTTTATTACATAAATAGCCTCTTGTAATAGGATGTGAAGGATCACCTTGAACACTTACGGCTTTACCTGTTGTATCGTCTCTTGTGACTAACATTGAACATGTGTCTGGGCAATCATGAGGACAACTTATATGATGAATAGAATGCCCTTCAGGTGGTTTAATTTTTGGAATATAATTTACCACTGAATTTGCAAAATCTTTTGGTTTAGCTGACATTTCCTCTCCTTTTCTCCACTCTCAGAAATTAATAATTGCGCATCAATTATAACTAATTTATCTTAGTTTTGTTTTTGATTTTATTATACCTCTATAGTAATACATTTTTTACTACAATAAAATACATACATTTAATATACGCATAGGAAACATTTAAGAAAATACCTATATTTTTTTTAATTTAATAAGTCGAAAAATAAAAATTATTGCTATAGCTTGAATAAGACAAGGTATAACTGCATAAGTTATAGGGAACAAATTATCAACTCTTGGAGTGCCAGGTTGGTATTCCATAAAACCAAGTATTGGTAAAGCTGTGCCAGCAGCTATTGCCAAAGAAAATTTAGATAAAAAATTATTTATAGAATAATAACTTGCGGCATACTCTTCATGATTATTTTCATAAATGTATTCAGCAATAATAGAAGATGGTAAAGCTAAATTAGCTCCAACAGACATGCCGGAGAACAAACAAATTATAAAAAAACCAGTAATATCTTGGGGCTGAATAAAATATGCCCAAATAAATGAAGTTATTGCTAATACCATACTAAAAAGCCACGCTTGATGGCATGTATATCTATTAGATAAAAATCTCCATAAGGGCATAGATATAGCTCCGCTAGCAAAATAGACTACTAAAAAATAACCCAGAAAACTCTCAGCAAGCAGGTAATCTCTCACATAAAAAATAATTAAGGTTGCTGGTATGGACGCAGCAAAAGCACTTAATAAGTAAGAAGTATAAAATAACTTTACATTTTTATTTTTAAGAATAATTTTAAATACACCTTTTTTTAATATTTTTTTAGGTTTTTTAATTTCTGAGGATTTATACCAACTAGAAAAGCAAATTAAAGTAATAATCATTATCAATAGTAAAAAAATAGAAAATACATGAAAGCTTTCCTCTCCGTAGAGTAAATACAAAGCCGTTGGTGTAACTGCAGAGATTAAAAGACCCATAAGCCCTATGCTTTCTCGTGTAGCTATGACCTTTGTTACTTTATCTCTAGGTATATCCCATAGGCCTCCAAAGGCTTGGAGGTTAATCGATAGAATGCTAAAACCTAAAGTGCATACAAATACACTTAAGCAAAACCAAGTTATTATATTTGCGGTTACAGGATGAAAAATCATCCAAAAACCAGAAATTAAAAGAAATGAACCTAAATAAATAATTTTGTCTCTAAAACTAAAATAACGGTCACTAATAAAACCAATTAAAGGGTCTAAAAATGCATCAAAAATTCTTAAAAAAAGCAAAGAAAATCCTATTATTTCGATTTCTAAGCCCAAGTTAGCTGAATAATAGTCTGGAGCATGAAGATAGATTGGAATTCCAGCAAAAGCTAATGGGAAAGCTATTAAGCTATACTTTAAAACATTGTATACGCTTGTATTTTGCATTATATAACCATTAAGTTATCAATTATAACTATAGCAAACTTTTCAAATTGGTGGGGCGTATAGGATTTGAACCTATGACCCTCGGCTTAAAAGGCCGGTGCTCTACCATGCTGAGCTAACGCCCCAATAAGTTTGAGATTGTACAGTTGATTGCCTATTTAACAAGAAATATTTTTTATACAAAATTTTAATTAATCTAACAAATTAATTATAAACCACTATTAAGATTAAATATATATGGTTTCGTCTTTGAGTCCATTATTAAGAAAAGCATTTTTTCTAAAAACACATGATTCACACAAACCACACGCTTCTCCATTTTCTGTTGCTTGATAGCAAGAGACAGTATTTGTGTAATCCAAACCTAAGCTTTGACCAAGTTTAATTATATCAATTTTACTCATGTTAACCAAAGGTCTAAAAATATTAAATTTTCCACCTTCCGAGCCAGTTTTAGAACCTAAATTAATCATTTTTTCATAAGCATCTAAAAAATTTTCTCTGCAATCAGGATAACCAGAATAATCAATAGCATTTGCGCCGATAAAAATATTATCTACTCCGATATTTTCTCCCCAAGAACATGCTATGGATAAAAATATTATATTCCTCATTGGAACGTATGTAGCGGGTATTAATTTTTTAGAATCGTCAATTACACCCATACTATTATTTGTTAACGCGGAATTAGTAAAATCATTAAAGTTAATATCAAAAACTTTATGTTCAATACACTTATATTTATTAGAATAATAAGAAGCTGCATGAATTTCTGAAATACTTTTTTGACCATAGTTAAAAGTTAAGGAATAACAATCCAATTTTTTATCTTTAGCCAAAGCTAAAGTTGTAACTGAATCCATGCCCCCAGAGAGAATAATAATAGCTTTATTATTTATCATTATCTTGCCCTTTCATTTCCCCAAATATATTTATGTATTTGAAGTTGCAAAGTTACTTTTAAATTATCATCTAAAATCCATTTAGCTATATCCTTTGGCTTAAGTAAATCATGAACAGGAGAAAAATATATATTGCTAAAGTTTATCAAATTGTTCTCTGACAATACTTCTTTTGACCACTCGTAATCATTTTTATCTCCAATTACAAACTTAAGTACATCTGTTTTTTTAATAATTGATAAATTTTTTTTTATATTTTTACTTTCTTCGTTTGAGGATGGAGTTTTAATATCCATAACAATTTCTATATCCTCAGGAACACTACTTATATCAATTAAACCACTTGTTTCTAAAGAAATATCGTATGAATTGCTAATTAATAATTCTAATAAATTCTTAATGTTTTTTTGAGCTAGAGGCTCTCCGCCTGTAACTGTAATATATTTTGTATCAAATTTTTTTACATACTTAATAACTTCACTTATTTTTTTCTGCTTACCTTCTGTAAATGCATAATCAGTGTCGCAATATGAGCATCTAAATGGACAGCCTGCAGTCCTTATAAACACTGTCGGCTTTCCTGTGTTTTTTGCCTCACCCTGTATTGAGTAGAAAATCTCGTTTATAGATACGCTAGGATCATTCTTCATAATTATATATTTTATCTACCCTCAGCATCCATACTCTTAATTTTTTTATCAGCTAGCTGCGAAAGACTTGTGTTTGGATAATCTTTCATAATACTTGATAAAATAAATCTAGCTTCTTTCCATTTTTTTATTGAATAATAGCAATATCCAATTTTAAGTTTAGCATCAGCAATTTTGCTACTATTAGGATAGTTTTCCACAACTTTAGCAAAATTTATCATTGAATTGACGTAATCACCTAAAGCATAAATTGATTCACTTAACCAATACTGAGCATTTGAAGCATATTTACTTTCAGGAAAAAGATATAAAAAAGCACTAAAAGAATCTATTGATTCATCATATTTTTTATTTTTAACTAATTGAAAAGAACTTCTATACAATTCAATCTCATTCTTCGACTGATATTCTGTTAATTTTTTTTTAAAATTATTATTTACATAGGGTTTAGCAAGATCTAATTCATACTCATCTTTTGGTATAACACTTTCTATTTTCTTAATTATATCTTTTTTTTGTTTAGTTTTTTTTTCGCCTTCTAATAATCTGTCATCGTCATTACTTATATTATTTTTTTTATTAAGTTCATCTTTTAATGTTTGGATTTTTTTTGACAAATCTTGATAAAGTCTATCTTGTTGATCTTGTAAAGTTGATATTTTGTTATTAAGTTGTTGGTTTTCTTCAGTTAACTGCTGCATTTGCATACGAATCATCTCAAGTCTTTCGTACATCCTCATTAAAACATCGTTATCTTCAGAAAATGAATTTGCAGAAATTGTAAAAATAAAAATAAAAATTAATATTTTTTTAATCACGCTATTTTCCTGAGTTACTAAATACAATTTCCACCCTTCTATTCAATGAATGAGCGTCTTCATTTGCACCTTCGGTAGCTGGATTTTCTTCTCCATAACTTACTACTTCTATAGAGTCTTTTGAAACTCCGTTAATGAGTAATATTTCTTTAATATTTTCTGCTCTTTTCTCACCTAGAGCTAAATTGTATGCTCTAGAACCCCTCTCATCAGCATGCCCCTCAATTCTTACTGTGGAATTTCTATATTTTTTCATATAACTAGAATATTTTTTTATAATTAATTTATCTTCTTTTTTATCTACAGAATATTTATCATAATCAAAATATATTATATTATTTCCAAGAGTCAGACCTTCGTCATCTACAAAATCCAAATTAATGCTATCTGCTGTAGTAATTTTGTCTATTTCACCTTCTTGAGGTTTTGTCAGCATTGGTTCCGTTGTAATAATTACATCAGGATCTTTTTTAGGAAGCATACTGCAGCCTGCTATAAATATAATTACAGATAATATAACTAAATTTTTTACGAATCCTTTAAACACAGCCTACCTCCTTTATTTATATTAATGAGACCATATTGGCTCTCTAACGTCTTCACCAACTAACTCAATTTCTTTTCTTATTCTACCATCATTACTCGTTGCAACAAGGATACCTTTATGAAGTTTTTTTGAAGCAAATAAAACCATTTTATTATTTGGAGCAAAACTTGGGGCCTCATCAAGTCTTCCTTTTGAAATTACTTTTAAATATTTATCATCTAAAGAATAAATTGCTATTTTATGACCATTGCCACCGTTATGCACGATAGATAGAAATTTTCCATCTGAAGATACATTAGCATCCGCATTATAAGAACCATCAAAAGTTAACCTTTTTGCGTTACCCCTTCTTACAGGTTTAGAGTATATATGAGGCCTGCCACTTCTATCAGAAGTAAAATATATTTTCTTTGATTTCGGACCCCACTCAGCTTCTGTATCTATACCAATACTGTTAGTAAACCTTGAAATAGATTTTTTAGAAAAATTATATATAAAAATTTCTAAATTGCCATTTACTGATGATGTGTACGCCATAAATTTTTCATTTGGGGACCAGGCTGGAGCGCTTGAAGACTTGTTGCCATCTAAAAGCTTTATTCTTTCTCCAGTCGATAGTGTTTGAATAAATATTTGAGGTCTATTATTCTCAAATGAAACGTATGCAATTTTATCATTTTTTGGCGACCAAGTTGGTGACATAAGTTGTTTAGATGATTTATATATAGCAACAGAATTAAAGCCATCAATGTCTGCGACATGTAATTTATAAATTTTTCTATTTTCAAGTTTTTCGGTACTAATATAAGCTATCTTAGTATCAAAAATTCCCTTAATTCCAGTAATATCTTCAAAAATAACATTGCTAATTGTATGAGATATTTTTCTTATGTTGCTTTTTTCATTTAAGTTAATCTTGTATGAAATAGTTATATTTTTCTTTATGACATTATGGAGCTCAAATTTAATAAAATCCTTGCCTGCATTACTATAAATATCTGCTTTTAGGAAATAGTTAGCTCCAGCAAGATTCCAAAGCGCATACTGTGTACTTTTATTTTTTATAGTGTTTTTAACTTTTAATGAATCCAGGACATTGAAATATCCGCTACCATATAAATCATTTTCAATAATATCTTTGAATTCTTTTGCCGGATAATTCTTCGAATCTTGATTAATGTGCACCATGATCGGCAAAGCACCTATTTCCGCCCTATCAATCTTTATTGTTAACTCTGAATAAGATTTAGAAGTTATAAACAACTGTACAATTAATAATAGAATTATTTTTTTCACTTATTTTGACCCTCAAATTGCAAAACAATATTTTCCTGAAAAACTTCAATATCTGGTGCTACTGGTAAGGGGCTAGATTTCCAAACTGCGTTTACCAGAGACTCTATGTATAGCACATTGGCCTGACAACCGTGTATTTCAACACTTGTTACCTTCCCACTAGGCAACTGATTAACAATAGCAGTACAAATTCTATCATGCTTTGCGTCATGCGGTATCAGCCAATTATTTTCAATCTTAGCTTTTATAGTGAGTATATATCTTGATTCGGCATCAGTTAACTGAGCGTTTCTAAGAATTTGTTGCTTGATCAAGGACTCAATTCTATCTATTTCCATCAACTCATTTTCTAATTTTTTAAGCTCATAATCAGCAAGCTTTGTTTCTTCATCTTTTTTAAGCCTATCAATTTCATCTTTTTTATTTTGTGCGGCTAATTTTTTTTTCTTTTCTTTTTCTAGTTCACGCTTTTTTTGTGCGGCTAATTTTTTTTTCTTTTCTTTTTCTAGTTCACGCTTTTTTTTCAAAGCCTCTAATTT
>JABHAT010000011.1 GCA_018674175.1 Gammaproteobacteria bacterium | reverse complement strand
GTAAAAATATTTTAGTAGTTGGAGCAGGAGGCTTTATTGGAGGCCATTTAATAAACAGGCTATTATCTAATGGTAATTCTATTGTTGCATGCGACATAAAACCAAAAGAATATTGGTTTCAAGATTTTGATAAAGTAGAAAATTATTATTCTACGGATATGAAAGATATTTCAAATTGTAAAAAAATAACTAAAAATATTGATTATGTTTTTAATATGGCATGTAACATGGGAGGTATGGGATTTATAGAAAATAATAAAGCTGAGTGTATGCAGTCTGTTTTAATAAATACTAATTTATTAATAGCTTGCAAGGAAGATAAAGTAGAAAAATATTTTTTTTCATCTAGTGCATGTGCATATAACAAAACTATGCAACAAGACGTTTTTATTGAGGGACTTAAAGAGGAAAATGCTTATCCAGCAGACCCCGAAGATGGTTATGGATGGGAAAAATTATTTAGTGAAAGAATGTGTAGACATTTTATGGAAGATTATGGAATCCAGGTACGTATTGCCAGATATCATAATATTTATGGGCCTTATGGTACTTATGATGGTGGCAGAGAAAAAGCCCCTGCTGCATTATGTAGAAAAATTATAAGATCAAAAGCAAATAATGATAACAAAATACAAGTTTGGGGCGATGGTAAACAAACAAGAACTTTTTTATACATTGATGATTGCGTAGAAGGGACATTAAGATTATTTGAGTCAAATCATTCAGAACCAGTTAATATAGGCAGTGATGAGCAAGTTTCGATAAATCAGATGATTGAAATTATTAAAGAAATTTCTGACACAAAAAAGATAGAACTTGAATATCAACTTGATAAGCCCAAAGGTGTAAGAGGACGTTCAAGCAATAATGATTTAGTGAAAAAGGTTTTAAATTGGTCCTTCCAAATAAAATTAAAAGATGGTCTTAAAAGAACTTATGAGTGGATTAACAGTGAAATTAAAAAAGAAGGATCCAACATAAGTAGATTTACAAAGTCATAAATCAATAATATTCTTTAATTAATATTTATTAATTAAATTAAGATGTTTAAAAAAATACCTACGACAGCTAAAGTTGTCATAATTGGTGGCGGTGTTGCTGGTTGCTCAGTGGCATATCATCTTGCCAAATATGGTTGGAAAGACACAGTATTACTTGAGAGAGATCAACTTACATCTGGAACTACTTGGCATGCAGCAGGTTTAGTTGGCCAATTAGGAGCCTCATCTACAATTACAAGACTTAGAAAATATTCTTTAAATTTATACAAAGAATTAGAAAAAAAAACTGGGTTATCAACTGGATTAAAACAAAATGGAGCTATTACAGTTGCAAGCACTAAAGAAAGATTACAAGAACTATTAAGACAGGCAACTTCAGCACAATTATTTGATGTAAATGTGGAATCAGTAAGTAGAGAAAAAATTAAAGAATTATATCCAGTGATAAATGAAAAAGATATTTTAGGTGGAGTATATATGCCAGAAGATGGGCAAGCTGATCCTGTGGGAGTAACTAATGTTCTGGCAAAAGCTGCAAGAATAGAAGGTGCTCAAATATATGAAAAAACTCCTGTTGAAAAAATATTAATAAAAAACAAGAAAATTATTGGAGTAAAAACAAAGTTTGGTAAAATTGATTGTGAATATGTTGTTATGGCAACAGGTATGTGGTCAAGACAAATAGGTGAAGATATTGGTGTGAGTATTCCCTTATATCCAAATGAACATTTTTATATAATAACTGAACCATTAGATAAATTGCCTAAGAATTTACCTGTTTTGAGAGATTATAATTCATGCCTATATTTAAAAGAGGATGCTGGAAAAATGTTAGTTGGAATTTTTGAACCTAATGCAAAACCTGCTTTTAAAGATACAGGGGTAGTTCCAGAAGATTTTTCCTTTGGAGAATTTCCAGATGATTTTGATCACTTTGAGCCTTATTTAGAAAAATCATTTCAAAGGTTACCCATGCTTGAAACTGCTGGAATTAGAAAATTTTTTTCAGGCCCTGAGTCATTTACACCAGATACTCAATATCTTCTGGGAGAAACTTCTGAAGTTAGTAATCTTTTTACTTGTTGTGGATTTAATAGTAT
>JABHAT010000012.1 GCA_018674175.1 Gammaproteobacteria bacterium | reverse complement strand
TAGGTTGGGCAACAGGATATGCTCTTTCTATATACGGCACAGAATACTATGAGCAATGTCCTTTTAAAACAGGAAATGGATATGGTGATGGTCGAGCTATATCTATCCTAGAAGCTTTGATAGGTGGAAAACGCTGGGAAATGCAACTTAAAGGTGCTGGAAGAACACCTTACTGTCGCGGGGCTGATGGTCGAGCGGTTCTTCGCTCAAGCATAAGAGAGTTTTTGGCTCAGGAACATATGTATGCTCTCGGAATCCCAACAACACGCTCTTTGAGTTTATACGTATCACAAACAGAAAAAGTTGAGCGACCATGGTTTCTAAGTAATTCGCATTCTAGAGATCCTGAAGTTATGATAGAAGAATCTGTTGCTATTTCAACACGAGTTGCGCCTTCTTTTATTCGCGTAGGTCAACTTGAACTTTTTGGTCGTCGTGCCAGAAAAAACGAACATCCAAAAGCTTTGGAAGAACTTGAAATGATAGTGTTGCACTTAATTGATCGTGAATACAATAATATTATTGATAGAAATTTAGCCATAGAGAAAAAAATTGTATTACTAGCGCACGAATTCCGAAAAAGACTCTCATCACTTGTGGCAAATTGGATTCGCGTTGGTTATTGTCAAGGAAACTTTAATGGTGATAACTGTGCAGCAGGAGGTTTTACGCTAGACTATGGTCCATTTGGATTCATGGATAAATTTGACCCCAAATATCAATCATGGACAGGCGGCGGAGTTCACTTTTCATTTCTTAATCAACCTGAAGCTGCCGAGCGTAATTTTCATATGTTTTGCATAGCACTTCTACCTTTACTTGAGTCACATAAAAACGAACTAGACGAGCTTAAGGAGATACGAGGTGAATTTTCTAATATCATGCAAGAAGAAATGATAAAGATGTGGGCTTCAAAACTTGGATTACAAACTTTTAATAAGAGTATATTCGATGAACTTATGAAATTAATGGTAAAAACACCTGTTGATTATACTATCTTTTTTCGCGAACTTTCTCACGTACCTGATAATATTTCGCTACTTACAAAAAGCTTTTACAATAAAGAGACACTGGATGATAAAATTTTAAATGATTGGTCCGAATGGCTGAGAAAATGGAAATCCCTCATTAATAATACAAATTGCAAGGATACCAACGCAACTACAACCGAATCATCAGAAAAACTATCTAAGGAAATGCAAAAAGTTAACCCAAAATACACATTAAGAGAATGGTTTCTTGTTCCTGCTTATGAAGAAGCTGAAAAAGAAAATTATTCGCTTATAATAGAGTTGCAAGATGTTATGACTGATCCATACACTGAGCAATCTACTGAAATAGAAAAAAAATTCTATAAAGAAAAGCCTTCTAAGTTCTTTGATATCGCTGGTATATCACATATTAGCTGCTCATCTTAATCAAGATGGCTAACTAGTATCATCCATAGAGTTTAAATAAAAGTTAATATATTTTTTTAAAAAAATTCTTTTATTTAAAAGTCACCTTTAATATAATCTTCTAAGGACATTACTACTAAAACAGGTTTTCTATCATGTTTAATAAATAATATATCAGCATTATCTTGTTCTTTTGCATCATAAATTAATTTAAAGCCACCAGCACGACTTTTACACTCTCCAAGTAATTCTCTTGATGACTCGTTTCTTTTTAAAATAACATCACCTTTGAATCCTTCCTGGAGACCTGACAAAGGAACTCTTTTGGCATCATAAAAGCCTGATTCTTTAAGAGTATTAACAACTTCTCTTTCAAAGCGCTTACCTTTATCTCTTTGCATTTTTGACATTATAATACCTCTTGTATGTTAAACATTAATAACTTTAATCCAATTCTCCTGTGTATTCAGCATTTGTATAAACATTCTGAACATCATCAAGCTCTTCAAGAGCATCAGTAAATTTCATAAAAGATTCAGCTCCTTCAGAATCTAATTCAATCTTAGTATCTGCAATCATTTCTAATTCAGCATTATCAAATATATAATTATTTTCTTTTAATACCTTAGTTATATTCAAGTAATCGTCTTTATCTGTTTGAATTTCAACATAATTATTATCTTGAATAACATCAGAAGCATTATTTTCTATTGCCAAATCTACAATTTCATCACCCTTATTTGTGTCTTCGTAAGAGATAATGCCAACTTTTTTAAATAAATAAGACACCGATCCTGAACTACCTAAGTTTCCTGAGAATTTTGAAAAAGCATGCCTTACCTCTGCTACAGTCCTATTTTTATTATCTGTAACACACTCAACTATTACTGCGACACCTGATGAACTGTAGCCTTCGTATATTAATTCTTCATAATTAACACCCTCAAGGTTGCCAGTACCTCTATTTATAGCTTTTTCCACAGTCTCTTTATTCATGTTTCCAGAAAATGCCTTATCAAGAGCCAATCTTAATCTTGGGTTAGAATCAGCATCACCACCACCTTCTCTTGAAGCGACTGTTATTTCTTTTATAAGCTTTGTAAATAATTTTCCGCGCTTATTGTCCTGTCTTTTTTTTCTATGCTGTATATTCGCCCATTTACTATGTCCTGCCATATAAACTCTACCTTTTCATAATTTAAATTAAATCAAATATAGCTTGTCTATTTGTATGAGAAAAAACTTTCTCTGCTGCTTTGACTCTTGGCAACCACACATAAGAATCATGCTCTTCTTTATCCATATTAATGTCAATTATATCATCAAGCTCAAGCTTAAAAACGTGCTCTGTATTATGCGTAACTCCATCATCATATTTATGTCTCCACATTTCATAAATCTCAAAAACATACTCTTTTTTACAATCAATTAAGTTATCAGAATTTAGGCCAGTTTCTTCTAACAACTCTCTCTTAGCTGCATCTAAAGCAGTCTCATTTTCCTGCATACTTCCTGTTACTGATTGCCACATATCTTTGTCATTAATTTTTTTTAAGAGCAAAACATCTTTATTTTTAGTGTAAATAATTATTAATATAGATTTTGGAATTTTTTTCATTTTTTTAAATCTTTATTTGTATGTTTTAAACCAAGGTCAGAAATCTGTGTCTTACTAATAGTTGCTGGAGCTCCAGTCAAAGAGCATGATGCAGTTTGCGTCTTTGGAAAGGCAATTACTTCCCTTATTGAATTTGATTTTGTCATTAGCATAATAATTCTATCTAAACCAAATGCAATACCACCGTGCGGTGGGCAACCATATTTCATTGCGTCTAAAAAGAAACCAAATTGGCTTTTTATTTCTTGATCATCTAAACCAAGAACTTTAAAAACAGAATTTTGAATATCTATGTTATTAATTCTTATAGATCCTCCACCTAATTCTGTTCCATTTAGAACTAGATCATATGAATGAGATAATAATTTTTCTGGTGCATTTAAAATATCACTCTTATTATTAAATTTTGGCATGGTAAATGGATGATGCAAACATTTCCATTTTTTTGTTTCCACATCATGTTCGAACATTGGAAAATCTGTTATCCATACAAACTTCCAAGAATCCTCAATTAAATTTTTATCTTCAGCAATTTTATTTCTCAATGAGCCTAATATTGTATTAACCAAATCTTCTTTTCCAGCACTAAAAAATATTATATCGCCATTTTTTGCATTTACATTGATCAATATTTCTTTAATAATTTTGGTATCTAGAAATTTGACAATTGGTGACTGCAAGCCTTTCTCTAAATCATTTACGTCATTGCATTTTATGTAAGCTAATCCTTGCGATCCTTTAGATATAGCAAAATCTGTATACCCATCAATATCTTTTCTGGATAATTTAGCAGATGAAGGTATACATAAGGCACTTACTTTTGAGCCAGCCTTGCCTGCCGGGTCAGAAAAAACTTTAAAACCACACCCACCCAGGATACTACTAATATTTTTTATCTCGAAAGGTATTCTTAAATCGGGTCTATCAGAGCCAAATCTGTCCATTGATTCAGAATATGTAATTCTATAGATAGGTAAACTAATATCAATTTTTAATATATCTTTAAAAATTTTAACAAATAATCTTTCAATCAGATTAATAATCTTATCTTCATTAACAAAAGACATTTCCATATCTAATTGCGTGAATTCTGGCTGTCTATCTGCTCTTAAATCTTCATCTCTAAAACATTTTGCTATTTGATAATACTTTTCATACCCGGACATCATCAACATTTGCTTAAACAGCTGCGGTGATTGTGGTAAAGCATAAAATTGACCTTGATTTACTCTACTAGGAACCAAATAGTCTCTAGCACCTTCAGGAGTTGCTTTTGTAAGAACTGGGGTTTCCATTTCTAAAAATTCACTTTCTTGTAAAAACTTTCTTATTAAATTTGCAACACTACTTCTAAGCATTAAATTTTTTTGCATTTTTTCACTTTTTAAATCGTGAACGCGATATTTTAATCGATTGTCTTCATTTACATCATCGTTAAATTGGAATGGAGGTGTTTCAGCTATTGATAATATCTTTATTTTTGAAGACACGATTTCAACTTTCCCAGAATCTATTTTAAGATTTTCTGATTCAGGTGGACGCAATCTTGGTAAACCAGTTGCTGATATTATGAATTCGCTTCTTATTGATTCTGCAATTTTAAACAATATTGGATCATCAGGGTTGACGACTATTTGGACTAAACCTTTAATATCTCTAAGATCAATGAAGATAACACCTCCATGGTCTCTAATTTTATTAACCCATCCACAAACCTGAACTTCCTGCTCAACAAGTGATTCATTTATTTCATTGCAATAATAAGTTCTCATTAATTTACTTCCAAATATAAATTGTCATTAATTTTTATTTCACCACTTTCAACTACAGATGCAGTTATTCCACCCATACCTTGCATTGCATCTAACATAGTCTTTCCGAGCAGTATTTCAATCTTTTTGCATGGTTTGCAGTCACCAGTACCAAAAAATTTTGCTTTACCAATTCTAAAGTATTTACCCTTAAGATTGTCAATATTATATTTTGAAATTAATAAATTTCTTTTAAAGTAATACTCTATTCTGTTTATCTTAGATTGATCTTGTTCTTGTGCTAGCGACAAGATAACAGAGATATGCTCTTTTTGCATCAAAGTAACTTGTCTTTTTTTTGATTTTTTTAGCGTTATTTTATCACCCTGAAGACCTCTACCCTCTAATGCCATTACACTTTCAGTGCTTTTAATATCTCCTGATTTATCTCTAACACCTATCCATTCTAAGTTTCCAGACATTTTCACATAACCTTTTATTTATGACTTTTAATAAACTTCATATTATTCATATAAGGCCTAAGAATTTCAGGAATTTCTATATCACCATTGTCATTTTGGAAATTCTCAATAATAGCAGCAAGCGTTCTACCAACGGCTAAACCAGATCCATTTAATGTATGGATATATTCTTTTTTCTTAGTAAGCTTATTCTTATATTTAATATTCATTCTTCTAGATTGAAAATCTTTGAAATTACTACAAGAGGAAATTTCCCTATATGAGTTTTGCGATGGCATCCAAACTTCTAAATCATAAGTTATAGATGAAGAGAAGCCTGTATCTCCCGAACACAAAAGAATTTTTCTATATGGAAGACATAATAAATCAAGTATTTTTTCTGCATGCGAAATTAAAGTATTCAGAGATTCTTCAGAAGAATCAGGATTAACAGCATTAACTAACTCAACTTTATCAAATTGATGTTGTCTAATAAGACCTTTAGTATCTTTACCGTAAGAACCAGCTTCAGACCTAAAACATGTAGACAAAGATGCATACATAATTGGTAGATCATCTTCGGAGAGCACTTTATCTTTAAAAATATTTGTTAATGGAACTTCTGCTGTAGGTATGAGAAAAAAATCATCTTTATTTTTTATTTCAAATAGATCATCTTTAAATTTTGGCAACTGACCGGTTCCCACCAAAGATTTTGAATTCACAATTAACGGGACATTCACTTCTGTATATTTATGTTCATTAATATGAGTGTCAATCATAAAAGAACCTAAAGCCCTATGAAGTTGAGCTAAAGAACCGAATAGCAGAGAAAATCTTGAGCCTGATATATTAGAAGCTGTATCGCTATCATATAATTTCAAAGCTTTTCCTATTTCACTATGATCTGAAAAATTAACTTTATTTAATTTTTCAAGATCTTTATCTTTGGAAAATTTTATAATTTTATTGTCTTTTTCGGAGTTGCCACTAGGAACATTTTTATCTAAAATATTTGGTACATTCAAAAGAAAATCTCTAAACTTAACTTCTGAAATATCAAGCAATTCTTTTTTATCCTTCAAACTTAAATTTATTAATTCGACTTCTGATGTAAGATTTTCTGCACCTTCTCCTTTTGATTTCAAAAAACCGATTTCTTTTGATAAAATATTTTTTTTACTTTGAAGACTCTCTGTTTCAGCAATAATATCTTTTCTATTTGAATCAAGATTTAAAAATAAATCTTTATCTAGATGAAATTTTTTTTTATCTAGATTTTTAACTATCAAGTCTATATCTTTTTTTAAAATTTTTGGGTCAAGCATATTATTTTCCTAAATTATAGCCAAATAAACAAAAAGCAATCGATAAAATAATTGAAGCCAAACAATAAGCTATTAATTTTAAGTACATTTCATTTTGGAAGAGAACAACAGACTCCCAAGCAAAAGTAGAGAAAGTTGTAAATGCAGCTAAAAACCCAGCTGTTAAAAAAAACTTTGTATTCTCAGAAACTATAATATTATTTTCTAGTGCTCCCATAAATAACCCAAATACAAATGAACCGAAAATATTTACTAGTAAAACTGCAATCGGCACATCTAAAAATATAATATTTTTTAACGTGCTATTTGATAAATAGTATCTTGCTAATGATCCTAAAGCTCCACCAAAAGCAATTGATATTATTTTAATCATTTATTTATTCTGGTTTCCAAATTCCAAAAGAATCGCCTGCTGGTGCTACTGGTGATGTACCATTAGATTCTCCACGTATATCATCAGCAACATGCCTTATAAAAGAGGAAAGCTCATTAATAACATCATTTCTTTGTTCATCACTAAAATTCTCCTTTGCAACAACAAATCCAATGATTGCAGCCAAGTACTGACTAGCCACCAATTGATCTGAAGACGTTGAATCGTGCTCTTTAATAACTTCTAGTACTTTATTAACTATTTCTGTAGATAAGCTTAACTCAGCCATAATAACTCCTTATTTATTTATCAATTATCACGTCAAAACTATCTGGAATATCAATTTTAAACAGTGAATCTAGGATACTAACATTTATTTTAAAACCATTGAAATTCATTATAACACTTTGATCAAAATCATTCACAAATGTAATACTTTTAATCATATTATCCCTTATAATCAGCAAAAAATCATTGCTCTCTATATCTTTATCAATTGGGGAGAAATTAATATGGTTCTCATTATTTTTGAAAAGTATTTTTAGATCAAATTTATTTTTAATAAGTTTTTCATTTGTAAAAATGTCTACAATATTATTATTTTCACTGTCGTGCACGCTCTTAATAATAACTTGTTCTAAATCTTGGTCATAAATTGTAATTAACTGACCGTCAGAAATAAACTTTATTTTATTTGGGACTTCATATTCTAATACATATTTTGATTTTTTCTTATATGTTAGATTTCCTTTGCTAGTTGTAACTAATAGCCCATTTTCATTATATGTATTTTGTATGAAAGATGATGAGAAAGATTTCATCTCTTTTATAAAATTAAAATAATTAAAATCTTTAGATGCATAAGTTTCTTGACATGAAAAAAAAATTATTAAGAAGAATAATAAAAGTATTCTGTATTTAAGGTTATTTTTTATTAATGACATTTCTTGTACCGTTTTTTTGTATAGCAGTTACAATTCCCATATCTTCCATTTTTTCAATCATTCTCGCAGCTCTGTTGTAACCTATTTTTAATCTTCTTTGTAAATATGAAATTGATGCTTTTTCACTCTCAATAACTATATTTACGGCGTCCTTATAAAATTCATCATCGTCATCGTCATCATTTTTATCTTGATATAGTGACTTAAGGTCACTATTTGCATTCTCTAATATTTCTTCAAGGTATTCATTCTCAACCCCTTCTTTTAAATAATTTATTACGTCCTTTACCTCCTTATCTGAAACAAATGCTCCATGTATTCTCTCGGGTATCATTTTTCCACTCTCCAAATAAAGCATATCTCCATTACCCAGAAGATTTTCAGCCCCACCTTGATCTAAAATTACTCTTGAGTCAGTTTTTGATGATACTTGGAAAGCTATCCTTGATGGTATATTAGCTTTTATTAACCCAGTAATTACATCGACCGATGGCCTTTGTGTAGCTAATATTAAATGTATTCCTGCAGCCCTAGCTTTTTGAGCTAACCGCGCAATTAACTCCTCAATTCTTTTACCAACTACAAAAAATAAATCAGCAAATTCATCAACAACTATAACAATTTGTGGTAAATACTCTTCTTCTATTGCCTTGTCATTTTTAACCTTAGAATTAAAACCATCTATATTTCTAACGCTGTATTTCGCCAACAACTTATACCTTCTCTCCATTTCTTTTACACACCAGGTTAATGCATTAGCCGCCAAGTTCATATCAGTGACAACTGGTGTTAATAGATGCGGTATCCCATCATATATACCAAGTTCAAGCATTTTAGGATCAATCATTATCATTCTTACGTGTTCAGGGTTGGATTTATATATCAAGCTTAATATCATAGAATTAACTGCTACAGACTTACCTGACCCAGTTGTGCCAGCAACTAAAAGATGTGGCATTTTTGCTAAATCAGTCATTACAGGTAGACCAGATATATCTTTACCCAAACCAATAGTAAGTTTTGAGCTAGATTTTTCAAATTCCTCTGATTTTATAATCTCAGATAGTCTTACTATTTGTTTATTCTCATTGGGAATTTCAATACCGATAACATTTTTTCCTGGGATAACTTCTACAACCCTAACATTTGTAACAGATAATGCTCTAGCAAGATCTTTTGCTAAATTTGTTATTTTCCCAGCTTTTACACCTGCCTCAGGCTCTAACTCAAATCTAGTTATAACAGGCCCTTGATGTACAGCTACAACATTTGCCTTAACACCATAATCTTCAAGCTTAATTTCTAAAAGTTTCGACAAAGTTTTTAAGGTTTCCTCTGAGTAAGATGAGAATTTCTCATCAGGATCGTTTAAAAGATTTAATGGCGGTAATTTAGATGAGCTTTTATTTTCAAATAATGGCATTTGCTTTTCTTTATTAACTCGCTCAGAAAATTTTGTTACCTTAACTTCAGGTTCAATCTTAATATCATTAACTTTTTCTAATTTTTTTAATTTTTTCCTAAACTCAATATCTTTGCTCAACTCAATAGTATTTTTATCTTTAAATAGATATAAAAAAGATTTCTTTAAAAGTGAAAATATTATATCTTTTGATTTAATTCCATACCCCCCTATAACTTCAAAAATATAAATCCATTCAAGCTTTAGCCAAAGAGTAAGCCCTGAAATAAAAAAAGTAACTAATAACATTGTTGCGCCGATGGTTCCAAAGCTACGTGTTAAAACTGTAGCTATAAAATCACCTAATAAACCACCCGGTCCAACTTCTAAATCTTTACCAGAAGATAAAGAATGAATACTTAGTAATGCACAGGATCCCAATAAAAATAAAAAGTAACCTGTATATCTAAAATAATTATTATGAGTTTCATCGTTCCTTCCTCTGTTATATAAAAGCATTGCGGAAAAAATAATTAAAAGTGGGATTAAAAATGCGCCTTGTCCAAATAAAAAATATAAAGTTTCACTTAAGTAGGATCCAAATAATCCTCCTAAATTTTGTAATTCTGAGGTAGATGAATTTATCCAGCTTCTATCATCTTTATGATATGTTGTAAGCGTTAGATATATGTAGAGAGAAGTTGAGAATGAGAATAGCAGCACAGCTTCTCTTAATGTCTGCGATATAAATTTCTTCTCGGGGCTCGTATTTGATTTTTTCTTTGAGCTATTTTTCAATTTGCTTTACCTTAAATATAAAAATATAAACCTCGTATAATATAAAAAAACATTTTGGGAAAAAAGATTAAAAATAAGTTTTTTTCACCTTCCTTTTTCTTCAAGATTATACTATATTTAACTTAAATATTAACTTAATAGATTAACTCTATTAATATCAATTATACTTTATAGGAAATTAAATTGGATAACAAAAAACACTCAAAGCTTATTATCTTAGGCTCTGGTCCTGCTGGGTACACAGCTGCTGTTTATGCTGCTAGAGCAAATCTCAAACCAACATTAATTACAGGTTTAAGTAAGGGTGGCCAATTAATGACAACAACAGATGTAGATAATTGGCCTGGCGATCATGATGGTCTTCAAGGTCCAGATTTAATGAATAGAATGGAAAAACATGCCCTCAAATATAATGTCGACATAATTTTTGACCATATAAATGAAGTTGATTTCACAAGCAGGCCTTTGACACTCAAAGGCGATGATAACGTGTATACATCTGATGCTTTAATAATCACTACAGGAGCAAGCGCAATGTATCTTGGTCTAGATAGTGAAAAAGAATTTTTAGGAAAAGGTGTGTCTGCTTGTGCCACATGTGATGGATTTTTTTATAAAAATAAGAAAGTGTGTGTAATTGGTGGAGGTAACACCGCAGTAGAAGAAGCTTTGTATTTGTCAAATATAGCCTCATCGGTAACTTTAGTACACAGAAGAGATAGCCTAAGATCTGAAAAAATATTACAAGATAAACTTTTTAAAAAAGATAATATTAAAATAATGTGGGATTCCGAATTATCTGAGGTTAAAGGTGACAATATGGGAGTTACTTCAGCGATTATTAAGTCAAAAAAAGATGGAAGTGAGCAAGATATTAGCTTTGACGGAGTATTCATTGCAATTGGCCATAAACCAAATACTGATATATTTACTAATCAATTAGATATGGATGAGGGTTATATCATTGTAAAAAATGATTCTGCTTATGCAACTCAATCAAATGTAAGTGGTGTATTCGCAGCTGGAGATGTTACCGATAAAATTTATAGACAAGCAATCACATCTGCTGGATCAGGATGTATGGCAGCACTAGACGCTGAAAAATTTATTGATTCTTTAGAGTAAATCTATTTTTTACAAAAAATACTTATATTATCGTAAACAGAGTTGGGCACGACAAATGCTAATTTCGGTAACATATCAGATACACTTTCTGCAAAATAAACCAAATGGTTTTCTTTCCAAATCATAAAATGATTTAAATTTTTTTTTGAATTAGAGCTTTCTAAATATATTGTAAAGAGTGAGTCGTTTTTTACCACATTAACATAATATTCATTTGGTGTTGCCTTCACATCTGACGCATATAGATCAAAAAAAGAATTCCTAAGTGTTGAAAATTTTTTATCTGTTATAAGATCTTTGTGTGAAATGTTAGAGCACGGTTTTAACTTTGCTTTTTTATGAATTAAAATATTAAATTTATCATTCTCAACTGTATTTATAATTGGTTTTGATTTATCAATCCATTGTTTAGTAGTTGTTTCAAGCATACCTTTATAATAATCAACTTTATAAATATTGTCTTCTTGCAGAACATAAATTTCGTTATATTGATTTATATTACCAAAAAATAAAGTTTTGTTGCCATTAATAATCATTGTGCTTATATTTTCTACGTTATCAAAGCCTAATCTCATAAGATTTTCTTCTCTATTTTCATATATATCTTTAACATTGCCACTTAAAAACTTCTTTAACAGCTGAACTTTTTTACTGTCCGCACAATAATCAATGCTTTTAATTTTATAACAAGAATTTTTTTTTGTTAATTTTATTTTATTATCTTTTTTAAATATTTCGAATGATAAAGCAAGTTCTAATAAATTAATTTCTTCTGACAAAGTTTTTATATCTTTATCTAACTCAGAATTTTCAGTCTTAACTAATATATTTGCAATTATAAGAGAGCTAAGAATAGCGATTATTATAAGTAATTTTTTCATTTACTTTTTTTTCTTTTTCTATAAAAAGAAAAAAGCACAATAAATATTGTCAATAATATTGGCATCAGAAAAATATTGACAAATTTAAGTATAGATCCCAAACCATCAATTTCTTTATTTAAATTTCTTCTAACGTCTCTTAGTTCTTTTCTTACCTTTAGTAGTTCTTGTTGAAAAGCACTGTAATCAACGCTATTTTTATCTGTTAGCTCGTTATTTTTACTTTGTAACAGAGCTAACTTATTTTGCAGTCTTGCCTCTTCTGTATTGAATATTTTTTCTGCCGTAAGTTTTAAATCTTCCACTACCGTAAATGGTCTCGAGAATGACTCTCTACTTGTGATACTTGCTAGTGTATTTCCACCAGATAAATAGTCCAAAGAGTTTATTATTAAATCACCGTTACTAGCCCATGGCACTAAAACCTGCTCTCCATAAAAATCTTGCACTCTAACCCATAAATAGTTTGCTGTAATATCAGCGTCAGCAATTACAATAGCTTTTTCATTTTTATTTTCTATTAGTCCTGCAAATACTTCGGTTTCTGCAGTTACCTTGTATTTATCTAATAGTATTGAAGGATCTGGCATATACCTAAAAACATTTTTCTCTGTAACTGAAGAATCGCTACTCGAAGAAATTAAAGGAGTAAACTTATTACTCATATTAGTATTGATAATTGAGCCGGAAAATGCTGATGTAAGTGAATTAAGTTTATTTGTAATATTCAGATTTTTATTAAATGAGCTTTTTGGAAAACTCAATATAGCAGCATGCTTAATAGGCCTTTCAGAATTTGCAGATGTAACAGGTATTGCATATTTTCTATCTAAAAGAACTTTTGAAGAGTCTATAGATATACCTATTCTATCCAGTAGTTCTTGAAAATCTGAAGACTGTATGCCTCCTCCTGCCGGAGGAAGACTTGGATCTTGAAATTCTGGATCAGCTTCAGAATAAACATCATACAAAACTAGAATCCTTCCTTTATTATCATAAAAATCGATTACTTTCTTTTTATTTTCATCTGATAACTTTTTTGGATGCACCAAAAATAATATCTCAAATTCTTCAAAACTCTTTGTTTTTTTATCAATCAGCTCAATATCAAAAAGTGGTTTTAACTTCTGTATAATAGCCCACTCAGGCGTAGGTTCATTTTTAGTAAAATTATACCCTCCAAATAAGGGTAAAGATGTCATCACACCTATCTTGGGCTTTTTCATTTCAAGAATACTATATAAAACCTTGGTAATTTCATATTCAATAATCGCTTCTTTACCTGGGTCGAAGAATTTAATTATTTTATAACTGTCATATCTGTTAGCGGCTACTAGACCAAAAAATATATTTTCCTCTTTTGTCTTGGATGGAACACCTTGCAAACCGTATTTCATTGCATCATCTTCTTCATCTGAAAATGGCAAAGGATCAATAATATTTAATTTAATTTTACCTTTAGAGCGAAGCTGATATTCTTCTAATAATTCTTTTATACGTTTTGCATATGCTCTTAAATATGTATCTTCTTGCGTTAGACTATCTGAAAAATAATAATTAAGTATGATTTGGTCGTCTAATTTATTAATAATATTTAGAGTGCCGTCACCCAATGTATATAATTTGTTTTCTGTTAAATCAAATCGGAAACCTTTAAATACATTATTAGCAAGCATTATGAAAAGAACGAACGTTATAAGTAGAAGAAAAATTTGTGCTTTTGATTTATTTTTTTCTGAGATCATCTTATCCGCCCTTCTTAATATTAACTAGCTCTACATTTATATAAATAAAAACACCAATTAGTGAAATATAATAAATAAAATCTCTAAGATCTATAACACCTTTACTTAGTGAAGAGAAATGAGATAAAAAACTTAATGATGCAATGGCATCTACAGCACCTTGCGGTAACCATGTGTTAAAAAAATCTAAAACTAAATTTGTTCCACTTAATAGAAAAATAAAACAAACAACTACAGATATTATAAATGCGATAACTTGATTTTGAGTAACAGAAGACATGCATGACCCAATAGCTAAAAAACCGCCTGACATCAATAAACTTCCTAAATACCCAGAAAGTATTGCACCATTATCTGGACTCCCTAAATAATTTACAGTCAACCAAATTGGAAAAGTTAAAAATAAAGCTAATGCTATAAAAAACCATGCTGCTAAGTATTTCCCAATAACAACTTCTTTAACTTTTACTGGCAAGGTCAATATTAATTCAATTGTCCCAGATTTTCTTTCTTCAGCCCATAGTTTCATTGAAATCGCAGGGACTAAGAACAAATATAGCCAAGGATGAAAACTAAAAAAAGGCAAGAGGTCTGCCTGACCTCTTTCATAGAAATTACCCATGTAAAAAGTAAATGAACCTGAAAGCAAAAGAAATATAACTAAAAAGACATATGCTATTGGGGTAGAAAAATATGAAGACAATTCTCGATTAAAAATAATAAATATATTTTTCATCTTAATCACTTTCTCCGAGCGTTATTTTTCTAAAAGTATCATCCAAACTTCCAGTACTTGAACTTTGTAACTTACTTGGCGTATCATCAAATAAAAGCTTACCTTTTGCTATAATGGCTGCTCTAGTACATACCGCTTCTACTTCTTCTAATATATGAGTCGATATAATTATAGTTTTATTTTTTGAAATTTTTTTAATTAATTCTCTAACATCATATTTTTGATTTGGGTCAAGACCATCAGTCGGCTCATCCATTATTAATATTTCTGGATCATGTATAATTGCTTGGGCTATCCCAACTCTTCTCTTAAAACCCTTTGATAAATGCTCTATTCTTTTATTAACAACATCATGCAATGACAAATTTTCAATAACTGACTCTATTGAGTTCTTAATATTATTTTTTTCAATTCCTCTGATTTTTGCTATAAACAATAAAAAATCATAAGCCGTCATTTCTCCATACTGTGGCGCGCCCTCTGGTAAATAACCAATATGTTTTTTTATTTCATAAACGTGATCTTTTACCGAAAGACCTTTTACTTTTATTTCACCGCTTGTAGGACTAATAAAACCAGTTACCATTTTCATAGTTGTTGATTTTCCAGCACCATTTGGACCAAGAAATCCTAATACCTCACCAGTATTAATACTTAATGATAAATTATCAACTACAGTAAGACCATCATACTTTTTATGTAAATTTTTTATTTCAATCATATTAGTTTAAAAAAATTGGATTCTGTATAACAGAATTAGCCTTATTATTACTTATTTATTGTTTTATCGACACCGGTACTTACAACTTTATCAATTAACCAAAAAGCTGCGCCAATCGGATTTAATATTATAGCAGCGCCTGTTGTAACTTTTTCTGATGGCGTTGAAGTCTTACGTGCTTTCACAATTTCCTTAGGTTTATCTAGATAATTATAGCAATCTATTTTTGAACTTTTTTTTGGGAAATTTTTACTTCTTGAGGGACTTAAATGCTGTTTCTTTACTGATTTAAAGCAATTAATACCATCTACTTTATTACTAGATTGAGTATCTATAGCAGATACGTTAAAAGAAATTAGTAAAAAAGCTAATATTAAATATTTCATATAAAAATAATACTTATATATATATCTATTAGCAAGGCCTAATTGGCTACAATATAAGCAATATAGGGGAAATTAAGATAATTACATCAAATACTTGTTAGCATAAAAAGCAGCAGATGAAGATACTAAAGCAACAAACATACCATATGACATATCTACTATACTCACTATAAGCGGCCAATCTTTAATAGTGGCATGATTTGTAAGGTCATAAGTAGCAAAAGTAACTAGCCCATAAAGAATTGAATATATAAGTAAAGTTGAGTACGAGTTTTTTTCAATCGACGGTAAAATCACAAAAATTAATAAACCAATATTAAATATTATATAAAATATAAATGCTGAAGGCCATATAACGTTATCAGTAAGGTATAAAGATAGATGCTTAGAGTAAAATCCTCTAGCTATTAGGCCAAGCCAAATAGCATCAAGAAATAAAAATGTTATAAAAGAAACTAGAAATAATTTTAAGTTTATCATATAAGTATTTAATTAATAATTAAAAAAAATAATATTGTTTGAAATCAAATTACAAGCTTAGATTAGCACGAATAACAATACTTTCAATCAAAAGTCATTTCAACAATAAAAAAACCTTAAACGTTCTGTGATCCATGATAAAGATTAACAACATGTTTTGCTTGAGCAAAAAATAACCAGCGTTCTGCAACCATACCTAGAAAAGCCAAAGAAATTGCTAATATACAAAAAATAATATTCTCAAAAATAAAACTATGTATATATATTAATAAAAATGGCGCTAAAAACCCAGATATTATTGCAAACATTTTTACCTTGAATAATTTTCTTTCGGCAACTTTATAGCCAAATTCATCAGTTAAAAATGTACTTCCAGTGTGCCCAACATCCAACAACCTAACTTTTGTAGTTTTAAGCTTGATCGCAGCATTTGTAGCTTGACCAATGTCGTGCTTAGGGCCTCTAATACTATAATAATAGGATAACTTGGTAATAAGAGAAGAAATAATCAAAAGTAGTAAGTAAAATTTATAGGGCTCAATATTATAATTATTAAAATCTAAGATAAAAAAGAATATAAGAGCGCCTAAAGAAACACCGATAGTAATATAATTTATTGGAGTCCAGAATGTATTCCATTGCGGTATGGTTTTTAGACATGCATAAATCATTCCTGTGCAATAGATAATAATTATAGATAATACAAAAATTATAAGACTGTAAGTTTGCATCAGTAAAAAATAATCTAATTGAAAATCTATATATATAAAATATAAATATAAAAATATTATTGGATAAAATATAATTGCCAATAAGCCCTCTCTTGCTAACCAAGATGTTCTAAACCTCATAAATGCTCTCCATGCATTCTTAGGGTTAGCCAAATGAAAAGTTGAAGATATTAAACCCATTGTAAATAATGAAATACCAACAGCCGCACATATAAAAAAAGTATTTTTATCAATAAGCATACCAAGATATAAAAAATTAAATAAACCTAGTAAAGCAATAAATCCATATCCTGCGCCAGATGTTACTGTGAAAAAAATTACTGAAAAAGCTGGGTGCATATTTTCTCCTTATAGCTCGACAACTTTATTTACCCAATCTTTTACTTTTCTTACAAGATCAGGCTCGCATATTTCATGCTTCTCTATTTCAACTTTTTTCCTTGGCGATAAATATTTATTTACAGGCTTGTATCCTAGTTCTGCAAATAATTCTTGGCCATCTCTTTTACTAGAAAGTTTAGAAACCTCAGACTCTGGATCATCAAAGTCACCAAAATATCTTGCTGTTGTTGGGCAAGTCATAACGCAAGCTGGCTTTCTTTCTTCTTTGGGTAAATTTTCGTCATAAATTCTATCTACACACAACGTGCATTTTTTCATAATGCCTTCTTCTCTATCTAATTCTCTTGCTCCGTAAGGACATGCCCATGCACAATAATTACATCCCATACATTTTTCTGGATCAACTAAAACAATACCATCCTCTTCTCTTTTATATGACGCTCCTGTTGGGCAAACAGTTACACATGCTGCTTCTTCGCAATGCATGCACGACATTGGGAAATGTACTGTCTTACTATCAGGGTAATTGCCTGTTTCGTAGTGTCTAATTCTATTAAAGAAAACACCGCTTGGATCTGCCCCATAAGGTTTATAATCAGTAAGAGAACCTGAGGTACCAGATGTATTCCACTGCTTACAAGCTATAGCACAAGCATTACAACCTACACATTTATCTAAATCTACTACAAGACCTAATCTCATTATTCAAACCCACCCTTTGTTAAAATATCTATTAGAGACCTAGAAAGTCTCACTGGTTTTTTAGTGTTATATCTAAGAATATCTTTTTCTTTTGGACGCCCAGGTAAATCTTTAGTTGCCTCAAAATTAGGATAAACTCCAAACTGCTCATCTTCTCCAGCAGGATATATATTTACTTTTAAATCGTACCATGCTGCCTGACCAGTAATAGGATCTGAATTTGTAACAGGACTTCCTGTATCGGCACAAGGCAAGTGCTCATTTATCAGGTGATTTAATAAAAATCCTTTTGTAGATTCGTTTGCATCATCTGACAAACCCCACTTTCCTTTTTGCTTTCCAATAGCATTCCACGTCCATAAAGTATCAGGCTGACATCCTTCCATTAATTTTACTTGTACTTTTATTTTTCCAGTATTGGACTCAATCCAAACCCAAGATAAATCTTTTATTCCTAACTCTTTTCCCTTTTCAATATTCATATGCATATAATTATGAGCCTGAAGTTGTCTTAACCACGCATTTTGAGAATCCCATGAGTGGTACATAAACATTGGTCTTTGTGTAATAGCATAAAATGGATACTTCTTAGAGAAAGTACACCTGTGTTCTAAAGGAATATAATAAGCTGGGATAGGATCAAAGAAATTAGCTAATCTAAATTGATCTCTTTCTTTTTTTGGTTGAGGTCCATCATAAAGTCCTTGCCCAGCTAATTTGAACTTTTGTAATTT
Organism: Gammaproteobacteria bacterium; assembly: GCA_018674175.1. GTDB lineage: Bacteria > Pseudomonadota > Gammaproteobacteria > Poriferisulfidales. The sequence continues at coordinate 11,249 of JABHAT010000012.1, read as the reverse complement.
CTCTGAATACAGTTCAATAATTATAGGATCAGTAGATCCAGTAAATCCTGATTTTTTTGCAAACTCTAAATAATCTTTATTTACACCTCTATAATATTTGTGACTGTCTGCTAATTTGTATTCAAAAAAACATTTATTCTCAATGTATTTTTCCCACTGATTCTGATTAGGCTTACCTCTTAAACTATTTTCTCCATTTTCTCCTCGCCACCCTGCTAGGAAACCAATTCCAGGTGCTTTCTCGAAATTAACTATGAAGTCCTTATAGTCTTTAAATTTTCTATCACCATCATCTGTGGTAAAAGCTGGAAACTTCAATCTACTTGCTAGCTCTACTAAAACAGTTTGCCATGGCCTAACATCTCTATCAGGTTTTAATATAGGTGCTCTTATAGAATCACATACTGCATGAGGTTCAGATATCGGTCTATCTAAAATTGAAATTGTATCGTATCTTTCAAGATAGGTTGTATCTGGAAGAACCAAATCAGCATAACCAACGGTCTCAGAATCAAAAGCATCACAAACTACTAAAAATGGGATTTTGTATTCTCCATCATCATTTTTTGCGCACAGCGACTCTCTGATCTTAGAGGTATTCATTGTTGAATTCCATGCCATGTTAGCCATAAAGAATATCATTGTATCTATTTCATATGGGTCACCTGCAACAGCATTTGTTACAGCCATATGCATTAAACCATGGTTAGCTATTGGAGCTTCCCAGGAATATGCTTTGTCTATTCTTAAAGGATTTCCATCATCATCAATTGCAAGATCTTCTGGTTCTGTTGGAAAACCTAATGGGAAACTCTCAAGTGGCTGCCCTGGTACTACTTTTTTACCTGGTTTTATTGGTGGCACGATATGTTTAGGGTAAGGAGGTTTTGCTAAATGACCGCCTGGGCAATCTACAGAACCTAATAAAACCTGTAAGAAATGAATTGATCTGCATGCTTGAAATCCATTTGAATGAGCTGATATTCCTCTCATAGCATGCATTGATACTGGCCTACCTATGAATTTATCATGTTTTTTTCCAGTCCAATCTGTCCATTCTGTATTTACCTCAATTGTTTCTTTAAAAGCTACATGTGCCATCTCTAAAGCAACTTTTTCGATCTGTTTTGCAGGAACACCACATACTTTGCTTGCCATTTCTGGAGAATACTCATCATCCATGTATCTATCAGTCATTATAGTGAATGCTGTTTTTAATGGGGTTCCGTCTGGGGCCGTGTATTTACCCAACAAAGCAGGTTTTATTTTAGGGTCTATGGCATTAACTAAACAATTTTTTTCTAAATCCCAAGACTGAGGGATCCCATCATCGTTTCTGTAAAATAAACCATCACCTTTTTTTCTTGGTGTATCTACTACAAGATAGTGGGCGTTTGTATATCTAACTAAAAATTCCCAGTCAAATAATTCATTTTTTAACAATACGTGGATCAATGAAAGAGCCAACATACCATCTGTTCCAGGTTTTATTGGTATCCATTCGTCCGCTACAGCTTGGTAGCCGGTTCTAACAGGGTTAACTGCAACAAACTTCCCCCCTCTTTCCTTTAATTTGTTTATTCCCATTTTCATTGGGTTTGATGCATGATCCTCAGCAACACCCCAAAGCATGAAGTACTTTGTTTTATCCCAATCTGGATCACCAAACTCCCAAAAAGAAAAACCTGTAGTATATAAGCCAGCAGAGGCCATATTTACAGAACAAAAACCACCATGTGCAGCCCAATTAAGAGTTCCAAATTGTTGAGCCCATAAACCGGTTAAAGCCTGCATTTGATCTCTGCCAGTAAAGAAAGCTAATTTTTTAGGGTCTGTCTCTCTTATTTTTTGAAGTCTTTCAGTAAGCATATCTAGAGCATCTTCCCAACTTATTGGTACAAATTCACTAGTTCCTCTTTCTGAACCTGGTTTTCTCATCAATGGCTGTCTAAGTCTAGCTGGTGAAATTTGTTTCATTATTCCAGCATTTCCTTTTGCGCAAAGAACACCTTTATTTACAGGATGTGTTGGCTCACCTTGTATATATCTAATTTTGTTATTTTCTAAAGTTACTTTTATACCGCATCTACAAGCGCACATATAGCACGTTGTATTCTTTGTAGTTTGATTTTTATGATTTTCAAACTCAGGTAGTTTACTTGCATTTTTAGTAAATGCATTTTTTGTAAAAGATAACTTATCTTGTTTTGTTGCCATTCTACTCATTCCCTGAAGTAATTAACTGCTAACAATTATACATCTAAAATTTACACTCTTATTATAATAGATTTAATTTATTTGTCTCATAAAAAATATTTATAACAATATTCGTACACCTTATTATGATTATTTAATAAAATAATTAAATTATTAAATACAAAATGTAAACTATTGTTTTATCAATAGTTTACGTAATGTATTAAAAGTATATTATTTAATGTCTTTGAAATATTCTTGCGATTTTTCTGGATCTGGATTCATTGTTTTGTCACCAGGTTTCCAGTTCATGGGACAAACTTCATTAGGGTTTGCTTGCACATGTTTAAATGCTGCTATAAGTCTTAAAGTTTCATCAACATTTCTACCAACCGGTAAGTTATTAATAGTTACATGCTGTATTACACCCTCAGCATCTATAATGAAAAGTCCTCTTGTGGAAATAGAATCATCCATTAAAACGCCGTATTTATAACTAATTTCTTTAGTTAGGTCAGACACTAACGGGTAATCTAAGTTACCTAAACCACCTTGATTTCTTGGAGTTTGAAGCCATTTTAAATGAGAAAATTGACTATCAACAGATACGCCCAATATTTCTGTATCTAAATCTTTAAAATCTGAGTATCTGTCATTAAAGCCAGTAATTTCAGTTGGGCAAACAAAAGTAAAATCTAATGGATAGAAAAATAATACAACATATTTTCCTTTGTAATCTGAAAGGCTAATGTCTTTAAATTGACCATTTACAACAGCTGTAGCTTTAAAATCCGGTGCAGCTTGACCAATAATTGCCTCATCTATCATGTTACTTTCATCAAATTCGTTACTCATTAATAATCTCCGGTGTGTATTTTATATATGAAGTTCTAATGTAAATTACATTATTATTTAAAAAAATTCAATATAATAATATTAATACATTAGATGTTTTGCTTTTAAAATTAAAACTTTGTTTTGCAAATAATAATAAAAACCAATAAATATAGGAGTATAAAATATAGTTCCTAACAATGTTCCTTTATAAAATGGTATTGCCGCAACATAACATTCAAATAAGCCATACAAGTCATAACTATAAAAACCTGAGCTTATCCAAAAACCAAAATTTGTAATTATAAAAAAAATAAGACTGGAAGATAGAATTAAAAAAGAAGTATTCTTGAAACTTATTTTTTTATTTTTAAAACTCAAACTTAATAAAATAATTACAAAATAAGAAATGTACTGCCAATAAAATCCCTCATAAAACCATACCGGATTATTAAATAAAATATAAATAAAATTATTTATAAAATAATCACTTATCCATAAACACAAAATTGGAACCACATATGCTTGAGTTTTATTTTTAAAATGCAGAGAACCAAATATTGCTAAAGCAATTATTGGGCTAAAATTATTTATATGAGGAGCTACCCTAAGTAAGCAAACTGCAAGAATAATTAAAGAGACAACAATTGTTTGAATATCTATTAATTTGATACTTTTCTCAAACATTGCGTCTCTTAATTTTTTTTAAGAAATAATAATTACTTATTAAGTTCTTTACTAAAGTTACCTAAAAGTTTTAATGAGCCCTGAACGTTTGGATCACTCATAACTTTTAACATACCGCCTATTCCGCCTGAAGTTGCTGGAGATTCCTTATAAGACTCAAAAGCAACTGACATTGCATCTAACATCTTCGCAAAGTCTTTGGTTTCAGACATTTCTAAAAGCTTCATGATATTTTTATTTCTTGTAACTCTATCAGCTATTATTAATAATTCATTCATCATAAAACCTAATCTTGCTACTGTATCATCTGTAAGCGCATCCCCTGCACCTTGCATAAATCTATCAACTTGTTGTTGTATAGTAATTTCACTGCTCATAATTTTTACCCTTTTTTATTGTTATATAATTCCTCTAGCACTTGCCCAGTACATTCTATTGTAAGCTGTTTTAAACCAATGTAACCCTGATGTAGGTGCCTGAGGGTTTGGTGGATTGTTATAGTCAAACATAGCATATGTAGCTTTTCCATCTCCAGCCTCTATGAAGCAAAAAACTTTTCCATCATAATCTCTTACAGGCTCTCCCATTTGAACTATTGCAGCAATATTCTCACCAAGTGCTTCTGCTTCAAAGTGAGCTGTAGATCCTGCTTTACTAATTGGCAAGTTAGTTGTATCACCAAGTACAAAAACATTATCTCTACCTTCCATGTTTAATTTTTTCTTATCTGTTGGAATAAATCCGCCTTTACCTAGCTCATTATCTTCAATAACCTGCATTCCTTTATGTGGAGGAACTGTAACTAATAAATCAAATTCTGCAGAACTATCTTCTTCACTAATTACTTTACCAGGCACAACTTCTTTCATATTGAAAAGAGTTTCATATGTAACCCCTTCTTTATCAAATTCAGGAGCTGCCCATTCCGCTACTGGCGCTAAACTGTGAACTCTTCCAATCGGATATGTGTAATGAAGATCTACTTTGTCCCATATACCTCTTTTCTTAAAGTAATCTATTAAGAAAAATGTAATCTCAAGAGGAGACATTGGACATTTATGTGGCACTCCAGTTGCTACTACAACTTTACCACCTTCAAATTTTGATAATTTCTTATACATAGCTACTGCATCTGCTTCTGTATAGAACTGACAAGAGTTTTCTGCTAAACCAGGGATACCTTCTGCATTACCTCTTGATCCAGTTGCAATGCAAAGAATGTCATAAGATATTTTTTTACCACTTTTTGTAGTCACTGAATTATTATCTAAGTCGAACTTTTCTACAGGATCAACATGGAAATCAATTGATGACTCTAATAAACTTTTTTGATCACGGTAAAGTTCACTTGTAGACATTTTTCCTACAGCAACATAGAGTAAGCCAGGTTGATACATATGTTTATCTGAAGCAGATAACATTGTGATTTTTGAAGAGCCTTGCTCTAACTCACCGGACAATCTTCTAGCAAGGTTATTTGCAAGAATTGTACCACCCATTCCTCCACCAACTACTAATATATGCATCTCTGAACTCCTGTCTTTAAAATTATTTAATTTTTTTTACAACTATATGTAAAACTTCTTCTTCTGTAAAACTATCAACTATCTCATGCCCAACTTTATTTACCCATTCAGGTATGTCTGCAGCAGAACCTTCGTCTGTAGACAATAATTCTAACTCGTCACCAACTTCTGCCATTTTCATATTTGAAATTAATTCCATTAATGGTCCAGGGCAAAATGTGTTTTTTGCATCAACTAATATTCTATCTGTCATAATATTTCCTTTATTTTAAAAAGACCAAACTTGTCCTTGATTAACATCACTGAGAAATTTAGTTAGACCCATAGGCTCACCTACGTAATCAAATAAATCTTCAGACTTAACTTCTAGCATATCCATAGCCATTGAGCACGGATAAATTTTTGCATCGCCTAACTCAGCTGCTTGCTCAAATAACTCAAGAAATGGTGGCACCTTCTTCTCTAGCATAGTCTTTCCCATTTCACCTTCAAGTGGAGCTTTATGATTATTACCTTTAACAAAATATTTTAAAGCATTCATAGATAGAAACACGCTCACATCATTACCACTTACTGCTCCAACTGATGCAACCATAGCTGCCATTTGCAATTGCTCCATATTCTCTGTTGTTAACATAACATTTATTTTCTCAGACATTTTACTTCCTTATAATGTAATTAATAACCTGTGCATTATTATTATACTCATTCAAGTAAAATAAATAATTCTTAGGTTCAATCTAACAAATTTTTGTATATTTATAAACTATTACTAAAAATAAATTACAGAATATTAAAAATATCATTAATAAATAACTATAAAGTATTGATCTATAGCAATATTATACAAAAAAAATATTTGTGGTGCCCGGGGCCGGAGTCGAACCGGCACGGTATTTCTACCGAGGGATTTTAAGTCCCTTGCGTCTACCAATTTCGCCACCTGGGCATGCAAGCCGTATTATAAACATTTTCACAAACTAGTATAGTAAGTAATATTACTTTAATTGCATATTTTATTCTTAACTAGGTTTCAGTCATTATTTATGTTCTCTAATCGTGAACGATAATCATTCCCATATAAGTAAATAATTATATACCGATTCAGAGATATATATAATTAACAATAAATCATTAGTATATATTAGGAGTAGCGAAATTATAAAAATAAATGGAGCAACAATATGTTTGATAAAATTAGTATACCGTACGAATCAGTAATGTTATTTAATATAGTAAAACTGAAGGAAAATGTAACTATTGAAGATGTAGAAGGACTTATTGGTGAAATGTGCTTTGTCGTTAAGAATAATTACCCAGGATTTAAAGCTGGGCAGGTTTTCAAATACTCGGGCTTTATTAGTGACGAAGGAAGTGTTGGAGACTTTGGTAAGGAAGGAAATCATTTAGCAATAGTTACATATTGGGATTCATTTGAAGAGCATGAAAGAAGTCATTCTCATGAAACGTTTAAAGAGCTATTTAGTAATCTTGTAGAATTTTGTGATGAAGCTAGAGAACTGGGTTATGAGTTACTTTGGCAAGGTGAGCAAGAGCCAGAAAATGTTTATAAAGCTACTGTAACAAAATAAAAAATATTTAATGCCGAAGATTAATAATCTTAATCTTCGGTTTTTGTCTATAAAATTATACTATTGTCTCTTTCTGAAGATTCCACATCTGAAAATACAAACCTTTAATACTTAGAAGATGGTTGTGATTACCACTCTCGATAATATTACCATTATCTAAAACATAAATATGATGCGCATCTTTAATTGTTGAAAGTCTATGGGCAATCACCAAAGACGTAATATCTTTTGAAATTTCATTCATTGAGCTTAAAATTTTACTTTCTGATTTTGAATCTAAACTTGAAGTAGCTTCATCAAATAATATTATTTTAGGTTTTTTTAGTACTGCCCTCGCGATAGCTATTCTTTGTTTTTCACCACCAGATAATTTTAACCCCCTTTCACCTACTACGGTATTATACTTTTGCGGAAGACTATCTATAAAATGATGAATATTTGCAAGTGTTGCAGCTTTTATCACATCTTCTTTGCTAGAATTATTATCAGCATATTGAATATTAAATAAAATACTTTCATTAAAAAGAACGGTGTCTTGAGGAACAACAGCAATATTTTCATGAAGACTAAATTGCGTACAATTAATAATATTTTGACCATCAATTGAAATAGTACCTTTATTAGAGTTATAAAATCTAAATAGAAGTCTTCCTATGGTAGATTTTCCTGCTCCAGAAGGCCCAACAATTGCTATTTTTTTACCAGCTGGAACATCTAAAGAAATATTTTTTAGAATACTTCTGTTGTCATTATAAGAAAAAGAAACATTCTTAAACTTTATATTTCCAGATTTTACAACTAGATCCTTTGCGTCTTTTTTATCAATAATTTCAATATTTTTATCAAGTAATTTTAATAACATATTCATATCTGCTAAAGCATATGTAATTTGCCTATAGACTATACCCAAGGTATTTAAAGGGACAAATAACTGCAGCATTAATGCATTCACAAGAACTAAGTCACCTAAAGTCATTGACCCATCTACAACTCCAGATGATGCAAAAATCATTATAAATGTTACACCAATTGTAATAATTATTGCCTGACCAAAATTTAATAATGACATGGTTGTCATACTCTGCATTGCTGCATTTTCCCACTTAAAAAGCACATCACTATATCTTTTTATTTCGTATTTTTCGTTATTAAAATATTTAACGGTTTCGTAATTTAATAAACTGTCAACAGCAATAGAGTTTGCTTCTGAATCTAGGCGGTTCATATCATGCCTAAAGTTCATTCTCCAATTAGTTACCTTTAAAGTAAATAATATATAAATAATGATTGTTGAAAATGTTATTAACGTAAAATTAATATCATAGGTTACAAGTAAAATAGTTCCAACAAGAAGGACTTCGATAACTGTTGGTAAAATAATAAATATCATATAGTTAATTAGAGATGATAAGCTTTGAGTTCCTCTTTCAAGATCTCTAATAATTGATCCGGTTTGTTTTTCTAAATGAAAACGCAAAGACATTTTATGAAGATGATCTAAAACTTTAACAGAAATTCTATAAACAGCATGGTATCTAACCTTTGCAAATAAAACATCTCTAAGTTCATTAAAAAAAGCTGTAGTCAGTCTTAATGTACCGTATGCAATAAGAAGACCAAGAGGTAATATTAATAAAGTGTTTTCACTATTAAGAGAGTCTACTATTTCCTTTAACAATATTGGAACTGCGACAGTTGCTAATTTTGCAATTATTAAAAATAATAAAGCAAATATTACTCTTGATTTAAATGCCCATATATATGGGAACATTTTTAAGATGTTACCTAGATCGGCCCTGTCCTTTTCAGGTATCTCTGTTCTTGAAGTAAAAGGCATGTTATTAAATCGCCAAAAGATTAAAATTTATTACAATTAGGATACAGAGATAATTAAAAATTATTTTTTAAAATTACTATGCGCTTCTAGAATTAACTTTTTTGTATCTTCTAAGTCATACCATTTATCAATATCAACAAATTTTTTTTCGAGATCTTTATATATCTTAAAAAAATGCTCTATCTCTAATAAAACATGTTTACGTATATCTCCAAGTGTTAATCTTTCATTAAATCTTGGGTCATTAACAGGAACTGCTAATATTTTTTCATCTTGACCTTTGTCGTCAGTCATTTTTAAATAGCCTACTGGTCTTACGCTAAGAACTGATCCAGTTATCATAGGCTCTCCTGTTAAAACGACTACATCTAGCGGATCTCCATCACCACCTAAAGTTTGCGGTATGAATCCATAACAACCGGGATAATGAACTGAACTAAATAACACCCTATCTAACTCAAAAATATCATGCTCAGCGTTATACTCATATTTATTATTACTTCCTGTTGGAACTTCTATAATAACGTTAAATTCATTTGGAGAGTTTTCTCCGATAGGATAATTGTACAAATTTCTCATAATTATAAATCCTTAAACAAAGTTAATGGAGGCTGAGGTCGGAATTGAACCGGCGTAAACGGTTTTGCAGACCGCAGCATAACCACTCTGCCACTCAGCCACTATCAAAAAATGGAGCGGGAAACGAGGCTCGAACTCGCTACCTCGACCTTGGCAAGGTCGCGCTCTACCAGATGAGCTATTCCCGCACTTTTACCTATGACTTAATAACATTTCCAAGATATATTATCATAGAAATTAATGATAAAAAGGCTGCTATGTAAATTCCATATAAACCAATCATATATGTACTAATTGTAAAGACAGTACCGTTAAAAAGCAAAAAACCTATAGAGAACATTTGAAATAATGTTTTAAGTTTTCCAAAATTATTTACATCCAATGGTTTCTTAAAGTTTTCTCTTGCTACCCACTCTCTCAATGCAGATATTAACACCTCTCTAAGCACAATAATACATATAGGAATAAAAATTATTACATTATTATTATCAACTAATAATAATAATAACGAGGAAACCACTAAGAGCTTATCTGCAACAGGATCTAAAAATTTCCCAAGTTTTGAAACTTGCTTCATTTTCCTTGCTAAATAACCATCAAGATAATCTGTTATCGCAGCAATAAAAAAAATAGATGTTAAATAATATCTTGGATTTTCTTGATTTAAAAAAAATACTAAAACCATTACTGGTATTAGAAAAATTCTTAAAATAGTTATCTGGTTTGCGTAAGTCATATTTTAATTATTATGAAATCTAAAATAGATTGCCTCTGCTAAAGTTTTATTAATACCAGGTATTTTTTTTATTTCATCTTCTCCAGCTTTCACTAAGCCTTGCAAACCACCAAAGTGCTTTAAAAGAATTTGTTTTCTTTTTGGACCTAGTCCGGGAATTTCTTCAAGTGGAGACTTAAATCTACTTTTATCTCTTCGTTTTCTGTGTCCTGTTATTGCAAATCTATGCGCCTCATCTCTTATTTGCTGAATAAGATGTAATGCTAGAGAATTTTTTTCAAGATTAATTTTTGTTTTTCCATAATCCATAATAATTGTTTCTTCACCTGGCTTTCTTTCTTTACCTTTAGAAACGCCAATAATTTGTACTGTCGAAATCTGCAATTCTTCCATAACTTTTAAAGCTATATTTACCTGGCCAATACCTCCATCTATAAAACAAATATCAGGTAATGATACATCACTTTTCTTTAATCTAGAAAAGTGTCTAGTTAAGGCCTCTTTCATTGCTGCATAGTCATCACCAATTGATGTACTCTTAATATTAAATTTTCTGTAATCTTTTTTTTGCGCTCCTTCAATTGAAAATGAAACGCATGACGCTACTGTTTGCTCACCAAAAGTATGACTCACATCAAAGCATTCTAGTTTTTTAGGTATATCACTTAAACCCAGAAGATCTTGCAAAGAGTGAAATCTATTAAACATATTTCTCTTACTTAATATTTTTGTGTTGATTGAATCCATTGTATTTTTCTCTGCTAGCTCTACCCACCTTTGCCTAATACCTCTAACACTATTAGTAATAACTACTTTTGAGTTTTTTTTCTTAGATAATATATACTCAAGAATTTTCTTATCTTTTGTAATTTTATTTATAATAATTTCTTTTGGTATCTGTCTAGATAAATAATACTGACCTATAAAAATACTCAATAGCGAACTCTCATTAATACTTTCATCAATGTCGGGAAAGAAAGTTTCATTACCAAAACTAACACCATTTCTTATATTAAAAACTTGTATACATGCAGTTTCAGAAATAATAAATACTGATATAATATCAACATCTCCTTTTTCTCCACTTACTACGCTTTGCTCACACGTATGTCTTAATGACTCTATTTGATCTCTAAAATTAGCAGCGGATTCAAAATTTTGACTATCTGAAGCATGCTCCATTTTTTTAATTAATAGATCTATTATTTCTGTATTTTTTCCATCAAGAAATTTCATAGACATATTTATGTCTGCAATATAAT
>JABHAT010000022.1 GCA_018674175.1 Gammaproteobacteria bacterium | reverse complement strand
TTATAAAAAGTAGTATTTTTATATGTTAAATACTGATATCCAAGCCAATTAGATATCTCATGAAATTTATCTTCATATTGATCAACTTTTTTCTGTGAAGCCTCTAGAGGATCATTTCTAAGGATATCATCGCTATATTCCTTATTAACTATTCTAATTTTTATATTTTCTAAAAGCTTTACTCTTAAGTAACCATACTCAGCTTTGATATCTTCAAAGCTCATTGTCGCAATTGGATTCTTTTGCGTCTTATTGATTTCTATAATAGCTTCCCGTAGAAGCATAATTCCTGAGATTTGAGGAAGTATTTCTTTAATTTCTGAGTGTCTTTTGCTAGAGGATTCTGATTGTTCTATCGCTAAATAATATTTTTTTAATGCAGTCTTTGTGTAATTATTTCCGGCTAATTCTTTTTCAATTAGAGAAGAATTTATATAAATAAGTTTTTGTAAATCGTCCTTAGAGTTTGTCCAGTGATATATAAATAAAGCATCTAGGAAATTACGAATCTCTTTTGTTATTTCATCAGCATTTAGCATCTAAATTCTTCTTTTGAAGTTCTAAATTAAACCCTAGGCTTTATAAGAATATTTAGCAATAACCTATATAAACCAATATTTTGGATTATTTTTTTAAATTATTTCTGAAGTATAAATCTTTGTATTACTGAAATTAAACTTAAATCTCATTTATCTAATTATTGATATAAAAAGACTCCAATCCAAAAAATTAATCCAGTTATTATAAGTATAATCGAAAATTTCATTTTAATTTGGTGGAGCTAAGCGGGTTCGAACCGCTGACCTCTTGCATGCCATGCAAGCGCTCTCCCAGCTGAGCTATAGCCCCTTTTCCTTTATTTTAGTTTTCTTCTTCTGTAGGAACAGATTTAATTACGTCGGAGACATCATCTTCTAAAAAATCATCATCATCTTCATTTAGCTCATCAACCTCTTCATCATCAAATTCAGTTAAATCTTCATCATTGTCTTCAACAATTTCATCATCTGAAGAATTCTCAAGATCAGGAATACTCTCTTCATCGATTTCAGGAATTACTATATCTTCATTCTCTTCAGTATTATCATCTTGATCTTCCGTTTCATCAATCGAGTTAATTTTATTATCCTCAATAACTTCTAATTCATCTTTTTTGGAATCTTGTAAAATATTTTCATTTAAAATTTCACCAGTATAAGGGCTAACTATAGGATCCTTATTTAAGTCATAGAATATTTTACCTGTAGAAGGACAAACTCTTTTTTTACCTAAATTTTTTTTACTCATTTTTCTTCCTATTAATTAATATCTTATTTCTCCATTGCCATGAAGAAACAATAGTGTCAAAACCAAAAAAAGTTTTTTTCTAGTAATATGTCTGCTAAACCTTAATTAACAATGAATCAAGATCAAAAAAATAACATATTAAATATTTCTGCTGTTGCAAGTAAAAGCGAAAATCTTATTGGTGAAATTTTTGCTCCAGGAGACAAATCTATCTCTCATAGATGCGTTATATTATCATCTATATCATTAGGTGAAAGTAGAATAGAGGGTCTTCTTGCAAGTACAGATGTGGCTTGTACGATCGATGCTATGAAATCTTTAGGGTCTAATATTAGTTTTAACTTTAATACTGATATATGTGTTATCAATGGAATAGGTATAGGAAGTCTTGTAGAGCCAATAAAACCTCTTGATTTTGGAAATTCGGGTACTGCAGCAAGGTTAATAATGGGCTTAGTATCTACTCACCCAATTAAATCAGTTTTTATAGGTGACGATTCTTTATCAAAAAGACCTATGAGGAGAGTAGTTGATCCTTTAACTGAATTTGGTGCAGAATTTGATTTAACCTCATCAGAATTTTTTCCGATGACCGTTATAGGAACTAAATTACCTATTCCAATATCCTATGAAACATTAATCCCTTCTGCCCAAGTTAAGTCTGCAATTCTTCTTGCAGGTTTAAACACTCCAGGAATTATTTCAGTTGTAGAAAAACAAAAAACCCGCGATCATACGGAGAGCCTTCTAGAGATTTATGGTTATGATGTTGATATAGTTGAAGAAAAACAAAGTACAACAATTAGTATTACCGGGCAAGGAACCTTACACTCTG
>JABHAT010000019.1 GCA_018674175.1 Gammaproteobacteria bacterium | reverse complement strand
TTGACTCAAATTTCATAACTGCTTTTTCCATATCAGCCTTGTTGCTTGCATCCGAAACTTGAATTAATCCAGCCATTGCCATCATTGCATGAGGTGAGCATTTATATAAATACAAGCCATTTACATCAAATTTAACAATTGTTGATGGTTTATATTTTGTATCAAACGGCACACTGCCAGCTGGCGCAGCAACGGTAACTGCATTGTGACCTGCGTCAACCATTTCAAATTTTATACTGTCTCCTGAATTAATTTTTATAAAAGCTGGTTCGAACACCATACTGCCCGAGGCTCCAGTATTTAACATTTTGACAACATGAGTTTCTGCAGCATGAACTGTATTACCTATTAATAAAATAAGTACTAACCCATATAATTTTATAATTTTATTCATAATTAACTTCCTAATTGTTTAAATAATTCACGTAAAGTATTATACTATAATATATTAGAAAATACTCATATAGATTAATGAACAAAACCTTAATTGAAAAAAATAAAGAAAATGCTCAAAAAGCTTTAGCTGAAGCAAAAGAGAGAAAAAAAAAAGAAGTTGCAATACTTAGAGCAAAAGAAAAAAATGGCCCCAAGGGTTTAGAGCCAACAAGATACGGAGATTGGGAAAGAAAAGGAATTACATACGACTTTTGACTTTACACACCTAAGTATTCCCACAAATACCAACAAACTACAGATCTGTATGGAGACCATCTTCTTGAAATTTTAATCATTTCTTTTTGATCTTCCTGGTCGATATTGTATATTTCTGCTATTGCTCTTCTAAGAGCAATATCCCCAATTGAAAATACATCTAATCTTTTATAAGCAAACATCAAAAACATTTCTGCTGTCCAGGGGCCAACACCTCTTAAAGAAAGAAGAAATTTTTTAGCGTCATCATCTGTTAATTTTTTTACTACCTCAAGAGATAGCTTATTGGAAACTATATTTTCCGCTATAGACTTAATATACTCATGCTTTCTTTGTGAAAGACCTTGCTCTCTTGCCCATTTTAGGCTTGATTGAGATATATATATTAAAAAACTTTTTTTACAACTTGAATAAGAGACCATTCTTTTCCAAATAATATCTGCTACTTTTGCAGATATTTGCTGGCCTACAATTGACTGAGCTAACTCAAAAAATAAAACTTCTTCTTTTATTATAGGTTTTAATATGAAGGGACATTTTTTTGAGTTAACAAGAATTTTTTTTAATTTTTTGTCTTTATTAATTAAATCTTCAAGTATTTTTTTTTGACTTATCAATTTTTTTTAGATATTTGAATTTAAACCAGTGACTTCGTATACCTCTTTCAAAACATCAGCTGCTATTTTTTTTGCTCTTGAAGATCCAACGTCCAGAATTTCTCGTAAATATTTTTTATCTGTTGTCAGCCTACTCATCTCTTCTCTAATAGGACTAATTTTATTTATAACAACATCTATCAAATCTATCTTAAGCTCTGAGAAATTTTTTCCATGATATTTATCAAAAACTAAATCAAATTCTTCATCTTGACATGCTGAGTATATTGTTAATAAATTTAAAGCTTCTGGCATATTCTCTAGTTCTTTTTTTGTACCAGGTAGAGGCATTGCATCAGTTTTTGCTTTTTTAATTTTTTTGGCAATTTCATCGTCTGTGTCTGTCAACATTATTCTTGAATATTCTGAAATATCAGATTTACTCATTTTTTTTGTGCCGTCTCTTAGGCTCATTATCCTTGCAGCATTATCCATTATTATAGGTTTTGGAAGTGGAAAGACTTCTCTTTTAAAATCATTATTAAATTTTAATACTATATCTCTAGCAAGCTCTAGATGCTGTTTCTGGTCTTCACCCACAGGTACATGTGTCGCTTTATATATTAAAATATCTGACGCCATAAGTACTGGATAAGTGTACAAACCAACACTTACATTTTCTCTATTTTTACCTGCTTTATCTTTAAACTGCGTCATCCTATTTAACCAACCTATTCTTGCTACACAATTTAATATCCATGATAACTGCGTATGTTCTGGGACTTGTGACTGATTAAATATAATACTTTTTTTTGGATCAATTCCTGATGCTATAAAAGCTGCTGCTACCTCACATTTTTTAGATACTAGCTCACTTGGTTCTTGCCACACAGTTATAGCGTGAAGGTCAACTACACAAAATAAAGATTCAAACTTCTGTTGTAGTGGTACAAAATTTTTTATGGCCCCTAAATAATTTCCCAGGTGCAGTCCTCCCGTTGGCTGAACTCCAGACAAAACTCTCTCGGAAAATTTACTTTCTTTACTCATAATCTCTAAGCATTTTTTCTACAGTAAGACTATGTATCTCTTCGTTTTTAATCATCTCTTTAGCGTATTCTTCTAAATATATACTTTTATCAACAACCTCAGATAATAACTCTTTGTAAAGGGATACAGCTTTTCTTTCATGCTCCAAACTCTCTTCTAATAGTGATGTAATTGAGTGTTCATTAGTTTCTTTAATAATAGAGATATCCTGAGAGGGATGCCCACCTAAGCTTACTAATAAATCTCCTGCACTTTGTGCATGCGTTAGTGATTCCGAAGATTGACCATTAAAATAACTTACTAAACTTTCCCTATATGGGCCTACAACCATTAATGCGGAATGAGTATATCTAACAACTCCTGCTAACTCGTATTTCATTATTTCATTAAGTATTGATATAACTTTTTCTCTATTCACATTGTCCATAATATCTCCTTCTTTGAAGTTTGTTTAAGAAATACATTAAATTATTGTAACAAAATTATTTCTTCAAAATTACTATTTTATTTTTTCGTAAAAATTGAACTAATTTTTCTTATGGTCTTTTTTTCCATTCTCCAAAAGTACTTAAACTCACCGAATATCGAGCCAAATATAATTAATAATACTTGATATATTGGTAATATAAGAACAATTCTTGTTGACCAGTAAAAAAAATTTCCGTAAGTATCCTGATTTACTAAAAGTATATTTAAAATATAATCTGCAAAAAAGAGTGACGAAGTTCCAGTTAAAGCAAAAACTATATTAATAATTAATAACTGAAAATTCGAATCAACTTTAAAAAAACTTCTAATTTTTTTCATTTTTATTATTCTATAAGGTTTCGTAGTGGCCTAGTTTAACAAGTCTTGTGTTAAAACGCGTCTTTATTTCTTCCGAAAGGCAGTCAATTTGAAGTGCTTTTTTCATTTTTTCAACATTATCATTTTTATCAAAAATTAGCTTTGAAATTTCATAAATAGTCATGGTATCTTTATTTCGACGAATTAATTTTATATTATCACCTTTTTCTATAAACCCACTTTTTATAACTTTCATATACATTCCTAAATGACCATAGTTTATGAAAAAATTTACAAAATCTTTTTCATTCATTTTAATACCTAACTTATAGCAAGGTATTCTTGGTTGTGTAATTTTCAATATTACATTTGATATTTGAAATTCATCACCAATGAAGAATTCTTTTTCATCAAAATCATCAATAGTTAAATTTTCACCAATCAAACCATAATCATTAGAGAAATCTTTTTTTAATAACTCTCCCCAATATTTATAATGCTTGTAAGAATATGCATATACTATTTTGTTTACTCCTCCATGCGATTTTAAGTCAGCTTGTTTATCTCCTTCAATGCCTGTTTTTTTAATATTAACTTTTTTATTTACTGGTATTTTAAATATACTAGTATTTAAAATTTTTTTATTAAATGTAATTTTTTTGGGAAGTGAAATATTTATTGATAATATTTTCATCTAGATAATTTGCTTTTTAAGTATAAAAAATAAGCAATAATTTCATAAACTATATTAAATAAAGGAAATATAATTGGATTCTTAAAAATTTTGCATAAAAAATTATATTTTGGAATCTGTTTCCATATAATTAAAAATGATTCTGCTCCAGAAATTATTTTACCATTTTCTAAAACATGCATTCTTCTATAAAGTTCGTCTGTTTTTTTATCAGTTTCACTTTCAGAATTTTTATATGTAGAAATATCAACCCATTCAATTCTATCTTTTGAGTGTTTTTTGTATTCATTTATTTCAGTTCTACATATAGAACATGAATTATTAAAGTATACTTTTGTTTTCATCGCCTTGTTTCAATCAATTTGCTATTCATCTTTCCATCCAACTTTATTTAGAAAGTCCTCATAAGTTCCTTCAAATACTGACACTTTATCATCGTCAAAAATTATCAATTTATTTGCAATTTCTTTTAAGAAATATTCATCATGTGTAACCATCATTACAGCGCCATCAAATGCCTTTATAGCCTCTAATAGGGACTCACATGAATCAAGGTCTAAGTGATTTGTTGGCTCATCTAACATTAGCAAATTTGCTGGTTTTAGCAATATTTTACCTAACATTACTCTACTTTTTTCTCCACCTGAAAGTACTTTTATATGTTTACTTGATAGCCTGCTTGAAAACATCATGTTACCGCATACTTGCCTAACTTTTGTTTCTTCCATTTCCGGTACGTAACTTTGTATTTCCTGATACACGCTATTATTTGGATCTAATCTATCAATATTCATTTGACCAAAATAACCATACTGAGTTTTTTGATGTAAATTTACATCGCCAGATTTTGGCAATAAATCTTTTGTCACCAGCTTTAGTAAAGTTGATTTTCCTTTACCGTTTTTTCCAATCACACATATTTTATCTGTTTTCTTAATACTAAAAGAAACATCTTTTATAAGGTAATTTTCTTTGTTGTAGTAGAAATTAAGCTTTTTAATATTTAAGAGGTTTTCTTTGCTTGAATATGGTAAATAGTTAAATTTAAAATCTAGATTAACAATAGCTGCTAATTTTTCTTTTTTACCACTTTTTTCTAACATTTTAACTTTTGACTGAGCTCTACTCGCCATGCTTGCTTTTGACCCAAATCTTTTTATCCACTCTTCAGTTTTTTCTCTTTTTTTACCCTCGTTTAGAACTGTTTTATTATATATTTCTTCTTCTGCTAAAATTTTTTCCATTACATTTTCGGTATTACCTGCTGTTTTTTTAAAAATTCCTCTATGGATATTTAATGTATGGCTAATAACACTATTCATAAAATTTCTATCATGAGTTATTAGTATTAATTCTTGACGCCAGTCATTTAAAAATTTTTTTAGCCATCTTATAGAATGTATATCTAAATAGTTAGTAGGTTCATCAAGTAGAAGCATATTTGGTTCATCAAGTAATAATTTAGCTAAATTTATTTTTACTTGATACCCGCCAGAAAAATCTTTTGGGTCCTTCATCATCTCTTCATATGAGAAACCAAGGCCTGTTAGTATTGACTCGCCTTTCCATCCCTCATACTCTCTATCGCCACTAAGTATGCTCGTTACTTCATCAAGCACAGTATCATGTGTAAATTTTATATGTTGTTCAAGATGCCCTATCTTATAGCCCTTTGGAATTATTATTTCTCCACTATCTTGCTCGAGCTGGCCTAATATTAATTTTAAAAATGTACTCTTGCCTGAACCATTTCTTCCAATGAATCCGACTTTTTCTTTCTTATTAATCACAACATCAACATTTTTAAAAATATGCTGCCCAGTAAATGATATTTCCAAACCTTGTGTTTTAATCATAAAGTTTTTTTCTATAGATTTTTTGAATTCGTTATTCTAATTCAATATGATATAAAAACAAATTATAATTTCTTAATAGTCATATTAATTGATTAATTACTTGTATTATAATTGAGTTACTGTCAAAGTAGCGCAAAATTGCAATATTGCATTTATTAAGAGATTCCCGCGTTAATTACTAAAAATACTTTGTTTCAGGTAATACACATTGGTTTCTACAACAAACATGGAAACAAATGGAAAATTTTGAAAGTTTAGGCCTTTGTAAGGCTCTAAATACCTCTTTAGATAAAATAGGTTTTAAAAAACCTACCCCTATACAAGCTCAAGCTATACCTTTAATTCTTGATGGAAAAGACCTTTTGGGTTCAGCCTCTACTGGTACTGGTAAAACAGGAGCCTTTGCAATACCTGTTATTGATAAAATTATTACTTCAGATGAGGGTTGCGCCCTCATTGTTACACCTACTAGAGAATTAGCCAAACAAGTTATAAACGTGGTCAGAGATCTTCTTGGACCCTCAAACTCTGTAAAAGCATGCTGCCTCATTGGTGGAGAAGCAATTGGGAAACAACTTAACCAATTAAAAAGAAAACCAAGAATAATTATTGGTACTCCAGGACGTATTAATGATCATCTGGAAAAAAAATCTTTAAGTTTAAAAAAAGCTACCTACCTTGTTCTTGATGAAACAGATAGGATGCTTGATATGGGTTTTGGTATTCAAATTGATCAAATTTTAAAGTTTATGCCCCAGGAAAGACAAACCTTGATGTTTTCTGCAACTTTTCCAAAAAATATAATTACTTTATCAAAAAAATATTTAAAAAATCCCGAAAGAATTACTATAGATACAGAAAATACTTTATTAAAAAATATTAAGCACGAAGTTATAAATGTTGATAATACAAATAAATATAAAACTCTTATAGACCAGCTTGAAAAAAGAGATGGCGCCGTTCTGGTTTTTGCTAAAACAAAGCATAGTACTGAAAAAATAGCTAAAAATCTCAAAAGAGATGGAATAAAAGCTGACGCTTTAAATGGCGATTTAAGACAGAGTAAGCGTGACAAAATCATGCGTAATTTCCGAGAAAATAAAATCAGAGTTTTAATTGCTACTGATATAGCATCACGTGGATTAGACGTTCCTCATTTAAAACATGTTATTAACTATGATCTTCCTCAAGTTGCAGAAGATTATATTCATAGAATAGGAAGAACTGCTAGAGCCGGACAAAGTGGTGAAGCGATATGTTTTGTGTCACCTAATGAAGGGCACCTTTGGTTAAGTATTGATATGTTAATGAATCCAGATGCAAAGCATCATTATGCTCCAAGGAAAAAATCTAGTGATAAACCATATAGAGGGAGAAGAAAATCTAGTGGTGGATCTTCGAATGGAAAAAGTTTTGGCGATAAACCAAAAAGAAAATCTAGTGGTGGATCTTCGAAAAAAACTATTAGAAGTTCTGAAGCAAAACCAAAAAAAAGATTTTATGCAGCTAAAAAGAAAACAAAGAAATAAATTATCTTTTATTTCCGTTAATTAAAAAGAAAATACTTAGTGAAAAAATATAAATTTGCTCGCTCATAAATAACTTCTTATTGATAAACCAATCAGGGTGCGCTATGTAAAATGCTCCAATCATGATTATAAAAATAAACAATGCTGATAACCTAGTCAATAAATCTCCAAATTTACCTTTTACAAAAGCGCCTATGATTATTCCTATTCCTCCAGCTATCTCGCCTATTGCTACTAAAGTTGCAGTTAATTCTGGGGCAAACATACCCATGCTTTCAAACCAACTTGATAAATTTTCTGGGGGAAGTGGCAACTTACCAAATCCATGAAGGAAAAAACCTACTCCAAGTGTCAATCTAATTATCATAAATGATATAAAGTTTATTTGTTTTGACATTGATGCTCCAAAATTATTAGGCGTTTTTTTTATATATTATATAAATTTTGTTAATATTATCATAAATTTTTTCCTGCTTTATAATTAACGAATGTTAATTTTTAAAGATATATTATTGGTTACTCATAATTCATCTTGGTGGAAGCAAAAAAAATATAGACACGAAAGTGCCATTTTTTTAGCTAAACAAAGAAGTCTTGGGTGGAGGTTTATAAAAAAACAGTTGCTGGAAAAAAGTTATTTGAATAAAGATACCAGAACTTTTAGTATTTATTATTTAAAAAAAAGGCCAAGATAAGAAACTCAGCCTAGTTCGCTTTACGATATTTATTACTTGCTTAGCTTCCCATAGATGCTGCTACTTTTCCCGATATCATTCCAAAAATTGTTCCTATGATTATTGATAACGATATTGTAACTACTGGATTAGTTAGAGCAGCTGTTGTTACCATAGGTATCATTGCTCCGTCAGCTGCGTGAATTATATAGCCAGCTGTAGCTGCATATCCACAGACTGCTGTTGGTGCACAACCAAACAATGGTATTTGTGTGCCAAATATTAATGCAAATACTGTTATTGCTATCCATATAGGTGCGTTTAAATCTCCACCAATATTTATAGCGGATGAAAGTGCAAAGAAAAGCCCTGCTAATACTGCACCGTATATTCCTGCTGTAATAGTCATCTTTAACGCATCATTATCTCCACCATTTTTAAAAAATAAACCCCATGCTATAAATCCAACCCATATTAGATATACTGAACTTAATATATTGCTAGCTAGAAATACTGATACACCCCCAAGAATTCCAACACTAAGTGATAAAGCTAAATGTTGTTTATTCATAAAATTTCCCCTATTTTATTTGCTTTCATTTATAAAGTAACATTTAACATTATATATTTATCAATGTGGGCTTGATCTAAGAATATTTCTATGTGTTGTATAGAATGTCATAATAAGTCTTATTACAGGTCTTTCCCTTACTTATTAGTGAGAATGTTTCTTATTTACAACTAATACTAATTTTTATATGATTAAAAGCTAATTATTATAATAAAAGCTATACCAATTGAGGAAAAAAATAAAAAAAATACTATATATCAAAGCTTCTCCACGAAAACACAGATCTCATTCTATTAGTGTCGCAAACAAGAGCTCTTAAGAATTAATAGCAATATTTTCTAGGTGCGTATATTTCAAGTCCAGAATGAAATAATTTTCTTTTTTTCTGGGCAGACCTAATTTTTGCAATATTATAATATTCTGTATCCTTTGATACACCTCTATAAACTAAATCATCTTTATTAATATTTTTTGATTCTTGTTCTATTATAGAATTAGAACCTCTATAAACTAAGTCGTCTTTACTAACGTCAATTTCTTTATTTTTGATTGACGAAAATTTATTACCTCTATAGATTTTTTCCACGGCAAAATCTCCATTTAATTTTCTTAGTAGGTAAGCTTGTTACGCATGCTTGATGCACCGAATAGGTATATGATTAATATAGCATTTTTTTAAATAAAAACAAATATTGTGTTAGCCAGTATTTCTTAGGCCTGCAGCTATAGCATGAATGGTTCTTAAAAGCGGATTAAACACAGCTTCATCTCTTGTGTCCGAGTTCCTGTGCTTTCTGAGCAACATAACTTGAATATAATTAAGTGGATCCATATAAGGTTTTCTTCTATAGAGTGACAGTGCAAGTTTTTTATTATCTGCCAATAATCTATGAGTATCAATTATCTGAAGCATCAAACTTTCTGTTAATTTATACTCTTCCTCTATTTTTTTAAAAATTTTCCTAGCAGTATCTTGATCGTTTGCCAAAGTAGCATAATCTTTAGAGATAGCTAAATCTGCTTTTGCAATTGCTTGCCCAATATTATCAATCATCATATGAAAAAATGGCCATTCCTTATACATCTCTTGAAGGATTTCTATTCCATGTTCATCATAAATTTTATTTAATGCTGAGCCTAATCCATACCATGCTGGAAGTGTATTTCTAGATAAAGACCACCCAAATACCCAAGGAATTGCTCTTATAGAGTATCTTGACCTTTCACCATTTGATCTATGTGAAGGTCTGGAACCTATATTTAACTCACCTAATTCCTGAACTGGGGTTGCCTCATAGAAGTAATCAATTAACCCAGGAGTTTTATCCGTTAAATCACGATATTTAATTTCGCCTTTTTCTGACATATCTTTCATAATTTTTTCGTAAGATGAAGTATCAGAAACTTGCTCGACTACAATATGTTGACTGGCCTTTATAAGACCACCTATAGCCATTTCTAATTCGTAACATGCTGTCTCATATTGAGCATACTTGTATGATAAAACTTCACCTTGCTCAGTAATTTTAATCTTCCCATTAACAGTTTTGGCTGGTTGAGCAAGAATTGAATTATGTGTTGGTCCGCCACCACGTCCGACAGTCCCACCACGACCATGAAATATTTTGCATTCAATTTTATATTTATTAGAAATTTCTATTATCTGCTGTTGAGCTTCATATAAGCCGTATGATGAAGCTAATATTCCACCATCCTTACAAGAATCTGAATATCCTAACATTACTTCCTGCAAATTATCTTCATGGCATTGTAAAAATTTAATGTAAACTTCATTTGAGAAAAGTGATTCTAAAATAATATTTATTCTTGCCAAATCATCAACCGTTTCAAATAATGGTGTTATTAAAATATTACAAAATACTTCGCCATTTTCTTTCTCACCTATTAATCCAACCATTTTAGCTATAAGCATTACTTCTAGTACATGACTTGCATCATGCGTCATTGATATAATGTAATGTCCAAATGCTTCTTGACTAACTTGATCTCTCAACAGGATCATAGTTTTGAAAACATCCACAATTATTTTTAAATCATCAGAAAGTAATTGATAATTATCTTTCAATGTTTCTTTTTCAGTAAGCATACTTGATAGTAAGGTTATTTTTTCATCCTCACTCATGTCATCGTAATTTTTATTTTTAGCTTGCTTTACTAAAGCACTTACAACATTTGTGTGTCTAGTTGATTCTTCTCTTATATCTAAATTAACTAAGAAAAACCCAAATGTTTCGACTAGCCTAATGAAATCATCGAGTCCAAATTCTAATAAAGCTGTATCTCCATCTTGCTTTAAAGATTCTCTAATAATATAAAGATCTTCTAAAAGTTCTTTTTCGCACGAGTAAGTATTTTCCTTATCTACATTTATTTTTCCACTTTGAAGTTCGGTAATTCTTTTAAGTGATTCTGCCAAACGATAACTTATAATATTAAATTTTCTACGATATGGCTCCTTAGGAAAATCATTAGTTTTTTTATAAAATGCTTCTTTTAAAAACTTCTTATCTTTTTCTAATGATTCTATAAATTCAGCAGAAGGCTTCATTAATTGATCGGAATGAGTCATGAATAATGATAATTCTTTTGCTCTAGTAATATATTCTTTGAGAGCAGTTTTTGAATGCATATATACAGCTTTTTGCGTTACAGCTGGTGTTACAAATGGGTTCCCATCTCGATCACCACCTATCCAAGAACCAAATCTTAAAAAGCTAGGTACTTTAATTGAATTTACTGTGAGTGAATCGCAATATATTCTTTTTGTAGCATTCTCTAAATCTCTATACATCTGCGGGACAGCTTTAAAAAGGGAAGTATTAAAATAATATAAACCATTTCGAACTTCATCTTCCACTGTTGGCTTTTTCATTCGAACTTCATCAGTTTTCCAAAGTATTAATATTTGAGCCTCTAGTTTTTTTATAATTTCCTCTTTCCTTATAGATTGAGCTCGATAAGTATGAAGTTCTAGAATAGTCGCAAATATTCTTCTTGTAGCTTCCATCTTACTTCTTCTCATGGCTTCTGTAGGATGCGCTGTGAAAACTGGTACAAATTGAAGACTATTATAAAGTTTTTGAAGACCGCTTGTTGTAATTCCATTGGTTTTACAGTCTTTTAGCATATGATCAAAAGATCCTTCCCATAGAGATGATCCCGATTTTCCAGATTTTAAAATACCTTCTCTATGTATGTGTTGATAAGCCTCTTCTGCAACATTAACTAATGCAAAATATTTAGAAAAAGACCTTACAACGTTTTTTAGAACGTCTGGATCTAATTTTTCTATATAATTAATTAGTTGATCATGTTTTTTTTGATCTTTATTTTCTTGTAAGTTGATAAAGCCTTTTCGTAATTTTTCAACTACAGTGAAGACTTCCTTGCCTGCATGGGCAGTTATAGCATTACCTAGAAGCTTACCTAAAAGCTTCACACAAGATCTTAATTGCGTATCAGTGATCGCATCGTAATTTTTTAAAAAATCGCTCATGAATTCTTTCTATGGTTTACATCAATTATTGAGATTTATTATAGCATAATATGATAAATCCATCAGCAATTCATTATAATTTTCGCTAAGATATTGATTTTAATACTAATAATATCATTAATAGAATTATTGCTTGTAATAAATATTACATATGCGCTAATTATTAATATCTATTATATAGTCAAATTAGGTAATAAATTCATCTACCTCTCTATGTTTTCTTAAATAATATCTTATTAATAATGGAGATTTTCTAACTGGCTTTTTAGAAAATATGTGTTTTTCTAGTACTCTTTTCCTTTTTTCTAATTTATTAATTTTACTATAAATTTTATTAGACTCTATGTATTCAGATCGTACGTCCTTACTTAATAAGAATAACTCTTTTTTATATTCTCTGACTCTTATGTTAATTCTCTCTATTTCCTTAAGCCTATTCTTTTCTTTAGGCTTCATAGAAATTTTCTTTAAAATTGTTTTTAATTTATAAAGTTTATTTTTTAAAATTTCAATATTATAAACATTATAATTTTGATTTATCTTTTTCTGTATATTCTCTATTTTTTTTAAAATTTTATTTTTTAACTTTTTGTTTTTTATTTCATTATAAGCAATAACTTTTTTAGTTTTTTCATTTAGCATATTATTTCCTCCGTTATTTTATTATAAATTATTAAAAATAATTATTTTTTTATTTTTCTAATTTTAACTATAAATTTTATTTCTGAAATTTTATTAGTTCATAATAATTTAATTAAATTTTAAAGCATGTTGATATTTTAAATATGTTAGAAGATACTAGAAGGTATAGATTGTTGCGGAGGAGAAATGATAAATATTTTTGTTGAAGGGCATTTAATTGAAACAAATGATCAAGGCTTTTTGCTAAATTTAGATCAGTGGTCAGAATCTTATGCTATTGAAATGGCAAGAAATGATAATATTCATTTATATACAGACCATTGGGAATTAATTTATTATTTTAGAGAGTATTATTTACAAAATCTTGAAACACCGACTATGCATCAAATGTTGATGGAGCTTACACCTAATATTAAAAAATTTCATAATAAAAAAATATATGAACACCACATTTATAATTTATTTGAAACTGACCCAGTGCATGAGTTATGTAAATTATCCGGCCTTCCTATGCCCCAACCAGATACTTAAGCTTAATTTATGAGTACACAATTATTTATTTTTAGTATTATTTTTTTGCCTTTATTGACATTATTTTTATATATAAATATTAGGCATAACTATATTAATAAAGAAAAAAAATTTGAAATAATTGCGAGTCCTATCTATTATATTTTGATTTTTATATCTACTATTTGGTTCACATATGTTCTTATTATTGGTTTAGATCCACATTTCTAAATTTTTTTATAACTTTTCTGCATTTGTTGAAGCTCTTTAAAACTTCTTAGTTTTCTTAATTGAATTCTCCAGGAAACAATTAGTATAATTATTACTAGGAACACATTTGTATGTCCAACTAGAAAATTATATGTTGCATGCATCAACATTGGGTATATAAAACACATCGATAAATTATAGTTATTTTTTTTAATAAAACTATAATTTATAAACATTAATCCCATTGTAAGTCCAAATAGAGCATGTGCTGGCACAGCAGTTAAACCTCGAAGTATAGCTACATACATAGCAGCAGATGTGCTTGAGTTGAATACATACATAATATTTTCTAACGTCGCGAATCCTAATGAAATGCAAACTGCATATACTATTGCATCCATTGGCTCATCATAATCTCTACTGCTACATACAAATTTATAAAATATAAAAAATTTTAACCCTTCTTCAACTATTGGAACACCTGTATAGGTTGCCATACTCCAGCCCACAATACTTGATGCAAATTGGTTTCCATAAATAGCTGGGAAGCATATCAATACTCCATAAAAAGTTATTTTTAAAATAGTGCTGATTGGCTCTTTATATTTATCAGAGTTATAAAAATAGTAAATTAATACTATTGAAGGGGCTATTGTTGTTAGAAATAATAATGACATGTATTATATTTTTTTATTTGTCCTTTTCATCTTTAACAAATGCTTTTGTTTTCCCATCACTTAGTCCTTGTAAAAATTGAATTGCTTCCTCGCCCGTCATGTATTTATATTCGTCATAATCTTTTGAAGTTTTAACAATTTGAATTTTTAACTCTTCCAATCCATCTCGAATATATTGTTGATCTGCCGCACCAAGATTTTCAATTATTTTATCCAACTCTGAAATTAAAATATAACCATCTTCTTTACCTTTTCTTACGAGTTTTTTCATTTCTTCTGTAATATTACTACTCATTTTTTTATACCCTTATTCCCAAAGTTTTATCCAATTATCTAATCTTACATGGAGCTTATTATTTCTCTCTTGAATTTCTTTTCGCATAGCGCATCTCATTTTTCCTGCCTCAAATAATTTTTCTTCAACATCTGATGCAAACTCAATCCTAGGCACTTCCATTGGCTTTCCGTCTTCATCTACTGATACCATTGTAAAATAGCTAGATATAGCATGGTACTCAAATTTTTCTTTTATTCTTTCACCTTCTACGCGAACGCCAATTTCCATTGATGTTTTCCCCACATAGTTAACATTACACTTAAATGTAACAAGATCTCCTACTTCAATTGGATTTTTGAAAACCACTTGATCCAAAGATTTTGTCACCACATAAGTTTTACAATATCTAGAGGCACATGTGTAAGCTGCCTCATCAAGTAATTTTAATATTGTTCCACCATGAACTTTTCCTGAAAAATTGGACATATCAGGAGTCATCAATCTAGTCATAAATAATGTTTTTTCTTGCTTAGTAGCTTCTGTCATTTTTCTAAATTTTCCTTTTTTACGTATTTTTGTTTCGCAGGTATAACTCCTCTTACGCCACCCCTTGGGTTTTCTATATCTCCATGCCTTCTTGGTATCAAATGCACATGTAAGTGATGAATTGATTGCCCAGCATCAGGACCATCATTAATTCCAATATTAAATGCTGTTACAGATGAATCAAGTTGCACAATTTCTTTACGCTGATGATTTAGTATTGAATTTATTGATTTTATTTCAGCATTATTCATATCAAAATAAGATTGAAAATGTCTTTTAGGAATGACTAATGTATGTAATTTTGTAACTGGATAGCTGTCTCTTGTGGCATAAAAATAATCATTTTCATATACCACTTCTTTTTCATACTCTTTTTTTTGGACTTTGCAAAATAAACAATCTTTCAAAATAACCCCTTTATCTTTATTAACTATATCTAATTTTAAAAAATAATATAAATAATGATAATAACAAAGTTACTATATTAGCTAATATTACAGGCAATGACATTATTAAGATGCCATATATTAGCCATAAAAATACACCTACACAAAATATAAGCCACATTGGTAAGGATATATCCTTCACACTCTTTGACTTATATATTTTAACTGCCTGTGGAATAAAAGCTAT
The DNA here is from genome assembly GCA_018674175.1 of Gammaproteobacteria bacterium. GTDB lineage: Bacteria > Pseudomonadota > Gammaproteobacteria > Poriferisulfidales. The sequence goes on along the minus strand of JABHAT010000019.1, from coordinate 6,178 downwards.
AGTTGTAAAAATAGCTGCAAGAAATCCTATATTTTGAGTAAAACTACTTAGCATTTTAGTGTGTAAATATTACTAATGCACAGCAAATCTGAGTAAAAAACCATGCACTCCAAAATTCATTGTTATTAAATTTAAATTTATTCATCAAAAAAACTACAATTACAGCAGGGACTACAAATGAATACACAAACCCTATAGATTGACCTAATGAAATTAGAGATTCAAAACCTTTTTCAAGCTGCGAAAAATATTTAAATATAATTAAAACTAAAGACATGCCTAATACTAAAAATTTTGAACGAATTATTGAGAAATTTTTTATTCTATAAATAATTACTCCCATTAGTGCTGAAATAAGCATACCACTTGTTGCCATCAAAATTATCTTCGAACTCATAATGAACTCCATTTTTTTATTTATAGTATTTATACATACTTAACATATTAAATAATATTTTTTACCAACAGCTTTGTTTCAATTATCTTATTATTTAATTGTTTAACTAAATATGAATTTTTTTTTCCTCTAAAAGATATTGCAGTGTAAACTGCATCATTCTTTATATGTAAAGCGCAGCCACCCTCAATCGCATAACAGTTAAAAATTTCTTTAGTCTCTATGAACTTTGATAGCGAAGGTTTTCTTTCTGGCTCCTCATCATAATGAGGACAGCAATTTCCTTTAGTGAATCCCATGCAGTCCATAATTTCTAGTTTTTCTGCCCATGAATCTGTAACACCCTTTTCAAACCAACAAATTGCTCCTGCGCTCACTCCGCTCATGATTGTTCCATTTTCAAATGCATTTTTTAGAATCTTATCAAGACCCCATTCACGCCATACTGAAAGCATACTTTTTGTATTTCCACCACCTACAAATATTATATCTTGATCATCTATAAGTTTTTCTAGATTTGGAGTTCTTTTAAAAAAATCTAAATGAGTTGGATTGCAGTTTAATTTACTAAAAGTTGAGTAATAACTCACCTTATAAGATTCATCATCACCTGTGGCTGTTGGTATAAAACATATATTTGGCTTTTCAGAGTTTGATTGATCTAAAATATATTGCTCTATGATACCATTACCTGGATTTCTTCCAAAACCACCACCACCAATTGCTATTATTTGTTTGTCCATTTTTTTCTTATTACGTTATTTTATAATCATATTCCATAATATATTTATAGTATCTGAATTTCTTTCTCTATTGAAAATATATTTTATGTGACTAGTTTGGTTTGCTTTTTGATCCAGTTCAATTCCCCATAGCCCTTTAATTTCATTTGGTAAAATTGAATATCTAATATCTATTACTCGATTCGGATATTTTTTTGATATCGCTAAGTAGTCACCTGAGAACCATCTAAATCTCTCAAGATCTTTTGCTTGTTGACTATTTAAATCAAGCCATGGAAAAGATTCTTCTACATTTAATTTATTTATTTTTGAACCTTTATACATTTTACTTTTTAATGCTATTTTTACAGCATCAACATAATAATAGTTATCCGTGCTATAAATTATTTTCCAGACAAATAAATTTGCAAGACTTGGCTTTACTAATACATTAGTTGCGATATGACCTCTTGATAAAGCAATTTTTTTTGCTATATCTTTTGCTCTATCTTGCTGAATAAAACCAAATATACAATAAATAACTATCCAGCTTAATGCTAATCGAGAAAATATTTTATTATTTTTAATCACAGTAAATAATATTAGTATTAACAATGGTATTGTAAAAAGAGGGTCTACTATGGAAATTGTATTCCAAGAAATTCTGCTATCAGTAAAAGGCCAAAAAAGCTGCGTTCCGTACGAAGTACATGAGTCTAATAAACCATGTGTTGCATATCCTAGAGTAGAGAATATATAAGTCTTTCTAAATGTAAATCCATTACGTTTAGTAAATAAATAATAAAATACAGTTGCGCAGATTAGCCCTCCTATAGGTATAAATACTAATGAATGAGTAAATTGGCGATGAAACTCAAGCACCAAAAGCGGATCTTTATCTGATCTAATAAAAATATCTAAATCTGGCGCCAATCCAGATAAAAAACCAAGTATTGTGGCTACTAAGATATTTTTTCTATTTGCTGGCTGCTGAGATGCTACTGCTCCTACTACGCCTTGTGTTAATGGATCCATCCAGATTTTCCTAAAAATATTATTATTTAGAGTTTAAAATTTCTAATAGCTCAATTCTAATTTTTTCTTTTCCTTTTTTTTTAATACTTGTAAATACCATTAAATTATTATGATTTTTTGAAAAAAAGAAATAATTAGTTTTATTTCCTGAAATATATTCAGCAGAATAACCTTCGTATTCTTTATCATTTATTTTTTTTAAAGAATTTTTTTTATAGTTATAGTTATAGCTTTTTATTTTTTTTTTTGAAAGAACCTTATACGTTTCTTTAACATTTGGAAAATCTTGCATTAAAATTAAGAGCATTGATATAGGGTCATAAATAATTTCATTTACTTCATATGTAATTTTTTCTTGATCTGATTTAGAAATTTCAATTTTTTTATTTTTAAAGACAATTACATATGAATCTTTATTATCTTTATAGGTATACTTTGATGGTGCTAAAATATTATTTTTTCTCGTTAAATAAGATACTTCTTCTCTATATCCTCTATTTGCTAATTCTGCTAAGAAATTTCCATCATAAATTGTGCTTATCTTTACTTTGCTTTCTTCACTATTTATTTTTAAAATCATAGTGCCAGCTTTCATGCTCTTATAATAAAAAATATATTTAGCTTCAATATTATTTATTTTTTTACTGTCTGAATAAGAATTAATACTAAATGTAATTAATAAAATTATTATAATTTTTTTTATCATAATTATATTACAGTATTATTTTATGTACTCTCTTCTACTTCACTCATCCACATTGTATAAAAATCTTTTCCAGACTTGTCTGAATCAGCCCAATCATTAACTTCTTTTTTTAATTCTTCTTCCTTACAAAGGATACTTCCATTTCCTGGAAACCCTATATCTTTTGATGAGGCAAACCTACCATGTGTTGAATAATATGCAAAATCAGTATTTGGAATATTTTTCCAAATTTCACCCCCAATACAACAATCATTTTGTCTTTTATTATCTTTTTTACTAAAGCTAAATTTTGCTTTAACGACATTCCCAGCTTCTGAAGCGCCTGCCATACAATCTCCTTGTTTCTAACTTAATTTTAATATTCTATATTATTGAATTATTTGGAATTTGTCATGAATTATCTTTAAATTTTACATTCTATCTGAATTTTTTTGCAACAAAAAGTTCTGAAGAAGCTGCTTCTTCATAGCTTCAGTCAGAATTTCATTTAATTGCTGACATGAATATTCACTATTTACAGTTTCCTCAAAAAGATTGATTTTTAAAATATTTTTGTTAAAACTAAGCTTATAGCCTTTTGCTAGAATATTATTATCATAATCTTCGTCTACATACGAACTGCCACGAACATATATTTCCTCTGTTTTTTTATTAAATATACTATTTCCATAGCCCCATTTATCGTTCTTATATATGAGACCTATATTTTCTTCAGTATGTATTAGATTAATATTTTTATTTATTTTATAAGGCAGTTTTGTAGTTATTAATCCGTCTGGATAATTTTTATTTCCAATAGAATATGAAGCTTCTAAATTGCAAGTGTAGAACTTGCCTTTTGCTAAATTATTTAAAATATTATTTAAATTTTCTTTATTTGTAAACTGATGCTGTTCTGCACAACTTATTAAAGTTATTATGATAAATCCTAATATTAATAATCTTGCCGTCCATTTCATATTAATTCCTTAATAAATTAACTTACTTTTATTCGTGAAACGAGATTTCTTTTATATGTATTTCTGCTTTATGATCTCTGCCATAAGCTACTACAGCTACAGAAGAAATGCTTTTTGAATTTACCTTATTCGGTTGGAACGAGCCTGATTTTTTAAATTCTTTTATTTGCAAGATGTGTTCTTTATATTCTTCTTTAACCTCAAAACTTATTTGATAATATTGCCATGGTAAAATTGTTCCTGATGTCCTTAAATGTAAAAAATATTTTTGGTTATTGCCTTTTGCAATAATTTTAATATATTTTGCTCTACTTAAGTCAACGTCTTTTAAACTTCTTCGAATTTGGATAAACCCACCATTGTTTTTTGTGGAAACATTACCTGATAAGTATGCAGATGAATTATCTTCTTTCACCTCATAATTTATACTGCCCGTTGATACTCCACCCATTACATTATCTGAAATAAATTTCCATTGAGTTGAATTTTGAAAATTATCCTTAAGAAGGCTATCAGCAAAGCTTTTATTTGTGAATATTGTCATTAGTATAAGCGCTATATATAATATTTTTTTCATTATTTCAATTTATCATATTATTCATTATATGTTTTATTTATTAACCAAATAATAAACGAAACAAAACTTTCACTTTTTACAATGAGCCATCTAAAATATACTTCAATATTCTAAAAGCTTGCTTTTGGTCTTTAGCAACTGCCGACGCAGAAGCATCTACTTCTTTAAGCGGATGTTGATGTTCATCACTATGTATAACTATTATAGATTTATTTAATGCTGATGCATAACCTGTATCAAATGCTGCATTCCATTGCTTATATTTTTCACCAAATTTTACAATTACTAAATCGCAGTCTTCTATAGATTTTTTTGTTCTTATAGAATTGATTTTTGCCGCTTTATTATCTTTCCAATAATTTTTTTCTTCAGGACCTAAAATTTCAATTCCACAATTATCAGATGACTCATGATCAGTAACTGGAGATGAAAATTTAACATCTAATTTTTCTTTATAGCATAACTGGATAATCTCTTCTCTCCAATCAGAGTGAATTTCTCCTGATAAATATACGTTTAACATTTTTTCTCCTTATTCTAAAGATAATCTATTATAGGGTATAGTGGCTTTTAAATTAACGTTTAATATAATTCTAAGATTATACACAACCTGTTGGTTTTGGTAGACCACCATATTTTGCAATTATTTTCATAGGTCCAGACTTAAAGACTTCGTATAATTTACTTGCTTTTCTGTCCATATTAAACTCTTTTGCAAAGTTACGAACTGCAGGAACAGTTCCTGTCTCACCATACATTTCTCTTGCCTTATCAATATATGTTTTAATTTCATCTGTAATTTCCATACCATCAGATTCCGCCATATGATACATAACTTCTTCTGACCAGTCGTCTATGTTAACTAAAAAACCATCCCCATCTCTATTTAGATCCATAACGTACTCCTTAATTTTTCACTATTGTAATATAAGTTGATTGTATTATCACTTTTGAGTGATATTTCTTAGAAACTTAACAAAATTCTTCTTAATTAACCAAACAGCTAGCAAAAAGAATCCTTCTTTTTTGCCTTTCAATTCAAAAGAATGTAAATTATTGACATGCAAAAAAAGAAAATACCAAGAAGTGAGCCTCCTACATTTTGGGAAAGTCTAAAAATATATCTTTTGGAGATTATTATTGCATTCGGTGTAATATATTTTCTTTATTGGTTAACACTATATTATGTTGAAAATTCTTAATCTTTTCTAATTATTTTATGATTTAATTTTTTTACTATATTGGCTTGGCAGTTGGCAAGGGTCTATAAAAAACCGTAATAAAACCTATTTTATGAACTACAACAGCATTGAGCTGCTGTTCTATTTTTAAACATTGCTCAGCACACTCCTCTTTATCTGCACCTCTAACACGAATCTTAATTAGTTTATGAATATTTAGAGCATTGTCAATCTCAGCTAGAACAGCATCTGTAAGACCTTTTTGGCCAATCATAATAATTGGTTTTAGCGTGGATGCTTTTTTCTGTAATAGTTTTCTTTTATCCTTAGAAAGATTTTGCTTCATAATTAGTTCCTTAATTTATATATACCTATAATTTTATCATGCTTGTTTGATAAATGTATAAAAAGACCCATCCTGTGAAAGCAAAACTACTCCACCGTAACCGATTTCGTTTGAATGGACAGGATGGTTATCGTCATCATCATATTGTACCTTCTGGGTTTTCTTGGTTTTCTTCTTTCTTTCATATCCAACCCTATTCACCCCATTTCTTGTAAAGTTCTTAAAAGTGTCTGTTTTGAGTAACTTCCTACCACT
>JABHAT010000017.1 GCA_018674175.1 Gammaproteobacteria bacterium | reverse complement strand
CTTTTTAATCCATCAATATGCATGTCATCATAAATACCTAATTGACCAGGGAAGCCTTTGCCAATCGATTGAACGTGTGAAGCACATGACATTGTCATACCAAATCCACCCTTTGATCTTAGTGTTAACCAATTAAATTCATCATCTGACAAACATCCATTTTCATGACTTTGGGTATTTGTTAAGGGAGCCAGCATGAATGCATTCTTCATAGAAATACCACATGGAAATATTATTTTATTCTCTAATTTTTTCATTATACCAACCCTTTGTATCGATCTTTTACTAATAATTTATCTTACATGATTTGATAAATCTTAAAACTCTTAATGAATCTAATAGAACTCTAATTACCCTTATAGAGAATCGTGATAGTTATAAAAAATTCATTATTCGGGGGAATTTATAATGACTGATGTTCAAAAATGTGGTTGCGGACGCTCGCCTGTTGAAAATTGTATAGGCTGGCACGCTCTTAGTGAAGAAGAATATGAGAAAAAAAAGGCAAGTTATGAGGAAAGGCAAGCGCAAAAATCAAAATAATAAAGCCAAACATATAGTCATATTAAATTTTCAATTAAGTTTTTTGATTACTTAAGGCTATTTTATGAAAAGAACTCTATTGGGGCTTTTTGTAGCGTTATTAATAACTTTAATTATCTCCCTTTCTGTAAATGGTTAGTCTAGGACTAAATAGGCGTTGTTCATGGGCTGGGGATAAACCCATTTATATTAAATACCATGATGAAGAATGGGGTGTTCCTGTTCACGATGATCAAAAATTCTTTGAATTTTTATCTTTGGAAGGTCAGCAAGCTGGATTAAGCTGGATAACAGTTTTAAATAAGCGCAAAGACTATAAACGCTTGTTTTATAATTTTAATATTTTAAAAGTTTCAAAAATGAGTGATTCTGAAATAGAAGGTATTCTATTAAACAAATCTATTATCCGTAATAAACTAAAACTATATTCAATAAGAGATAATGCTGTTATTTTTTTAAGAATTCAAAAAGAATACGGAAGCTTTAATGACTATATTTGGTCATTTGTTAATGGGAAAACAATTCATAATAAACTATTGAATACAAATGATATTCAAACAAAAAATGAGATAAGTGACAAGATGTCGAAGGACTTAAAACAGAAGGGTTTTAAATTTGTCGGGACAACTATTTGTTATGCATTTATGCAGGCCACAGGTTTACTTAACGATCATTCTAAAAGTTGCTTTCGATATGATGAAATTAAAATTTTATAATAATATTTTAAAAATGAAAATAATTTCATTTACAAATTTATTACAAAGTAATATGATTTAGTAATCGTGATTTGATCCTATTGCCGCGATTTAAAATAAGGTGCTAAAACGGAAAATTTATTCCCAGGATTTCATTGTATTAGGAGTTTTTTATGAAAACTTTTTACGTTAATGCGCGTTATCTTATTGTCCCGGTGATGACGATTGCAACAATTCTGGGACTTTTTATTGGTAATTACTTTGCCTGGCTAGGTGTTATACTTTTTGGTCTAAATACCATCGTTGATACTCTTACAAAAAATATTCATTTAAGAGCGGACTTTGATGATAATGGTAATTCTTATGGAATAAAGAGGCTTCAATATGCTGTTATGTATCTTATGCTTCCAGCATTTATATTTCTTCAGGTTATTTTAGCTTGGCGCCTGTATCAATATACATCGGTTACGTCTTTTGAAACCCTATCATTTCTTGGATTATCATATCAAAGTGGTATAACTGGTTTTAATTTAATTGGATCGGTTCTATCAGCAGGTTTATGGGCAGGATTAGGTATAATTTATGGCCATGAATTGTCTCATAATAGAAAAGAGGGTTTTTTAGTTTCAAGGCTTATTATGGCTTTAAGCGGAGCTTCACATTTTACGTATGCGCACGTTTATAATCATCACCTTGATTTAGGTCATGAAGATGATCCAGCTACAGCACCAAGGGGAAGAAATGTATATTCTCACGCTTGGCTATCCCATGTCGGTCAATCTCAATACTCTTATGATCTGGAGAGAGATAAATTAAAAAAACAAAAAAAATCATTTTTTAGCTTAAGTAACAAGTGGATATTGGGTTATTTGTATAGCCTGCCATCTATTTTATTGTTTGTTTGGGCTGGCGGCGTTTTAGGAGTGCTTTCCTTAACTGTAATTTGGGCAATTTCAAATTTTCTTTTAGAGGCTCTTAATTTTATGGGTCATTATGGTTTAATAAGGGAAAAAGGAAAGCCAGTTGAACATAGACATTCCTGGGATAATGATAATTTATTCACTAGCTGGTTCTTTATTGAAATTGGAAGGCAGGGCGATCACCATGTTAGAGGTGAGACATATTTCTGGGAGCTTGATGACGTTGATGCACCTAATTATGGAATTGGATATTTTTCTCTGTTTGTTTTAACCCTTTTTCCACCTGTTTTTAGAAGATTTACTCAAAAACTTCTTGATGATTGGGATGAGAATAAAGCAACTGTCGCTGAAAAAGAGATTGCTAATCAATTTAAAAATCTCTCAATAAGTTAGTTTGTAATTATCAATGTTTAGCTTATTTAAAAAAAAATCTTCAAGTTATTCTGCAACTCTTATGCCTAGTGGAAAAGAAATTAGAGTTAAGAGAGGGGAAAACCTTTTAACTGCAGCCTTATCGGCCGGAGTTAAATGGCCCTATAAATGCCGCGTTGGGAGTTGTGGGACTTGTAAATGTAAAATTCTAGATGGTAAAATTTCACCTGAAATAGATTTTGGCTATGTTTTAAATTTTGATGAGCTAAATGATGGCTATGCACTTGCGTGTCAGACGGCCCTTAAGACTGATATCAAAGTGATGGTTAATTTAAAAAAATAAAAAGGAGTAAAAATGAAAAATTTAAAAGCAATATGTGCTATGATAATCTGGACAGCTTTTTCTATATTTGTGTTATATTCACTAGGTGCTCATATTCATTACCGCGAAATTATCTGGGCAATACCCACATCAATATCGTTACTAATTGTTCATATGATAAACATGATTATATATTTTACCATTACAGGTAAAGAACCATATAAGTGGTTCAAAGCCTCTTAAAATTAATTGAGTGACGGGATTACTTATATTTTTCCGTCACTCAAGCTATTTTGAATAAATCTTGATGAAATTAATCGTAATCGATAGAAAATAAAAATAGAAAAAATAATTAATCCTAAAATCATGCCTATCCACATACCCTTAGCTCCTAATGCCGTAGTGAAACCAAAGTTTGTAAGAAAATAACCAAAAGGAATTGCAAAAATCCAATATGATATAATTAGATAGATCATTGGAATAAATGTATCTTTGTAACCCCTTAGCGCCCCTAAGCTTCCCATTTGAATTCCGTCAGGTATTTGAAAAATTGCAGCAAATACAAGAAGATTTACAGCTACATTGAATACTAATACATCTTTTGTATAAAAGGATGTGAAGGTTTCCTTCAAGAAAATAAGAATTATCATATTAATAAAAGCCCCTAATAAGCAGAGTGATACAGAGGTATAAGATGAATAACGAGCATCTATGAGCCTTTTTTCACCTATTAAATTACCAATACGAGTCGCTGCAGCTAAACCAATAGCTAACGGTAACATAAAGACGATACTAGCTATATTTAGCGCTATAGCATGGCCTGCTAGAATAACCTCTCCAAGTCTACCTATTATTATAGCTGCTCCTGAAAACATGCTCATTTCAACGAAAATACCTACCCCAATAGGAGTACCTAATTTAAAAATTTCGTAAGTAGTAGCTTTTGAAGGCATTGAAAATTTCTTAGTTAACTCAGTTTTTTTATATTTACTTGAAAAAGTAACTATTAAACTAAGTGAAATTAGCATCATAAAAGACACCAGGGATGTTGCATAACCACAACCAACACTCCCCATTTCTGGAAAACCAAAATAGCCAAATGCAAAAATAATATCTAAAGGAATATTGATTAAGGATCCAAAGAAGACAACGGCAAAGACTGGTAATGTCAAAGTCATGCCTTCGCTGTAAGAACTTAAATATCTAAACAAAACATAAAAGAACATTCCGAAGGAAACCGCCTTAAGATAAGAAACTGATATTGCTAAAATATCCTTATCAAGAGCGAAAAAGATTAAAATCTCACTAAAAATTAAGAATATAAAAAATATTAAAATAGCTAAAGTTATAGCCACCCAGAATATCTGCCTCATTTTTTCACCAATTTCAGTGTATTTCTTTGAGCCATACAGTTGAGCAATTATTGGAGTTATAGCAAACATTATACCTTGAAAAAGCATATAAATTGGAAAGGTAAAAGCATTTGCTATTACTAGTCCCGATAGTTCATCTGCCCCATACCTTCCAGCTACTATTGTATCTGTGGTATACATAATCATATACGAAAGTTGAGACCCTAGTATCGGAATACCTATTTTTAAAAAATGTTTTGATTCTTTTAGAAATTTTTTCATAAAAGTACTTATAGCTAATTACAAAATTAATTAAACTGATGTTTTAAATTGATTTTTTATTTTTTTTTATATGATATCTTAGTTTTAACAATAAATTGGGGGATTTATAATGTTATTAAGACTTATCTTATTATTTATGTTTCTGTCTTCAGTTTTTGTAATACTGAATGCTGTCTATAAATGGTTTGGTTTTCTTCAGCCATACTAATAGTTTTTTCATCAACTTGATTTTTTTTTGATAATTAGTAATATTAAACTATGCAAAAATCACAAAGATTAAGTAAATCTGAGAGAGCAAGAGAGAGAAGAGCAAAAGTTAGAGAAATTGTAGAATTAAAAATAAGTAATTTATATTCTCGCCTTCATAAACTCAGATTAAAAAACAAAAAATAAAAACCGCTAATTAAAAGAAGTTAATTTTTTCAAATAGATTGGTTCAATGGCTTTTTTATACTTATTTGATTTTATTAATTTTTAAAATTGATTGGTTGTAGGTTTAATTAAATTATTTAGTTATCAACCCAGTATTATAAAATGAGTAGTTAATTACACATTTATGAATCATATTGATTGTATGTGTTAATAATTTTATATTTTAAGAAAAGAGGTAAAAATCATGACTGATATTATTCTATTAACACTTTTGTTTTATTTTATTCAAATACCAATTCCAATGATTATAGGGCTAACAAAAGGAATTTCTATTTCTTATTATTTCTCGGCCAGAGAT
>JABHAT010000027.1 GCA_018674175.1 Gammaproteobacteria bacterium | reverse complement strand
TTAGAGGTACAACTCTTATGTTAGTAATTTTTGCCTCAGGAATGGTTGCTTATGGAACCCATGAGATTGAAGAATTTATTGTTAAGGGAAATCATCTAGAAAGTATTGGAATCAAACAAAAAAGTGAAATTCCGAGAGCGTGGAATATTTTGGAACCCAAAGATGAAGTTGATAACACAGTCTTTTATTCATACAATTTAAAGGGCAAAAATAAATATACTCATTTACTTCATGATAATGGGAGAGTTGGTAATTTCTTTAAAGGTTTTTTTGGTTACAATAGTAACCCTAACTGGCCTGAAGTAATATTATGGTTATTATCTTTGCTATTTGGTATTACAATGTGGAAAAGCTTCTACTTTAAAAAAAAATAATAACTAAAAATTATGAATAAATATTTTATAGCAATCTCTTTTTTATTATCACTTATTGGGTGTTCTGATAATGAACATAACCATAAAGATAAAGTAGTTCCAGAGATATTTTCTAGTGATAACGAATACCTGACTAACCTTAATTTAATGAAAGGTCACTTGTGGGTTGGTGTTGAATTATATAAAGAAAATTACCTAGAAAATGCAAAAAGACATATGAAGCATCCTAAGAGTGAATTGTATGAATTCATTATTCCAACTTTCGAAGCAAAAGGAGCACCAGGTTTTTCTGATCAATTAGAAAGGCTTGCATTATCAGTAGAAAATGAAGAGAATCTAGCAGTTATTAATCAAGATTATCAAAATTTATTTGAAGCTATCGATGAAAATGAAAAATTTGTCGGAAAAGAGAGTGAGAATTTAAATGAAAAAATTAATTTAGTTGCTTCATTACTTAAGGTCGCAGCTGACGAATATTCTGTTGGTATTATTGATGGAGTAGTAGAAAATAAATATGAGTATCAAGACGCCTTAGGTTTTACTATGATGGCTAAAGGTATTATGGTGAATTTTAATACGGAAGATAATTCAAGCAAAACTAAAGCTATAAAAATAATAAAGGTTATAGACTCACTATCGGTTCTTTGGCCAAAACTTGTTCCAACTGAAAATATAGATGGAAGCTATAAAGTAATTCTTGATGCTATAAAAGAGATTGAAAATATCAAATAAGATTTTTTTTTAATTAATCCTCAGGAACCTCTGCTTTAATACTTATTGCATGAATTGTCTGCGGTATTAAATCATTCAATGCTTTGTATATCATTTTGTGTCTTTCAACCATATTTTTATCTTGGAAAAGCAAACTTTGAATTCTGATTTTGAAGTGCTCTCCGCCATTATTACCTGCATGTCCTTTATGAAGATGACTTTCGTTAATAATTTCAAGTTTTTTTGGGCTAAGAAAATTAAGTCTCTCTCTAATAATGTTTTCTGTCATCTTATCTCTCTTTAAGGAAGTACTTTAATAAAAGGTTTTACTTCAAAATTTTCATATACACCTGTCGTAAGATAAGGATCATTATTTGCCCACTCTTTAGCGTCATCTAAGGAATTAAACTCAGCTACAATCATACTTCCTGTGTAACCTTCTTCTCCCGGTTCTGATGTGTCCAAATAAGGGAAAGGACCGGCTACTAGCAATCGCCCTTCATTTTTAAGACTAGTTAATCTTTCTCGGTGAACCTTTCTGCTCTCAAGTCTTTTTTGAAGGCTATTAAGTTGATCTTTACATAAAATAACGTACCACATAATTTATTTTTTGCTGACCTTTGAAATGTATATAGTAAGAAGAATGATGTAGACGAATAAAATACCCGTAATTCCAAAAAGCTTAAAATTTACCCAGGTATCTTCTTCAAAATTATAGGCAACATATAAGTTGATAAATCCAAGCATAATAAAAAATAACCCTGTGGCATTATTCAACTGATTCCAAAAAACTTTCTTGAGCTCTATTTTTTTACCCATCGCAAGCGTAATTAAATTTTTGTCAAAGAAAGAGTTCGAGATAAATAAAATACCTGCAAAAAGCCAATATAAGACTGAGGGTTTCCACATGATAAATGTTTTATCTTGAAAAATGATAGTTAGCCCACCTAAGATGGTAATAGTAGCCCCATTAAAAAGTAACATTTTATCG
>JABHAT010000001.1 GCA_018674175.1 Gammaproteobacteria bacterium | reverse complement strand
CAAAGATGTAGTTTTTAAATTCTGAGGCATCCATGTTTCCACGCAAAATATCTGCGGTTTCCCATAGAAAGGACTCAAGTTGCTGAAGGGTAATTTTACTCATAATATTAGTGTAGATTTTTTATGCAAAAATATCTATATAAATGCTAACTATGATTGAAATATTCTATCCTCATATCCTTCAATACGAAGTCATATTTCCTTTTTCTTAGATTACTAATCCTCATATCCCTCTCTTTCTTTCTTTTGAGTATGGATTGAACGATGGCATTGGAAAACTTCTTACCTCTTTCCGACAATATTCCTGAACGATTCATGAAAGCAGATATCTTTCGGTAACCCATACCTTCATTATCGTAAAGGTGTCGGATAAGTTTATAAAGAATAGTCTGTCTGACCGAATATTCCTTTAGATAGGTGAGGTCATTACATTGGGTGATGGTCGTAAAACATAGGTAAGGTATTGAACCTGAGAGAACTGACCCATCATGTCCAGACTTCCTTATTCCACCGTTACACTTTTAGCAAGATTTCTAGGCATGTCAACGTTAGTACCCTTAATTATTGCACAGTGATATGCAAGAAGCTGAAGGGGTATTGTAAATAGGATTGGTGACACTGGATTCATTGGAGCATCTATTTCAAATACTTGAGAAATATCATCGTTTTTAAAACCAGCTTTTTTATCTGCAAATATATATAATTTTCCACCTCTTGCCTTTACCTCCTCAAGATTAGATTTTAATTTTTCCAAAACAACGTTATTTGGAGCAACTGCTATAACTGGCATATTTTCGTCAACTATTGCAAGTGGCCCATGTTTTAATTCCCCAGCTGCATAAGACTCTGCATGAATATATGATATTTCTTTTAATTTTAAAGCTCCTTCTCTAGCTATTGGAAAATGTGATCCTCTGCCTAGAAATAGCGCATGCTCTTTATCAGAGAATATTTTTGCTAGTTCTGCAACTTTATTATCTAAGTCTAATGTACTTTTTATTTTTTCAGGCAGGCTCTTGAGCTGCATACATAAAGAATTTTCCAATTCAGCCGTAATCTCAAATCTTTTACCTAGAACTATAACTAACAACATCAATGCTGCTAACTGTGTTGTAAAAGCTTTGGTTGAAGCTACACCAATTTCCGGCCCGGCATGGGTTATTAATGTTGAATCACATTCTCTGGCTAGGGAACTCTCTGGAACATTACATACTGCTATTGTTCCTACATAAAAATCTTCTTCTTTTATTTCTCTAAGTGCTGATAGTGTATCAGCTGTTTCACCAGATTGAGATATACAAATTAAAAGCGTGTCTTTTTGCACAGCATGTCTTCGGTATCTAAATTCACTTGCGATTTCAGCATGGCATGGAATTCCTGCCAACCTTTCAAGCCAATGTTTAGCTACTAATGCTGCATGATAGCTTGTGCCGCATGCAATAATTTGCACTACTTTAAATTTTGATAAATACTCTTTTGCATTAGGCCCTAATATTTCTTTTGGAACAGAATTATTAATTATTCTGTCTTGTATAGTTGCTCTAACAGCTTCGGGTTGCTCAAAAATTTCTTTTAGCATGTAGTGCTTGTAACCGTTTTTTGAATTACTATTTAACGATAGTTTACTTTTTTTTGTTTCTCTTCTGATACTTTCTTTATCTTTATTATATATTTTTACTTCTTCTGCCGTTACTGTAGCTAAATCGCCATCTTCTAAATATACAAATTTATTCGTGTGTTCAATTAATGCTTGGGCGTCTGAAGCTATAAAATTAATTTTTTCTCCAAGACCTATTAATAAAGGACTTCCGTTTCTAGCAACTATTATTTTTTCTGGATTTTTTTTATCTAGTACTGCAATAGCGTAAGATCCTTTTACTTCTTTCAATGCAAGATAAACAGCTTCAAAAATTTCATTTTCTTTTCTATAAAAATTTATTAGATGAGCTAGTATTTCTGAATCTGTTTCTGAAGAGCAAGTTAAATCTTTAAAAAATTTATTTTTTATTTCTAAATGATTTTCTATAATTCCATTATGTACAATTGCTATATTGTTATTTGATATATGTGGGTGGGCATTTTCTTTTGATGGTTTTCCATGCGTAGCCCATCTTGTATGCGCAATTCCAATATTTGCATTTAATTTTTTATCTAATGATTGTGTAAGCTCTGATACATTACCTTGTTTTTTATAACTACTTATATTTTTATTTTGAATGAATGCTATACCTGAAGAGTCGTAGCCCCTATATTCTAAATGTTTTAGTCCATCCGCCAATATGCTTATAATGTTTGACTGCGACGCTGCTGCTACAATTCCACACATTTATTTATCTTTTCCAGTTTTTCTTTTCTTGCTGTCTTGATCTAGCAATAAGCAAGCTATCTTTATCTGAATTATCAGTTATTGTTGATCCTGCTGCTATTGTAACGCCTTCTTCTACTATAATTGGTGCTATTAATTGGGAGTCTGAACCTATGAATACGTTATCTTTTATTATAGTTTTGTGTTTATTCACACCATCATAATTACATGTTATAACTCCTGCCCCAACATTTACATTCTCTCCTATTTCAGAATCACCTAGATAAGTTAAATGATTAGCTTTTGTATTTTTTTTAATTAACGAAGCTTTTACCTCAACAAAACTTCCTATACCAACATTTTCTTCTAAGTTACAATTTGGTCTTATTCTTGCAAATGGGCCAATACTGCAACTGTGTCCAATTATAGAATCTTCTACTATTGTATATGGTTTGATCTCAGTTTTGCTACTAATCACTGAGTCTTTAATAATTGTGTTAGATCTAATTTTTACATTATCACCTAATTTTACATTTCCTTCTAAAATTACATTTACATCAATCTCAACGTCTTTACCTATTTCAATATCACCTTTGAAAAAAATTGATTTGGAATCTAGCATTGTTACACCTTGAGTTAAAAAAAAATTTCTTTTTTCGTTTTGGTAAATTTGTTCAGTTTTCTCAAGTTGGCATTTATCATTTACACCTAGCAAACTATTAAAATCTTTTGATAATAAGGGAGCCACTGAAAGACCTTTATTATTAGCAATACTGACAATGTCAGTTAAGTAAAACTCTTTTTTTGAATTTTCATTCTTAACTTCTGAAATTAAATTTCGCAGAGTTTTTACGTCACTAAATACTATTCCTGTATTGCACTCTTTTATGTTTTTTTGTGTATCATCTGCTTCTGATTCTTCTATTATTTTAGCGATAATTTCTTCTTCTGCTTGCTCCCTAATTATTCTTCCATATCCGTACGGGTCATTTAATTCTACAGTTAAGACTTTCACACTAATTTCTGGCATGTAATTTATAAATTTCTCTAGTAGTAATGTATCTATTAAAGGTGTATCTGCATAAAGTATCAATACTTTCTCATTCGCTTCCAAATTTGGTAATACTGTGTTTACAGCATCAGCTGTTCCTTTTTGTTCTAATTGATTGTACCAATCAATATTATAATCTTTAAAAGAATTTTTTATATTTTCTATTTTAGAGTTTATTACTACATTTATTGATTTAGGATTGAGTTTTCTTGCTGAGATTAAAACGTGTTCTAACATTGGTTTCCCACCAACTTTATGCATAACCTTTGGTAATGCACTGTGCATTCTTTTACCATTTCCAGCTGCAAGAATAATTATATTTAAGCTCATTTAACTTTATAAATTTGTTTTAATAGCGTTATTCTACTATGAGTTTAACAAATATGCACAAAAACTGCAGATGGGATTATTTATTTGCTTTTTTTCTTAAACTTTCAATCATTTTTAGCTGCGCAGCTGCTTGTGCTAACTCTGAAAGCGCCTTTGCTGCATCAATATTTTCACTTTTATCTGCAAGCGCTTCTTCTGCTCTTTTCTTTGATTCCGCTGCCTTTGCTTCATCAAGATCTTCGCCTCTGATAGCAGTATCCGCAAGGACTGTAACTATATTTGGTTGGACCTCTAGCACACCACCAGAAATAAAAAATAAATGCTCTTCATCTTCTTCTGTTATTACTTTAATTTCACCTGGTTTTAAGGGAGTAATCATTGGAGTATGTTGAGGGTAAATTCCAACTTCACCCATCATAGCTGCCGCTATAATATTTTTCACATTTCCTGAAAAAATTTCTTCTTCTGCGCTTACTATGTCTAGGTGCATTATTGCCATTAATTATTAAAGAGCTTTTGCTCTCTCCTCCGCTTCTTCTATACTACCAATCATATAGAATGCTTGTTCTGGAAGATGATCATATTCGCCATCAATGATACTTTTGAAGCCTTTGATAGTATCTTTTAGTGATACATATTTTCCAGGACTTCCTGTAAATACTTCTGCCACAAAGAATGGTTGCGATAAGAATCTTTGAATTTTCCTAGCTCTTGCGACAACAAGCTTATCTTCTTCTGAAAGCTCATCCATACCTAAAATAGCAATAATATCTTTTAACTCTTTATATTTTTGAAGTGTATTTTGTACATTTCTTGCTACATCATAGTGATCATTTCCTACAACTAGTGGATCTAGTTGCCTACTTGTAGAATCTAATGGGTCAACTGCTGGATAAATTCCTAACTCTGCTACTTGTCTAGATAAAACAACTGTTGCATCTAAGTGAGCAAATGTTGTAGCTGGTGACGGATCTGTTAAATCATCAGCAGGAACATATACGGCCTGAATAGATGTTATTGATCCAGACTGAGTTGATGTAATTCTTTCTTGTAGAGCACCCATTTCTTCTGCTAATGTTGGTTGGTACCCGACAGCTGATGGCATTCTTCCTAGTAGCGCAGAAACTTCAGTTCCAGCTAATGTATATCTATAAATATTATCAATGAACATTAAAACGTCTTTTCCTTCATCACGGAAATCTTCAGCCATTGTTAAACCTGTTAATGCAACTCGTAATCTGTTTCCTGGAGGTTCATTCATTTGTCCATAAACTAGAGAAACTTTATCAAGTACTTTAGATTCTTTCATTTCATGAAAGAAATCATTACCTTCTCTTGTTCTCTCTCCTACTCCTGCAAAAACTGAATAGCCACTATGCTCTGTTGCAATGTTTCTAATTAATTCCATCATGTTCACAGTTTTACCTACTCCTGCACCACCAAATAAACCAACTTTTCCACCTTTTGCAAATGGGCATAATAGATCAATAACTTTAATACCTGTTTCTAATAATTCGTTTCCACCGGCTTGTTCTTCGTATGATGGGGGTTTTCTATGAATAGGCATTGATTTTTTAGCATCAATTGGACCTGATTCATCAATTGGCTCTCCTAGGACATTCATAATTCTTCCAAGAGTTTTTTCTCCAACAGGAACTGATATTGGTGCGCCTGTGTTTTTTACGTCAAAACCCCTTTTTATTCCATCAGAAGTTCCCATGGCGATTGTTCTTACAATACCATCTCCGAGCTGTTGTTGAACTTCAAGCGTTAAGCCAGCTTCATCTACTTTTAATGCATCATAAATGTTTGGAATAGAATCTTTTGCGAATTCTACGTCAACTACCGCTCCGATTACCTGTACTATTTTTCCTATACTCATTTTATTTAGTCTCCGTTAATAACTAAACTGCAGCTGCTCCAGCTACGATTTCTGAAAGTTCTTGTGTTATTGATGCTTGTCTTGCTTTGTTATAAATTAATTGTAATTCATCTATCAAATCACTTGCGTTGTCCGATGCACTTTTCATTGCCACCATTCTAGCTGACATTTCGCAAGCAACATTTTCTACAATCCCCTGATAAACTAGGGACTCAATATATCTAACCAATAAGTTATCTATTACACTTTTTGAATCAGGTTCATAAATATAATCCCAATGATGAGAAAGTCCATCTTCTTGATTTGGTTCTGTTGGAAGAAGATGTATAAGTCCTGGCTCTTGCGACATTGTATTTATAAATTTATTTTCGGCCAAATGTAATTCATCTATATTTCCTTCTATATAGTTATCTAGCATAATTTTAATAGACCCAATAACATCATTTATTTCTGGGCTATCACCAAGTTGCGAGACTTGCGCTACTAAATTTACATTCAATCTTTTAAAATATTTTTCTGCTTTTGATCCTATTGCACAAACATCAACTTCTATAGAATTTTTGTTCCATTCTTTTATTTGTTTAAGAGCTTGTTTAAATAAATTAGTATTTAAACCGCCACACAAACCTCTATCAGAACTTATTACTATTAAACCAACCCTTTTAACTGACTCCCTTTTAACTAAAAAAGGATGCTTGTATTCCGGATGGGCGCTTGCTAGATGACTTACTACGTTCTTAATCATTTTAGCGTACGGCCTAGCAGCAGCCATACGGCTCTGGGCTTTTTTCATTTTGCTCGCTGCAACCATTTCCATGGCTTTAGTGATTTTCTGAGTATTTTTAATACTAGAAATTTGTCCTTTTATTTCTTTTCCGCCTGACATTTAATTTACCATGTTTGTGTTGATACAAATTTTTCTAATAACTCTTTTAAGCTATTACCAATATCATCGTTATAATCACCAGATTCTTCTATACTATTCATAAAATCAGAATATTCTGAAGATGCGAAACCTAATAAAGCTTTTTCAAAATCTTTTATTTTATTAACTTCAACATTATCTAAGTAACCTTCATTTGCTGCATATAGCACTAGTCCCATAGATGAAATGTTTAGTGGAGAGTATTGCGTTTGCTTCATTAACTCCATAACTCTTTCACCACGTTCCAATTGTTTTCTTGTTTGCTCATCTAAATCTGAAGCAAATTGTGAGAAAGCAGCAAGCTCTCTATATTGTGCTAATGCCAACCTAATACCACCACCAAGTTTTTTAATTAGCTTAGTTTGTGCAGCGCCACCTACTCTTGAAACAGAAAGCCCAGCATCTACTGCCGGTCTTAAGCCAGAGTTAAATAAGTTTGTTTCTAAAAATATTTGCCCATCAGTAATAGATATTACGTTAGTTGGTACAAATGCTGATACATCACCAGCTTGTGTCTCAATTATTGGCATAGCTGTTAATGAACCTGTTTTACCTTTTACAGCACCACCAGTAATTTTTTCAATATACTCTGCATTTACTCTAGATGCTCTTTCTAATAATCTGGAGTGAAGATAAAATACATCGCCTGGATATGCTTCTCTACCAGGAGGTCTTTTTAATAATAGTGATACTTGTCTGTAAGCCACCGCTTGTTTACTTAAATCATCATAGATAATTAATGCGTCTTCGCCTTTTTCCATAAAATACTCACCCATTGAACATCCGGAATAAGGAGCGATATATTGCATAGCTGCAGATTCTGCTGCTGTTGAAGCTACTACTATTGTATGGCCTAAAGCCCCATGTTCTTCTAGTTTTTTTACAACATTAGATACAGAAGAAGCTTTTTGCCCAATAGCCACATATATACATTTAACGCCTGTACCTTTTTGGTTGATTATTGTATCAATTGCAATCGCAGTTTTACCAGTTTGTCTGTCTCCAATTATAAGTTCTCTTTGTCCTTTTCCTATTGGAACCATTGCATCTATTGATTTAAGTCCTGTTTGAACCGGCTCATCTACAGACTGTCTTTGAATAACGCCTGGTGCAACTTTTTCCACTGGAGAAAACTGTTTTGCATCAACCTCTCCTTTACCATCAATTGGCGCGCCTAATGAATTTACAACTCGCCCTAACAAAGCTTCTCCAACTGGAACTTCTAGAATTTTTCCTGTGCATTTTGCTACATCACCTTCTGAAAGGTGCTCATAGTTGCCTAATATTACAGCACCCACTGAATCTCTCTCTAAGTTAAGAGCTAAACCGTAAGTATTATTTGGAAATTCTATCATTTCACCAGCCATAACATCTGATAAGCCATGAATTCTAACGATACCATCTGTTACAGCTACGATGGTTCCTTCTGTTTTGGCTTCGGCAGAAAGATCAGAACCTTCAATTCTTTTTTTAATTAAATCACTAATTTCTGTTGGACTAAGTTGCATTATTCTTTCCTCTATTGTTTCAAATTAATTGAGATTCTAGTTTTCTCAACTGTTCTTTAAGTGAACCATCTATAACTAAATCATCTATTCTAACTACCGCTCCTGCTAAAAGAGAAGAATTTAAGTTTTGCTCTATTTCAATTTTTTTATTGAATCGTTTTTCTAAAACTGCCTTTATTGAATCTAACTGATCACTACTCAATTCAAACGCTGTATCTATTTTTGCTGTTTTTAAACTTTTCTCTTCTTGGAGATAAATATCATATAAACCAACAATCTCACTAACAACTGAAAGTCTATTATTCTCTGCTAATAGAGAAATGAATCTCATAAAGTTTTCATCACTATCTTCCTTTAGAATGTCGCTTATGAAGCTAGTTTTATACTTATAATCAAAAGAATCATTTAATAAAATATTTTTTATATCTTTATTATCTAGAACCATATTTAAATTTTTCAACATACTAAAGTATTGGTCTAGCATATTTTGCTCTTTGGCACTCTTGAAAAGTGCTTTTGCATAAGGTCTAGCTGTTGTTAATAATTCAGACATAATATTTTATATTTTAGTTACAAGTGCCTGGATTGCTTTGTCATGAGTACTTTTATCAATTTCTTTTTTCATAATCATTTCGGCACCTTCAACAACAAGTTTGGATAAATCTTTTTTAAGAGATTCTTTTAGTCTCATTGATAACTGCTCAACCTCTTGCTCAGCAAGTTTCAATTTTTTAGATGTCTCTTCTGAAGCTTTTACATTAGCTTCATCTAAGATATCCCCTTGTCTTTTTTCTGCCATAGCTATTATATTTTTAGCTTCTGACTTTGCCTCAGAAAGTTTTGAATCGACATCTACTTTAGCTTTTTCAAGTGCTTGCTGACCTAACTCTGCTGCCGATAAGCCATCAGCAATTTTCTTTTTTCTTTCCTCTAACGCAGACGTTATTGGTGGCCAAACATATTTCATGCAGAACAACACAAAAATTGCAAAGGATATTGCTTGCCCAATTAAAGTTAAATTAATATTCAATTTTAGCTCCTATAGCTTTAATAATTAAGCTACTGCAAATAATAAGTAGAAGGCTATACCAACTGATATCATTGGTACCGCATCAACTAATCCAAGTACGATAAACATCTGTGTTCTAAGCATTGGTATTAATTCAGGTTGTCTTGCAATACCTTCCATGTACTTACCACCTAAGTTACCAATTCCAATTGCAGCACCTAATGCACCTAAACCCATCATTAATGCTCCCGCTATATATATCATTCCACTTGCTTCGTCCATAATTACCCTCTTTTTATATTGTCATTAAAAAAATTATTATTAAAATATATCTAGTGATCTCCAGTATCATGAGCCATATTCATATAAACTACCATTAGCACCATGAATATGAATGCTTGAAGAACAATTACTAGAATATGAAAAATTGCCCATGGAACAGATAAAGTCCACTGAGCATACAAAGGCAATAGTGCTATTAAAATGAAAATCATTTCGCCTGCATACAAATTACCAAATAACCTTAAACCATGAGAAACTGGTTTTGCTAATAAAGACACGCCTTCTAAAAATAAATTTATTGGTATTAAAATAACTTTTATCAATAAATTTTTTGATGAGAAGGGGTGCAATGTTAGCTCTCCAACAAATCCTCCAATGCCTTTGTTCTTAATGCTAAAAAATATAGCAAGGAAAAAAACTGATAAAGACATTCCCATTGTTACATTAGGATCAGTTGTTGGAACTATTTTGAAATACACATGATGAGGATCCATTCCATATAAATGAACTCCTATATAAGTTGCAATTTGAGGTATGAAATCAACCGGGACTAAATCCATCAAATTCATTAGTAAAACCCAAACAAATGCTGTTAAAGCCATTGGTGCTATTAATTTGTTTGTATGTGAAAAAGTATCTCTCACATTAGAGTCTATAAACTCTATTATTATTTCTATGGTATTTTGTAGACCACCAGGTATGCCTGTAGTTGCTCTTCTACCAACTATACTAAATAGCATTATAAAAATGAAACCAAGGGCAATTGACCATCCCATTGAATCAAGGTGAACAGCATAAAAACCCATTTCTTGAGCGTCTTGAGCTGTTTCGGCTATTTTCCATATGCCGTCGCTTGGGTCTTTGCCAAATGTTAAATTTGTCAAATGATGCTTTATATATTCTGAGCCAGTTTGTGCGCCAGTTGCCATAATTATTTATTGCTACTAAGTTTTAGTTTTATAAAAAAAATTGTTACTAAATTTGCAAATATAAACGCCGCAAAAAACACCAAAGGTTCTGCAACATCCAAATTTAAGAATATTAGAGCAAACATAGTTGCTGAAATAGACCATTTTCCAAATTCTGCTATATAAAATCGCTTTGCTTCTTCTTTAATAGATTTTGCTTGATAAACAAGCAACATATAAGCTGAGTAAGTGTTTGATACAAAACTAACGCTCGCTCCGCATAAAAAAGAAAAGGCAACATTAATATCTACTAAAAACCATATAATTAAAGTAATTATTGTAAAGATAAATAGTTCAATTATTAGATTTTTAAAAAACATAATCTCTTCGGATAAGCAGTATATTAATTGTGTAGAAATTTATCAATATATTTAATAGCGATATTGATGAAATTAATGCATAAATAATCATATTGAGGGTTTTTTAGCCTAGTTCGTCTTAAATCATTGCTTTTTATAGCCAAGTTTTTTTAAAAGGCCATCTAAAACATCTATATTGCTGTATTTAAGTGTGATTTTACCATTATTTGTTTTATTAGAATGACTGATATCAACTAAAACTCCAAGATTCTCTCTTAATTGGTTTTCGATTGAGCTCAAATGAGCATCTTTTTTTATCTTTGTTGTTTTTTTTGAGCCTGGGGCATCATTTTCCACTACCATTCTCTCTATTTCTCTTACAGAGAGCTTTTGGGAAACCACCTTATCTGCATAAATCTTTTGAGATGAGTGGCTTAAAGATAACAAAGCTCTAGCGTGTCCCATATCAATTTTCTTTTTTGATAATAGATCTATTACATATCTGTCCAAAGATAATAATCTTATTAAGTTTGCTATGTGAGATCTAGATTTACCTGTCTTTTTAGCAAGATTTTCTTGGGTAAATTTAAACTGCTTAATAAGTTTTTCTAGTCCTAGTGCTTCTTCAATAGGATTGAGGTTTTCTCTTTGTACGTTTTCTAACAGCGCATATACTGCTGCAGATTCATCATTTATAGTTTTTACAATAGCAGGAATTTTTTTTTGGCCTAGAGTTTTTACAGCCCTTAGTCTTCTTTCGCCAGCTATAAGCTCATATTTATTTTTATTAGACTTTCTAACTAGAATAGGCTGTATTACCCCTTGCTCTTTTATAGATTCTATCAATGATTTGAGATTTTCTTCGTCGAAATTAGTTCTTGGTTGATATGGGCTTAATTCAATTAAAGATACTTCTATCTCAAGTGATGCTGCGCTCGATAATACATCCTCAGATTTCGAAGAGCTAAGTAAAACTTCTACTCCCTTGTTTCCCAATCCA
This sequence comes from Gammaproteobacteria bacterium, assembly GCA_018674175.1. GTDB lineage: Bacteria > Pseudomonadota > Gammaproteobacteria > Poriferisulfidales. The sequence goes on along the minus strand of JABHAT010000001.1, from coordinate 73,704 downwards.
CCTTTTTTTTTAGCCATTTAATTTCCTATTTTGATATTTTTACTATTTCACCAGCTAACGCTAAATAAGACATAGAACCTTTAGATCCCCTATCATAACTAATAATTGACGACCCATGGCTTGGCGCTTCAGCCAGACTGACGTTTCTTGGTATTATAGTATTTAAAACATCTTTACCAAAATGGTTTTCTAGTTCCGCAGATACATCTTGTGCTAAATTATTTCTTGGGTCGTACATAGTTCTTAAAATTCCACCAATTTTCAAACTTTCATTAACAGATATTTTAATCTTATCGATTGTTTCTAGCAATGCTGTTAAACCTTCAAGAGCATAATATTCGCATTGTGTTGGGATAATAACTGAATCTGATACAGCTAAAGCATTTACCGTTAATATATTTAATGATGGTGGGCAATCAATGATTATAAAATCGTAATCTTTTTTTACGCCTTCTAAAATACTTTTTAAAACTAGCTCTCTATTGGCAAACTCTAAAAGTTTTACCTCTGCAAAAGTTAAAGCTTGATTTGACGGAATTAAATCAAAGCCCTCTTCAGCCTTACAAATAACTTCTTGTGGATTTTTATTATTACCCAAAAGCAAATCGGCTAATGAATAATCAAGATCATATTTACTCAAGCCAGACCCCATTGTTGCGTTTCCCTGAGGATCCATATCAATTAATAAAACTTTTTTATTGTTTAACGATAGAGCGGCAGACAAATTTACACTCGTAGTGGTTTTGCCAACTCCACCTTTTTGATTACAAATAGAAAAAATTTTACTCAAAACAATACCTTTAATTTTTATATATTATTATTGCATGCCTTTCTGCCGCTAATCTTGGGACATAGAGGGCTTCTACGTTAAAACAAATATTTTTATCAACTTCTTTTAATTCTTTGAGTTCTTGATAAGGTTCTTTTCCTTTCATTGCTATTATTATTCCACGATCTTTAAGATGCTTTTTTGAATTGAGATATATTTTTGATAACGAGGCATAAGATCTGCATATTATTGTATCAAAGCCAATTTCATCATTAAAATCTTCTATTCTTTCATGCACTAAATCAATATTTTTTATATCTAAATTTATCTTAACATGGTTTAAAAAAATTATTTTTTTGTTATTTGAGTCCAGTAGCAAAAATTTTTTATCAGGACTTGTTACTGCTAGTGGAATACCGGGAAGTCCAGCCCCCGAGCCTATATCTAATATATTTTTGCCTTTGATCAGATGCTTTATTGATAAGCTATCTAAGATGTGTTTTGACAACATCTCTTTAGTTTCTACTATTGAGGTTAGGTTATATAATTTATTAGACCTTTTTATAAGTTCACAAAAATCCAATAATATGTTTCCTGTTTTATGAACATTATCTGTATATTCTGAAAGTGACTCAAAAAAAACTTTTTCCTTATTATTTTGCATTTTGAGCCATTTCTTTTTCATTGTTTTTGATGGCTTTAATTTGAACTTTTAGTATTGATATAGCTGCTGGAGTGACTCCTGGTATTCGAGAAGCTTGCCTAAGATTTTCTGGCTTTGCCAAAGATAAATTTTCTCTGGCCTCTTTAGATAAAGCCGTTATTAAAGAATAATTAATTTTTTTTGGCAGCTTCATCTCTTCATCTCTTTTACTTCTAATCACCTCATTATTTTGTCTTACAATATAGCCTTCGTATTTAATTCTAGTTGCGCAATTTTTTCCTATTTCTTGATCTGTGAAATTATAATTTGATGCAAATTCTTTTAAACTTTCATAGCTATTGTTTGGCCTTTTTAGAAAATCAAAAGCAGACACACTTTTATTATTTTCTATAAACTTAAATTCCTTTAGACTAACTATTTCTTTTTTTATTAAATTTTGTTTATTATTGAAAATATCAAACCTTTTTTTGTTAACTGATCCTAACTTAAAGCCAATGGCTGTTAGTCTCTCATCTGCATTATCTTCTCTTAAATATAATCTATGTTCTGCTCTGCTTGTAAACATTCTATATGGCTCAGGAGCACCTTGTGTGATTAGATCATCTATCATTACTCCGATATAAGAATTTTCTCTAGCAGGAGACCACATTTCTTTTCCTTGTGATTTCAAAGAAGCATTGATGCCTGCAACAATACCTTGTGATGCTGCTTCTTCATAACCTGTTGTTCCATTTATTTGTCCAGCCATAAAGAAACCAGCGATTTTTTTATTTTCTAAAAAAGATGTTAATCCTCTGGGGTCAAAAAAATCATATTCAATTGCGTATCCATATTTTTCAATTTTTACGTTCTCTAGGCCCTGTATTGTTCTGATGAAAGCCTCTTGATCTTCTTCTGGTAAGCTTGTTGAGATGCCATTAGGATAAACTAAGTTAGTTTTAAGACCTTCTGGCTCTAAAAATATCTGATGAGAATTTTTTTCTGTAAACCTTGTAACCTTATCTTCTATTGAAGGGCAATATCTTGGGCCTTTGCCAGTGATGACGCCATTAAATAAAGGTGAATTCTTTAACGATTTTTTTATGTGATCATGTGTTTTTTCGTTTGTTCTAGCAATATAACAGTTTATTTGTTCTGGATGGTCAGCCGCATTTCCCATAAAAGAAAAAACTGGTCTGGGTTTATCGCCAGGTTGCTCTATTAGCTGACTGTAATTAATTGTATCTCCATTAAGTCTTGGTGGAGTTCCGGTTTTTAATCTTCCCATCATTAAATCTAAAGCTTTCATTCTTTTTGATAGCTTGTTGGATGCATCTTCACCAATCCTTCCGGCAGAAAAAGATTTATTACCAATATGAATCATTCCTGACAAAAAAGTTCCTGCTGTTAGAATCACGTTTTTGGCCTTTAAAATTGAGCCATTAACAAGCTCTATACCAGTAACAGTGTTGTCTTTTATAATAATATCGATAACTTCGCCATCCAAAACATTTAGGTGCTCTTGTGACCTTATTTCTTTTTGTATAAATGTTTTATATAAATCTCTGTCTGCTTGTGATCTAGTAGCCCATACTGCTGGGCCCTTCTTCTTATTAAGAGTTCTAAAATGTATCCCAGCTGCATCTGCTGCCCTTGCCATAACACCACCAAGAGCATCTACTTCTTTAGTAAGATGGCCTTTTCCAATTCCTCCAATAGAAGGATTGCAGCTCATCTGCCCAATGGTATGAAAGTTTTGAGTAACCAATAAAGTATTGCTGCCACACCTTGCGCTAGCTAGTGATGCCTCAGTACCAGCATGTCCTCCTCCAATAATTATTACGTCGTATTCTTTCATATACTTATTATATTACTTTCCAATGCAAAAATTTGAAAATATTCCACTTAAAACCCTATCATCATCATTATTATCTAAGATCATAGAGATATTTTCTTGAGTTTGTTTTAGTTTTTCAGCAATAATTTCTAACTCGATAAGGTTAACCTCAATATCATTAATTTCTTTGTAGGCCGCCTTAAGATGTTTTACTTGTTTTATATGATAGATTCCTGAAGAGGTATCACTAATAGCTAGCTTTAAATATTCTAAAATTTCACTTCTAAGCTCATTCATATTTATATTTTCTTTAATTGAAATAATTAAATTTTCTGAATTATTTTTCTTAATTTCTGAAAAAGTCTCTTTAGTTGCCAAATCAATTTTATTAGCAATGATCAATATATTTTTATTAATTTTTTTTAAACTTTTTAGTATCTTTATATCATCATTATCTATTCCAATTGTCACATCATATAAATATAAAATTATATTTGCAGAAGTTGCTTGCTTAAGAGCTTTTTCTTTTCCTTCTTTTTCTATAGTATCACTCGTTTCTCTAATCCCAGCGGTATCAAATATTGTCACTGGAAAACCGTCTAAACTAAATATTTTGGACACAACATCTCTTGTAGTTCCAGCTTGTTTATTAACTATGGAAACATCTTCTTCTGTTAGGAAATTTATTAAAGAAGATTTGCCTGTATTTGGCTTGCCTATTACCGCCACTTTACTTGTTTCAAATAATAATTTATTTTTTTCTAATTTTTTAATTAACACCAAGATCTCTTCTTTACAATTTTTTATATGGGACTCTATTGTTTTCAATCCATCAATTTCAATATCTTCTTCAGAAAAATCTAAAAGAGCTTCTACCTGAATTCTTATTTGCAATATAAGAGCATCAATTTTAAATAAGTCTTGGATTATTTTACCCGAAAGTGAATCTCTTGCAGCTAAAGCAGCCTCTTCAGTTTTTGCATTTATTAGTGCACAAATTGACTCAGCTTCTAGTATGCTCATCTTGTTATTTAGAAATGCTCTTTCGCTAAATTCTCCAGCAATTGCAAGACGACAATTTTTTATTTTAAGAATTTCTTTAATAATTAATTGATACATAACAGGTCCGCCATGACACATTATTTCTAACATATCCTCACCAGTAAAAGATTTGGGCCCCAAATAATATATTGCAACAACATCATCTAAAACTTTATTATTTTTCTTAATATCAAGATAATTTGCACGTCTGGGGACCAACTCTTTTCCAAAGAAATTTTTTATAATTGTAGGAACAGACTTTCCAGAACACCTTATGACTGATAAGGCTCCCGTACCCATAGGGGTAGAGATACTTACTATCGTTTCTAAATTACTCATTTAGTTTATTTGGATGTTATATTCTTTGTTATTTTCCATTGCTGAGCAATAGATAGCAAATTATTAACAACCCAATATAAAACTAAGCCAGAAGGAAAAAATGCAAAAAAAGCTGTGAAAATTATCGGTAACATTTGCATGATTTTTGCTTGCATCGGATCAGGTGGAGCAGGATTAAGTTTTTGCTGAAAGTACATTGACGCCCCCATAATTAAAGGGAGAACAAAATAAGGGTCTTTTGCGGAAAGATCATTTAACCAAAATATAAAATCAGCTTGCCTTAGTTCCACACTTTCTAATAAAACCCAATATAAAGCTATAAAGACAGGTATCTGAATTAATATAGGCCAACACCCTCCAAGTGGATTTATTTTTTCTTGTCGATACATATCCATCATGGCTTGATTCATTTTTTGCCTATCACTTCCAAATCTTTCTCTAATAGATTGAATTTTTGGTGAAAATTGCTTCATTCTTGCCATTGATTTATAACTTGTCGCCGAAAGCTTATAGAACGCTAATTTTATTAAAATTGTAAGCAGTATAATTGCCCAGCCCCAGTTTCCTGTCATTGAATGAATTTTATCTAAAAGCCAAAAAAGAGGTTTTGCAATGAAAGTCAGAACGCCGTAATCGATTGTAAGTTCTAGCCCATTTGAAATACCTTCTAATTCTTTTTGTAGTTTTGGCCCAACATATAAATTTGACGAAAAGATAGCTCTCTCGTTTGGCTGGATCATAATTGCATCTGATCTCGCCCCAATTATATAATCCCTTCTCAAGTCATCTACCAAAATTTCTTTAGTGTAGAACAAGTTATTCTCATCTTTTGGAAAATACCATGACGATACAAAATAATGTTCCATCATCGCTACCCAGCCACTTAGTGCAGTGAATTTTGGTCTTGTTTCAGAGATGTCACCATATGAAACTTTATTATATGTTCCGTCATAATAAGCTGCCCCTGTAAATGTGGGGGTAACCCAAGATCTTCCTTCGCCATCACTTTCTCTTCTAATTTGCCTATACTGTCTGCCAGCCCAAGCTTTATTAGAACTATTTATAACTGTATTTTCTATATTTATTTGGTATCCAGTATTATTAAGATAGATTCTTTTTAAAACCGTTATCTTTCCGTTTTTACTTTTCCACTCCAAGGTAACGGCGTTATTTTTTTTATTTACTATTTCGTATACGTCGTGGTGATTTGGAGCTAATTTATTTTTATTTTCTTTCAAAGAATTTTTATCATGCAATAATCCTGATTGCGCAACATAGTATTCTTTTTCATAATCAAGTAAGTTAATATTTAAACTATTTTCATCTGTGCTTTCAAAATAATTTAATAGTTTAGATCTTTTGATAGTTCCGCCAACTGTATCTATAGTTATTTCTATAGCATTATTAGACAGTAAAATATTTTCGCCTTTCTTTTTATTTTCATCTAAATATAGCCTCTCTTTTGTATTTTTTGTTGTTTCAGAACTCTCATCTCTGATAGCCTCATCTGGCATATCTACAAATGTTTCGGGGTTATTTTGAGTCTCAGAAATTTTACTAGCAGTGGGTAATGGGTTTTGTTCGATTTTCCATTGCTGCCAAACCATAAAAAGCACCAGAGAAAATGCTACATATAATAAAAATCTATTATTCATCTATTTAGGAACCTCATCAATCCCACCATCTGCCCATGGATGACATCTGCATATTCTCTTTGTTGTTAAAAAAATACCTTGTAAAGATCCATGAGATTTTATCGCTTCAATAGCATAATTTGAACAAGTTGGTGAAAACCTGCAGTGTTGTCCCACAAAGACGCTTAATGAAGCTTGGTAGATTTTTATAACCTTGATTAGTAAATAATTCATTTTTTCATTAAATCGTTAAAAACTTCGTTAATCATTGTAAAACATTTTGTTTGATCGTAAAATTTTTCATTTTTTAAAATCAAAACAACATCTATGCCTTTTAAATGACATCTTCTAAATGCTTCTCTTGCTGCTCGTTTTATTTTATTTCTATCTACAGCTTTTTTGATTTTTTTCTTGGCAATATTTACGCCAAGTCTTGCTGTTTGGCTATCATTTTCTGCATAATGCAGTGTGAAAGCTGCATTCTTAATTTTTTTTCTACTTATAAAACATCTTTTAAAATCTTGCGGCGTATTAAGTCGCATTATTTTAGTATTAAAGCTATTATTTTTTATAAGATTATCCAGAGACAGAAAGACGCTTTCTTCCTTTCGCTCTTCTTGCGTTAATTACAGCTCTTCCAGAAGCAGTACTCATTCTGGATCTAAAGCCATGAGTTCTTGCTCTTTTAATTTTACTTGGTTGATATGTTCTTTTCATTATTTATTCCTTTATATTATGCTCGCGACATTACTTCCATAGGGTATGTTTGTCAATAGTTACTTTATCACACATTTTTACATAACTTATCCACAATTTTTACACAGATTTGTTAATATATTTCTTCTGTGGATAAGTATAATATATCTTAAATAAATAATTATAAATAGTTTTAGGGGATCATAGTAATGCAGCCAGAATTCTGGGAACAATGTCTTGTCGACTTACAAAATAATTTTGATGAACAACAGTTTAATACCTGGGTTCGACCTCTTCAAGCTATAACACAAAATAAAACTATAAAAATTACTGCTCCAAATCAGTATGCTGTCGATTGGGCAAACGAAAATCTTAGTAGTTATTTTTTAAAGCGTCTTGAGGACTCTGAATATAGTTTTAATTTTGAAGTTGGCGGAATTTCACAGAAATTAGCTGCAATTAATACAAGTATCGAGGAAGATAAGAAAACAGATTTTAGTAATAACTCAAAATTTTCATCAGATTTTACATTTGATAATTTTGTTACTGGCAAATCTAACGAGCTAGCTCGCGCAGCAGCAATGCAAGTATCGAGTAATCCTGGTCAAAACTATAATCCCTTTTTTATATATGGGGGCGTTGGCTTAGGAAAAACCCACTTAATGAACGCTATTGGTAATAATATATTAAATTATAATAAGAGCGCTAAAATACTATATCTTCACTCAGAAAAATTTGTTGCGGACATGGTGCGAGCTCTTCAACACAACAAAATTGATTCTTTTAAAGAATATTACAGATCTGCAGATGCTCTTTTGATTGATGACATTCAATTTTTTGCTGGAAAAGAAAGATCTCAAGAAGAGTTTTTTCACACTTTCAATACGCTCCTAGAAGGAAAATGCCAAATCGTCTTAACATGCGATAGATATCCCAAAGAAGTTAACGGTCTTGATGAACGACTTAAATCAAGGTTCGGATGGGGTTTAACACAGTCAATTGAACCTCCGGAACTAGAAACTAGGGTTGCTATTCTCAAAAAAAAGGCGGCCTTTATCGGAACAGAATTAGATACAGATGTGGCTTTTTTTATAGCAAGATGCATACAATCTAATGTAAGAGAGCTTGAAGGGGCCCTTAGAAGAGTTGTTGCTAATTCCCAGTTTACAGGCAAAGAAATAACTTTAAGTTTTGCCAAAGAGGCCTTGCGCGACCTTATTTCTTTGCAAAACAAAATGGTTACTATTGATAATATCCAAAAAACTGTTGCAAGTTATTACAAAATAAGAATGTCTGAACTTTTGTCAGCAAAAAGAAATCGCTCTTTAGCGAGACCTAGACAACTTGCAATGTCTCTAGCAAAAGAGTTGACCAGCCATAGTTTGCCAGAAATTGGAGATGCATTTGGGGGAAGAGATCATACGACTGTACTACATGCATGTAAAAAAATAACCGAGTTATGTTTAACAGATAACAAGATTAAGGAAGATTTGATAAATTTAAGAAGGGCTTTAAGCACATAATTTGATATGTTAAGAACCTGTATATAATTATCTAATAAAAATGTATATCTATAAATAATAAATATAGACAACAGTTTTAAAATAATTACTAACAGGTTAATAATGTTTTAAATTATTGTATTAATAAGATTTTTTAGCTATATAAACAGAAAAAGGGGTTAGTTATAATAACTATATATATAATATGAAAATAATAATAACTAAAGAAAACTTAATAAAAAGTTTACAAAAAGTAATCGGGGTTGTCGAGAAAAGACAAACAATGCCAATTTTGAGTCACGTTCTTTTTAGAAAGAATAACGATACTTACGAAGTAGTTGCTTCTGATCTCGAGGTTCAATTATCTTGTTCGGTGACTTTGGAAGCTGGTTCTGATTTTACAAGCGATGTAACTATTCCAGGAAGAAAACTTTTCGATATTGGAAAAGGTTTGCCAGACGAATCTATATTAGAAATAAATCTTGAAGATGAGAATAAGATTCAAATAAAATCTAAAAAAAGCAAATTTATTCTTTCTGCGCTGGACGCAAGAACATTCCCAATAATGGACACTACTGACGAAAATAGCATTCCATTTTCTTTTAAGTCTCAAAATCTTAAAGATATTATTGGAAAAACATCTTTCGCAATGGCGCAACAAGATGTTAGGTATTATCTTAATGGTTTATATTTAAACATATCGCAAGAGGAGATTTTTGGAGTGGCTACTGATGGTCATAGACTAGCAAAAGCTGGCGCAGCTACTAAAACCGGGATTTCTTTACCCTCTGCTAACGCGATTGTGCCAAGAAAAGGAATAATTGAAATAGATAAGCAGCTTGTTGAGGAAGAGGAGATTAAAGCTATTCTTTCTAAGAATCATCTTCAGGTTAAGAATAATCATTCGCAAGCGATTTCTAAGTTAATTGATGGCAAGTTCCCAGACTACACTAGAGTTATTCCTTCAGACACTGATAAAACCGTGACGGTAGACTGCAAATCTTTCAAAGAGGCCTTGATAAGAGTTTCTATATTGTCTAACGATAGATTTAGAGGTGTTAGACTAAACTTTCTAGAAAATGAAATCGGCGTTAGTGCTAATAACCCGGAAAAAGAAGAAGCTTCTGACGATATCAAGGCAACTTATAACGGAGAACCTTTAGAGGTAGGTTTTAATGTGAATTATCTAATAGATGTTCTTAACGTCATTAAAACAAAAAATGTTCAGATTTCGCTTAAAGATGCGAATAGTAGCGCTCTTTTAATGCCAGAAAACGACAACTCGTCAAGCTATGTGGTAATGCCTTTGAGGCTGTAAGAGTGTTTTTAGAAAAGCTTTATCTGCGCAAAATCAGAAATATTAAAGAAGCGGTTCTCTCTCTAAACCCCCGCACTAATGTAATAATTGGTGAAAATGCAGCTGGAAAAACCACAATATTGGAATCAATAGATATTCTTTCTAGGGGCAGGAGTTTTAGAACAAACAAAATTGACTCTCTTGTAAAAGATGGAGAAAAATCTTTGTATATTGGTGCTACTCTTGGCGATAAAAAGAAAAAATTAGAAGTTGATAAAGGGAAAAACAAAACAAAAATTTTAATTGACGGCAAGGAAGAGAAGAAACAATCAAAAATAGCTCAAGAAGTAGCGGTCCAGTCAATACACCCTAACAGCCACGCCCTCATAGAAGGCGCTCCTTCTGAAAGAAGAGCTTATTTAGATTGGGGTTTGTTCCACGTGGAACATGATTTTAAAACAGAATGGTCTAAATATTCTAAAATTTTACGCCAAAGAAATGAAGCGTTAAAAAACAGAAGCTCAGAGGAGATAACTTGGATGAGGCAGCTAGAACCGATTGGTGAGAAAATTTCTTCCCTCAGAGAAAATTATGTAAATGACTTGCAAAAATATATAGAGATCAATCAAAAATATATCATGCCAGACGTGGAACTAAAATTTAGTTATGAAAAAGGCTGGGATAAAAATAAAAGTTTTTTAGAGGCGTTAGCAGAAAAACGTGATACTGATTTAGAGAAAGGTTATACGGGATGCGGCCCGCAAAATGCTGACATAAAGATTATAATGAATAAAAAAGAAGCGCAAAAGATTTGTTCTCGTGGACAGCAAAAACTAATTGCGAATATTATGCTATTATCTCAGTCTAAAGACTTTTTTGATAAAAAAAAATTCCCAAGCATAATTCTTGTAGATGACCTATCTGCTGAGTTAACATTGGAGATGCAAGAGAAAGTTTTAGAAAGATTGTTTGAGACCAAGTCTCAAATATTTTTAACTGCTTTAAACGACTCTGTTTTGGCAGACATATTATGTGAAATGGACGCCAATGTGTTTCACGTGGAACATGGAGAAATAACGCAATGACTAAATATGATTCATCCAATATTAAGGTTTTAAAGGGTCTTGAGGCAGTAAGAAAAAGACCAGGAATGTATATAGGTGATACTGATGATGGAACTGGACTACATCATATGGTTTTTGAGGTTGTAGATAACTCTATTGATGAAGCTTTAGCTGGGCATTGTGACGCTATTACTGTAGAAATAAACGTAGACAGCTCAGTGACAGTCTCGGACAACGGTAGAGGCATACCAGTTGACATTCATCCTGAAGAAAAAAAGCCAGCCGCCGAGGTAATAATGACAGTTTTACACGCTGGTGGTAAATTTGATGATAACTCGTATAAGGTTTCTGGTGGTTTACATGGCGTCGGGGTTTCTGTAGTTAACGCTTTATCTGAAAATCTAGAACTAGAGATATCTAGGGATGGCAATACTTATAATCAAACTTATTCTATGGGCGATCCAACAACAAAATTAATTAAAGGCGAAAAGACAAAAAAAACCGGAACCAAAGTTACTTTTATGCCTAGCAAAGAGATTTTCACAGATACAGAATTTCATTTTAATATTTTGGCTAAGAGGCTCAGAGAATTATCTTTTTTAAACTCAGGAATAAAGATTATATTGTCTGATCATAGAACCGACACGACAGAAGAATTCCACTATGAAGGCGGCATTAAAGCATTTGTAGAGAATTTAAATGAAAAAAAAGACAAAGTTAATGCAAACATCATATATTTCTCGTCTTCCAAAGATGATATTGGTGTAGAAGTTGCGATTCAGTGGACAGGTTCATATAGTGAAAATATATATTGTTATACAAATAATATTCCTCAATCAGACGGAGGAACGCATATAGCAGGATTTAGGGGTGCTCTTACAAGAGCCATTAATTATTATGTAGAGCAAAATAATTCTGCAAAAAAAGATAAGATATCTATTACAGGCGAAGATGCTAGAGAAGGAATAACTGCAATAATCTCAATAAAAATGCCAGATCCAAAATTTTCTTCACAAACAAAAGCAAAATTAGTTTCTTCTGAGGTTAAAGGTATTGTTGAGTCTGTAGCATCAGAATGCCTGAAAAGATTTTTGGAAGAAAATCCAAAAGATGCTAAACAAATACTAGCAAAAGCAAGCGAAGCAGCAAGAGCAAGAGAGGCGGCGAAAAAAGCCAGGGAAATGACTAGAAGAAAAAAAGCTATGGATGTGGCTGGCCTACCAGGAAAACTTGCTGACTGCCAAGAAAAAGATCCGGCGCTCTCAGAAATATTTTTAGTTGAGGGAGATTCTGCTGGCGGATCAGCGAAACAAGGCAGAGATAGAAGAACGCAAGCAATATTGCCATTAAAAGGAAAAATACTAAATGTTCAGAAACAAAGAGATGACAAGATATTTGCAACAGAAGAACTCGTTACACTAGCAACCGCATTAGGCTGTGGATTCACATCAGCAGAAATGTCAGAAGAAAATTATGCTGCATTAAGATATCACAAAGTAATAATCATGACCGACGCAGATGTAGATGGCGCACACATAAAAACTTTATTACTTACTTTCTTTTATGGAAAAATGAGAAGACTTATTAAAAAAGGGAATGTTTATATTGCTCAGCCGCCTTTATATAAAATTAAAAAAGGAAAAACAGAAAAATATATAAAAGATGATAATGAGCTTTTATCTTATATAACCAAAGATTGCTTAGATGGTATAGAAATATTTTCTTCCAAAAATAGCAAAAAACCTATAGAAAACAATGACTTAAAGGTATTAATGGCTCATTGTCAAAAAGCTGAAAAAGCAAAATCTAATATTACTAATAATTATGGTAAACATTTTATGAGTATATTGAATAATGAAAATATTCCAGAATTTGGCTGTGATGAAAAAGTTATAAAGAATTGGTGTGATGGAGTCTCATCAGATCATTGCAGTATTGAGGTTCAAGATCCATCATCTTTTGACATTACACACGAAGAAGCTGGTTTAGCAAAAACAGTAAACATTAAATTTAGCGTTTTTGCATCAAAAGATTATAAAAATTATTTTGATTATGTAGAAGCTTCAAAGAAACTTTTGAAAAATGATGCGTATTTAACAAAACAAGATAAAACTATAAAGATCAATAATTTCTTAAATACATTTGAATGGATTATTGCAGAAGCAAAAAGAGGCTACACCATACAAAGATACAAAGGTTTGGGAGAAATGAATCCAGAACAACTTTGGGAGACAACTATGGACCCTAAGCAAAGAACACTTGTTCAAATTACCGAAGAGGATGAGGCAATCGCAGAAAAAACTTTTGAAGATTTAATGGGAGATAATGTTGCTCCAAGAAAAGCCTTTATAGAGGAAAATGCTCATTATGCAGGCAATATAGATATTTAGAATATAAAAAAAGGAATTAAGTAATATTATGGATATAAATAAAAACACGTTGTTAAACTCAAAACTATTGCCAAAATTTTCTAAGATACAGAGCAAAGATATGTATCAAGCTATAAGTTATTTAACAAAAGAAAATATAAAAATCATAAATGACATTGAAGGCTTAAAGAAACTTTCTTGGAAAAACTTTGTATATAAGATTGAAGAATCAGATGATAAAATTGCAAAAGCTTGGGCGCCAATAAGACATTTAAATTCTGTAATGAATGATCCTTTAATAAGAAAACAATATGAAAAAAGTCTAAATTTACTAACAAAGCATTACGCAAAAATTGGTCAAAACAAAAAATTATTTTCAAAATATGAAATATTTTATAATGAAAATAAATCAAGATTAAATTCAAATCAAAAAAAACTTTTAAAGGATACATTAAATGGTTTTAAACTTTCCGGAGTGCACTTAGATTCAAAAAAAAGAAAGTCATTTAGAGAATGCCAAGAAAAACTAGCCAATCTTGAGGCTACCTTTGAACAAAATATTTTAGACTCAACAAACTCATGGTCTAAGAATTTTAAAACAAAAAAAATGTTAGAAGGTATTCCTGAAAATGCATTAGAGATTGCTGCAGAAGTCGCGTCTGCTAGAAAAGAAAATGGTTACACGCTAACTTTAGATCAGCCTTGTTATATGGCAGTAATGACATTTGCAAAAAATCAAAAGCTAAGAAAAACTTTATATTTGGCATATGCAAGTAGAGCATCAGATAAATTCCCAGTCAAAGGACCTTGGGATAACACAAAAAATATAGAAGAAATATTGTGCTTAAGGCAAACAATGGCTCAAATTTTAGATTATAAAAATTTTGCTGAATATTCCCTTGCGACAAAAATGGCAAAGTCATCAAAGGAAGTAATAGGTTTTTTAAATAATTTAAAAACAAAAGCAATTAAACAATCCAAAAAAGAAATAAATATCTTAAAAAAATATGCAAAAACAAAATGTGGCATAACAAAACTAAACCCATGGGACCTAGGTTATGTTTCGGAGAAATATAAAGAAGAAAACTTTGGTGTTTCACAAGAAGAGCTTAAAAAATATTTTCCAGTAGAGAATGTGGTAGACGGTTTATTTAAACTCGTAAAATCACTTTATGGAATTAATGTTATATTAAAAAAAACGAAAGATGTTTGGCATCCAGATGTTAGGTTATATGAAATTTATGATAAAAATAAAAATCTTAGAGGAAAATTTTATTTTGATCTTTACGCAAGGCAAAATAAAAGAGGTGGCGCATGGATGGATGAATGCACACAAAGAAGACTTAATTCAAATGGTTCCATCCAATCACCAGTAGCCTTCATTACTTGTAACTCAAGTCCGCCAACAAAAACAAGCCCTGCATTTTTCACGCATTATGATGTTGAAACTTTATTTCATGAGTTTGGTCATGGCTTGCAACACATGTTAACAAAAGTAGATTACGCAGGTATATCTGGTATATCTGGAGTAGAGTGGGACGCTGTTGAATTACCAAGCCAGTTTATGGAAAATTGGTGTTGGGAAAAAGACGTTCTTGACACTTTTGCATTTCATTACAAAACAAATAAAAAATTACCTGATAGTTTATTTAAAAAATTATTAGCTACAAAAAACTATAATACTGGCCTAGGTTTGCTAAGACAAATTGAGTTTTCATTATTTGATTTTCTGCTGCACATGAACGATAAAAAGAAAAAGACAAAATTAGCAGATGTGATTCTAAAAAAAGTAAGAAAAGAAACATCGTTGATGCCTGTTCACAATAGTAATAAATTCCAAAATAGTTTTGCTCATATTTTCTCAGGTGGATATGCAGCAGGATATTATAGTTACAAGTGGGCAGAAGTTTTATCTGCCGATGCATTTATGGCTTTTAAAGAAAATAAATTAGTAGATAGAAAAGTTGGAAATAAATTTATGAAAAAAATATTAGAAACAGGCGGCTCCAAACCAGCCTTAGAATTATTTATTGATTTTAGGGGGAGAGAGCCAAAAATAGAACCTCTTTTAGACAGCTTAGGTCTAAAATGAAAATAGCTTCTTGGAATGTAAATTCTTTAAGAGTAAGGCTGCCGCAAGTTCTAGATTGGCTAGAAAAAAGTGATGTTGATATTTTGGCAATTCAGGAAACCAAAGTAGAAGATTGCTCTTTCCCAATAAATGATATCACGGATGCAGGTTTTTTTTGTGACTATATAGGTCAGAAAACTTATAACGGCGTTACAACTATAAGTAAAATTCCTCCAAAAGAGTCTATAAAGCTAATCAATAATGAGGAACAAGAACAAAAAAGATTTTTATTAACTAGGTATGGCGAAGATTTATCAGTTTTAAATTTATATGTGGTTAATGGCCACGAAGTTGGATCAGATAAATATGAATACAAGCTTGATTGGTTAAAAAAAATAAAAAAACATATAGAGAATGATTTAAAAAAAACAAAATATTATGTTGTTTTGGGAGATTTTAATATTGCTCCTAATGATGAGGACATATATGACCCTGAGGCGTGGAAAGACAGAATCCTTTGTAGTAAAAAAGAAAGACATGCTCTTGAAGAAATCCTAGATTTAGGTTTCACGGACAGTTTTAGAATATTTGATCAAGATAAGGAACTATATAGCTGGTGGGACTATCGAACTGGTGCTTTTAGGAGAAATAGAGGCTTAAGAATAGACCTAATATTATCTAATAAAGCTTTATCTGATAAGTGCACTTCTAGTTATATAGATATTATGCCAAGAGAAAATGAGCGCCCTTCAGATCACGCCCCAGTGGTATCAGTTTTTGATATTTGAAAATAGACATGCTAAAAAATAATGATAAAATAACCATAAGCTAAACTTTATGGAACTATATATGCGATCAATACTAGTTTTAAATACAAAAGGTGGCTCAGGCAAAACAACCATCGCTACAACATTGGCAAGTTTTTATGCCTCAATAGGTAAATCAGTCGCGTTAGTAGATTTAGACAGCCAGGAAAGCTCAATAAGTTGGCTTAAGTTACGTTCTTCTGCTAAACCGCCTATTACTGGAATCAAAGGGTACGGTGAAAAGGTAAGAAGAGGAATAGATTACAAAATAATTGATGCTCCTGCTGGGCTTCAAGGATCAGCTTTAACAAAAGTGTTAAATATGGCAGAAAGCGTAATAATACCAGTATTGCCCTCACCCATTGATATGAGAGCAGCCAGTGAATTTATAAAAAATATAAAGAAACACTCTAGAGTTGTTAAAAAGAAATCTAAAATCGCTTTAGTTGCTAATAGAGGTAGGGATTATACAAATATATATTGGGAATTAGATGAATTTTTAGAGGGGCAAAGAATACCTTTTTTAACTATGGTTAGAGATAGTCAAAATTACATAAGAGCACAAGAGAAAGGTTTGGGTATATATGAAATGGCTCCTGGAATGACAGAAGTTGATAGAACTTATTTTGAGCCAATTATAGATTGGTTAAATAGCAAAAAAAGTAGATAAGATCATAGTTAATATTTCGAGCAACCTTGATCATTGCATATTAATAAAAATTCTTTAGATTTTGTCACGCAAGTTACATCATATAAAAGGATCTCCTTATCTTCACTATCTACTATTTTTGCACTTGATCCATTAACACATCCACTCTTTTGCAAATAATCTTTGAGATGAGTTTTGCCAGTTTTATTATTCTTCTTAACAGTTTCGCGATTTTCTTTTGTACCCTCTTCAAGCCAATTTTTTATACTTTTAGTTTCTATTGAAGAACAACTACCAATACTTACTGAAAAAACAATTATAGATATAAATTTTAATAATCTTGTCATTGCAACACCTCACATCCATCTGGGCCACAATCAAAAATCATTCTTTTCACTTCTTTTATGCAATTAACTTCGTAGAGCTCTCTTTTTCTTGTTTTCTTTACAAGATTAATTTCACTAGATTTATTGCATGAATATTCATCTATCAAACGCTCGGCCACTTTTCCAATATATCTTTTACTTTTGCTCTTAGTTACTTCAATCTTATTAAGTACATTATTTTCTTCTAAAACAGATCTTTGATTATTTTCTGATAAATCATCAAAATTTATATCTAAATTATCGGACGTTTCAATATTGGCAAACATTTCGTCTTCAACTTTTTCATACCCCACGATATCATTTTTATAAGCCAGCAAATGGTTTTTAAGGTAACTGTTAAAGGCAAAATATTCTTTATGTATATACATAGAGCAGTTTTTTGGGCAGTCTGCAACGATACTTATTACGTGTGTCTTGCCATTTGACTTTCTAGTAACCTCAAAAGTTATTTTATCAGCTTTACTTTTTGTCGGGTCCGCTTTCGTAACTAAAAGGTTTTTTGTATTAGTTTTTAACTTTCCTTTATATTTAGATTTTTCCGTAATCCATTTTTTAGCAGTATCCCAGAGTAATGCACATTCAGTTGAATTAGAACATTCTGCAAACTTCTTTGCGCCATTATAGATATCTTCAGTATCAAGATCATCGTCATCAGCATAGCCATCATATTTCTTATTTAATACTTTATTATAATCAGAATCATTAATTTCTAATTCCTTTGATGAATCAAAATCAGGCAATGAAATCTCAGGTAGCGATAATCCGCACCCACTTAGTAGTAAAACGAAAAAAAATAAATAAAGCTTAAAAAAATCTTTCATAGATAAAGTTTTAAAAAATTAAAAAAGTAATATTACATGTTTACTACATAAAATAATACAGAGTTAGGAAATAATTAATAACTATCAAGAGCAATCGTCTTTTAATTCATTGTTTTGACAGCGTTTATAGTAGAACTAAATATAATCTTAATTAGAAAATCATAATAAGCTGTATTAGTAAACTCTTATATATAATTGATTTTACTGAAGATTTGCCGCATAAAATAAGGAATATCTATTGACTTGATGCTTAAGAACGTTCAGAATCGAAGAATCCTGCAGTAATGTAGGAAATGCTATAGACATGGAGAGGTCTGTATATGTACTGATTTTATGTGCAAATATTTATAACAAGATGTATAGATGGCATTTTAGTGGAGGGGGATATTTAATTTTGGTTGAACCTTCTTAAAAATATAATTAAGACAATTATTAGGAGTCCTAATGAAAATAAAAATCTTAGCAAGTATGCTAGCCGGAGCATTGGCCATGCTTCCAGTTACTGCAAACGCAGGCTGGGGCGGCGGTGGAGTTGGACCTTACGGGGATCCAATTACAATCTACGGTTGGCAAAATCATACCTATGAAATAGTTGAATCAGGTGCGGAAGGTTCGCAAGTTGATAGAACTATGATTAATGGTAATGCTGGTAACATTGGTTTTCTTGGTTTCGTTGATACAGGAATCGAAGGCTTAAAAGTTACATGGCGTTGTGAACAGTTCACATACATGAACGACTATGCTGGAACAGGTGGTTGGTGTAACCGTAACTCTAAAGTAGGTATTTCAGGATCATTTGGTGAAATAATGTTCGCTAACTGGTTATTACCTTACAACGAAATGGTAGCTGGTTGGGTTGATCCATGGTATGACGCTGGTTCAGCTTCTCACACAAACATTATGGGTTCTGTTGGTGCATACACAATCTTTTATAACTTAGGAGATTTTGGTTCACAAACATTCACATCTTATAGTGCTTATGGTGGGATCTACAACATGGGCTTCAACAGACGTCAAGAAGAAATCCTTCAATATATGGGTTCTTCAGGCAAACTATCTTATAGATTTGCTATGACAGCTGATAACAAAACAGATGCAACTTCAGCAAGAGGCAGCGTGAAAACTGACCCAGTGATTTATTCTATGGGTATTGCTTACACAGACGGTCCTTTCTGGGGTGCTTTAACTTATCAGAAACATGATGAGTGGGCAGCAACAAAACTAGACGGCGCTACAATGTCAGATTCAGAAGCTGAATCTTACAGAATAGCAGCACGTTACATTGCTGATTTAGGTAATGGAGCGAGCTTGACTTTATCTGCTATGTTTGAAAATGTTGAATATGAGTTTAAAAACGTAACAACTCCAGGTGCTGCATTACAAGACTTCGGTTTTGCTAGTTCAGTATTTGCAGGTGGTACAGCTAATACAAACGTTAAATTTGATCGTGACGCGTTCTTAGTTTCTGGTAAATATGCTCCAGGTGGAAACTTTGACTTCCGTTTCATGTACGCAGAAGCTGATGAATTAGATATGTCTGCAACAGGTTTATCAACAGATAACTCTGCGACAACTGGTGCTGACACAACATTATTTGGTGTGTTCTATGCATTAGGTGATTCAACAGAACTAAACGTATCGTACATCGAAGTTGAAAATGATGAGCATGGTGCTTACGGAACTGGTATCAGTGCTCTAGGATCTGGTACAACTAATAACCAAGTTGAAATTATCCAATTTGGTATATTAACAATGTTCTAATATTTATTAGAATTTTGTATTATAAGAGCAGGCGCTGTAATGGCGCCTGTTTTTTTTTGAAGAAAATTATAATAAAGTGTTAATATAATAAGTATAGAAACAGTGGAAAATAGGATTTTAAAATGATGAAATTTTTCAAAAAAATAATAATTTATAAATTTATCTTAATAACATATTTGTTTGTCAGCATGAATGCCAATGCAGCTTGTGAGAAAAAAGATATTAATTATTATTTAGAGAAGGGATTTACGCCCGACCAAGTTACTTCTTTATGCGGTGACAAAATAGAGAGTAAAAAAGAATCTGATAAGTATCAAGCGTTCAGCGACGAATATGCAGACGAACAAGATGAAGAGTATGTAAGAAGAATACGGATAGAGAGACAAGTATTCTTCAAGTCAGCACTAGGAGCTCAGAATATAAAAATTCAAAGAGACAAATTATCTTTTCACACTTATGAGTGTGCGAGAGATGGTCTAGCAAAACCAGGCTCTGACTTTAATAAAGAAGGATGCGCCACAGTTTTAAATATTGTTAATTTAGCTAATATTACTGTTTCAGAAAAAGAGTTTAAAGAAAAAGTTGTATTTGGAAATAGAAGTATTTTGGTTACTGGAGAAGTTTCTTCTAGAATTATCGGAGGAATGGATGGCCTAACAAAATTTGATGCCAAAGTACTGAATAAAAAAATCTTAGCAAGAATGGGTCAACATAAAGGACAAGTATTAATTCCGTTGAAACCAGGTTTAAATTTTAGTTATGCTTTAGATACTTTTAGAGAAATTGTAGCCTTTCATAAAGATTTAGCTAAAGATAGAATTGTAAGGCAAGATTTGGGCGGGAAACTAGAAATTTCGGAAGAAATTGAAGCTAATCAAGATGAATATATTATTGATAATAACAAGAAAAAATTTAAGTTATCAAATGAAGAAGACGATACTGTCAATGGCACTTTAGTTTTTGATGATTTAAATAATTCTGCTTCAGGAGAAAATATTAATAACGGTCAGATACCCGAAATTGTATTTGATTAATTTTCTTTTATTAATGTTTTGCTAGTCATCTCTTTAGGTTTTTCTATACCCATAAGTGTCAATAATGTAGGTGCTATATTTGAAAGTCCAGCATTCTTATCATTTATTATTTGCCACTCACGATTATTATCTATGACAATAAATGGTACTGGATTTAATGAATGCTGAGTATTTGGCTTTCCAGTTTTTGGATTATTTATTTCATCAACATTGCCATGATCAGCTGTAATTATTGTGGAGACATTTGCACCTATAGCTTCGCATACAACCTCCCCTAGAGCTGCATCAAGCTCACTCATAGCTAGTATGATAGCTTCTTTAATGGCAGTGTGGCCCACCATATCTCCATTAGCAAAATTAACTACTATAAATTTATACTCAGTATCTTTTATAGCTCTTATTACCTCTTCTGCGACCTCTTTAACGCTCATTTCTGGCTGTAGATCATAAGTGGCAACATTAGGTGATGGTATTAAAACTCTTTTTTCACCAGGATAAGGTTCTTCTCTTCCGCCATTTATAAAATAAGTTACATGCGGATATTTTTCTGTTTCTGCACAGTGAAATTGCTTTAATCCTAAATCACTTATAACACTTCCCAAAGTTACTGAAGGTGATTTTGTTCTAAAAGCTACAGGGCAAGACAGATATGGATCATATTCTGTCATTGTAGTTATAGAATAAGCTATATTATTATTTGTTCTCTTAAAGTTATCAAATCTTTCAACGTTCAATGCTCTAGCAATTTGTCTTGTTCTATCATTTCGGAAATTAAAAAATAAGAGAGAATCATTTTTTTGTAATGGCTTCGCGCAGTTTAGAGAGGTAGGCAAAATAAACTCATCAGTAATACCTTTAGCATATGAGCTATTAATTGCATCACGGTAATCTTTCCTAGTTTCGCCTTTATTATTAACAATAGCATCCCACGCAAGTTCGGTTCTAGACCATCTTTGATCTCTATCCATTGCATAGTACCGACCTGAAATTGTATATATTTCACCACCATATTCTTTTAAAGATTTATCAAGATTATCTAAAATTTCAATACTAGATTTTGGATCAGAGTCTCTCCCATCTGTAAAAAGATGAAGCTTAGGTGATATCCCATAAGACTTACATATTTTTAAAATAGAAAGAAGATGGTTTATATGAGAATGAACTCCGCCAGGTGAAGCAAGACCTAATAAATGCAAACTACTATTATTTTCTTTGGCAGAAAAAATAGCATTTAATATAGCCTCGTTACTGAAGAAGCTAGAGTCTTCAATTGCTTCATTAATTATAACTAAATCCTGTTTAAATATTTTACCTGAACCAATAATCATGTGCCCAACTTCAGAGTTACCCATTTGATATTTTGGTAAGCCTACATTTTCACCAGAAGCTTCAATAGCTGCTGAAGGATAATCTTTAAGAAGTAAGTCAATATTTGGGGTATCAGCTAATGTCCAACCATTATTATCTCCAATTGGACCAATTCCAACTCCGTCAAGAATAATTAGAAGCGCTCTTTTAATTTTTGAATTTTCCATTAGTTATATCGATTAGTGATATTAAATAAAGATTTTAGCAAATTAGTTGCTGTTTGCCTTGCCTTTATTTTTAGTTATTAAATGAGCAAATAATAAACCCATCTCAAAAAGTAACCATATTGGAACTGCAAGAAGAACTTGAGATATAACATCAGGAGGGGTAAGTATCATTCCAAGCACAAAAGCCATAACGATTATATATGGTCTTTTTTTAGATAAAGATTCAACAGTACTAATACCAAATAAAACAACTAAAAAAGTAATTATTGGAACCTCAAAAGCTAAGCCAAATGCAAAAAATATTTTTATGGCAAAATTTAAAAAACTAGTTATATCTGTAGCAATCATAACTCCCTGAGGTGCAATATTTGTAAAAAAGCTAAATATAAGTGGGAACACAATATAATAAGCAAAAATAATCCCTAAATAAAATAGCAGAGTGCTGGAAATTAAAATGGGAGCTACTAATTTTTTTTCGTTTTTATAAAGTCCAGGAGAAATAAAAGCCCAAAAGTTATAAACAGAAACAGGAAAAGTGACGGCAATAGAAAGTATTAAAATAAGTTTAAAAGGCGCCAAAAAAGGAGACGCTACATCAACAGCAATCATATTAGAGCCTTCTGGAAGAACGCTTAACAACGGCAAGGACAGAAAATTATATATAGAATTTGCGAAAGGACTAAATACTAAAGCGCATATTGCAATAGTGGAAATAATAATTAATAGTCTATTTCTAAGTTCTAGAAGATGCTCTGTAAGTGTACTTCTATTATTTTTCATCTGAATCTATTTTATCTTCAAATTCTGAAAGTTCGTCTTTTTGTTTCTCAATGATTTTTTTTAAATCATTCATTCTTGACTCATTTTCAATACTTGTTTTTACATTATTAGCAAAATCTTTTATTTTTTTTACAAAAGATCCTAATTGTGATGCAAATACAGGAAGCCTTTCAGGGCCTAAAACTATTAGGCTTATTATGAGTATAAGTGCAAGTTCCCAAAACCCAAAATCAAACATTTGCTACACCCTATTTATTCTTTATTTGATTTATCATTATTGACTGATTTTTTAAAATTTTTAATAGCGCCGCCAAGATCACTACCGATATTTCTAAGTTTCTTTGTGCCAAAAAGCAAAAGAACTATTGCAAAAATCAATAACAACGACCATATGCTTATTCCAGACATGTTATGCTCCTATTATTTAATCAAGTATCTCTACTGTTTTTTTCATCATGGCCTGACACTCCAAACCTTTTTTCTAATTCTACCAATATATCATCTGAAGACAGATTTTTCATAGATAATGAAACCAAGCTGTGAAACCACAGATCTGCGGCTTCAGATACTATTCTCTCGTCACTTTCATTTTTTAGTGCATTGATTAATTCGTTTGATTCTTCTTCAATTTTATCACAAGCATGATTCAAACCCTTGTTATATAGTGAGGCTACATAAGATTTTTCAGAGCTTTTATCTTTTCTATCTTTTAAGATTAGATTTAATTTTTTTAATATATCATTCATTAGTAATTCTCATATTTATACCCTTGCTCAGTAAATACTCTTTTACTTCTCTGACAGTATAGGTCCCAAAATGAAATATACTTGCTGCAAGAACCGCATCTGCTTTACCAATATTTATTCCGTCGTACAGATCCTCGAGTGTTCCAACCCCACCACTAGCTATGATAGGTATATTGACTTTATCATTAATAGTTTTCATTAATTCTAGGTCAAAACCTTCTTTTGTTCCATCTTTATCCATGCTTGTAACTAAAAGCTCTCCAGCTCCTCTAGACTCCATATTTGAGGCCCAATCAATAGCATCAATACCTGTAGCATTTCTGCCGCCGTGAGTATAAATTTCCCAATAAATCTCGTTAGATTGACTAACTTTTCTTTTTGCATCAATGGCAACAACAATGCATTGGCTTCCAACAGCATCACTTGCGTCAGATATAAGATTAGGATTATTTATCGCGGCAGTATTTATTGTAATTTTGTCTGCACCTGAATTTAATAATGATCGGATGTCTTCAATTGAGCTAATACCTCCACCAACTGTCAGTGGTATAAAGACTTGAGATGCCACATCCTCAACTACCTTTAGGATCGTTTTTCTATTGCTAGAACTTGCAGTTATATCTAAAAAAGTTATTTCATCTGCACCCTGATCATTATATCTTTTTGCAACTTCTACAGGATCTCCAGCATCAACTATATCTAAAAACTTAACACCTTTGACAACCCTTCCATTATCAACATCTAGACAAGGAATTATTCTTTTAGTAACACTCATAAATCTAATTTTGAAAATATTTTTTTAGCTTCTTCAATACTTATCTTTTTTTCGTAAAGAGCTCTTCCAATAATGATTCCTGAAATCCCAGAATTAATATGGGCGCTTATTTGATTTATATCCTCTATACAGCTAACACCTCCAGAAGCAATAATTGGTATATTAACATTTTTAGCAAGATTCAAAGTTGCATTAATGTTTAACCCTTTCATCATTCCATCTTTTTCAATATCTGTATAAACAATTTCAGTTACACCGTATCCTTCGAATTCTTTAGAAAGCTCAACTACGTTTCTATTAGATATAGATTTCCAACCATCAGTCGCTACCTCTCCATTTTTTGCATCAACTCCAACAATAATTTTCCCAGGGAATTTATTGCAAAGCTCTTTAATAAAATTTGGATCTTCAACAGCTTTAGTTCCAATAATAATAAAACTTGCCCCCGTCTCTAGGTATCTCTCTGCAGTCTCTATATCTCTAATTCCACCACCAATCTGTATGGGAATATTAGGAATACTTTTGCATATATCTGATACTATTTTGATATTTACAGGACTACCGAGTCTAGCTCCATCAAGATCTACAAGATGAAGTCGTTCTGCACCTTCTTCTGCCCATTTTTTTGCCATATCAACAGGATTATCATGAAATATTGTTTCTTGGGAAAAATCACCTTGTTTTAGTCTGACGCAATTCCCATTTTGTATATCTATTGCAGGTATTATTTTCATAATATTTTTATTTCGTCCCTATAAAATTCTTTAAAAATTGTAGCCCTGCTGAGGAGCTTTTTTCAGGGTGCCCCTGAATAGCAATAATATTATCTTTTGCTATAACAGAGCAAAAATCCTTACCGTGATTTGTTTCGCCCAATATATAATCTTCTTCGTAAGGCTTAATAAAATAACTATGAACAAAATAAAAATATGACTGTTCATCAATTTTATGCCATATAGGATGATCCTTTTTTTTTGTAATTTTATTCCATCCCATATGTGGAATTTTTATTTTATTATTTTTGTTACTTTTAAATTTTTCAACCTTTCCTTCTATTATTGAAAGGCACTCTGTACCACTATTTTCATCGCTGTGATCCATTAATACCTGCATTCCCATACATATTCCTAAAAATGGTTTTTCTTGTGAACTTTTTTTTATAACTTTAGAAAGATTCTTATCATAAATAGATTCCATACATTTTTTTGCAGCGCCTTGTCCTGGAAAGATTATTTTATCCGCGTTATTTATTTCGTTTGAGTCAGATGAGATTATTACTTTTTCATTAGGCGCGACATATTTAGTAGCTTTTACAACAGAACTCAAATTGCTCATTCCATAGTCTATGATAGCAATAGTATCCAATTTTTATCGCCTATTATTAAAGAACGCCTTTTGTAGAAGGCGGTTTATTCCCGTTATTTAAAAAATCAACTTCTTTTGCATATCTAAAAGCTCTTCCAAATGCCTTGAATATAGTTTCTGCTATGTGGTGACCATTTTCTCCTTTTAAATTATCTATATGAAGAGTTACCATTGCATGATTACAAAACCCTTGAAAAAACTCATGGATTAGGTCAACGTCAAAGTCATTAATATATTGTCTTGGATATGTTGCCGAATACTCTACTCCTGGTCTTCCAGAAAAATCTATTACTACTCTTGAAAGAGCTTCATCCAAAGGAACATAAGCATGACCGTATCTATTGATTCCTTCTTTCCCACCAATAGCTTTGTCAAAAGCTTGGCCAAAACATATGCCAACATCTTCAACAGTGTGGTGTGCATCAACTTCAAGATCTCCTTTTGCAATGATATTAAGATCTATTTGACCATGTCTGCAGATTTGTTCCAACATATGCTCAAAAAAAGGCATACCTGTTTCAATTTTACATATACCAGTTCCGTCAATATTGAGGCTTAGCTCAATATCTGTTTCATTAGTTTTACGTTTTATGGACGCTTCTCTTTTGCTCATTATTATATAAAAATATGTTAAAAGTTGAGTATAATTAAATTTTATACAATATACACTAAAATGATGATAATTAGCACAATACAAAAAATATGCCTATATTTACTCAGTTTATGCAGATTATCTATTACTCATAAATTGGCAAATATATTAGCTATTATACTTTATTCTGATAATAGTAAAAAATATATGGTAGCTCACAAAAATCTAAGTATCTGTTTTCCAGAAAAATCAAGCGAGTGGATAGAAAAAACAGCCAGAAAAAGTTTAGTCGAATATTTAAAGTCATTACTGGAATCTCCGTATCTGTATAGATTCTCAGATAATAATATTGATAAATTTATAAATAATATCCATAACAAAAATTGTATTGAGAATTGCGCTAAAGAAAATAATGGAATTATATTTATGACGCCACATCATGGTTCGTGGGAGCTAAGTGGTTTATTTGTAGCAAGTAAGATAAGGACATATACAATGTTTAAACCATTGAGAAATAAAGTGCTAAACGATTTTGTTTATATTGGAAGACAGGCCACGGGAGCTAAGTTAGTAGAAACTGATAATAGCGGGGTCAAAAAATTACTAAAAGCTTTGAAAAATAATTGTGGTATCGGAATTTTGCCTGACCATACGCCCAAAATTAATCAAGGAACAATGTCAAAATTTTATAATATACCAGTTAATACAACATCACTAATATATAAGCTTGGAAAAAAAAATAAGGTACCAATAATTTATGTATACGCAGAACGTCTTTCAAAAAGTAAAGGGTTTGATATACATTTGGATGCTATCAATAAAGAATTTTATGATCTTGATGAGGTTGGAGCTGCAGATTTATTAAATAAAACAATCGAGAATTTAGTTAGTAAGAATATCTCTCAGTATTTATGGTCTTATGAAAGGTTTAGAAATAGAAGTGGAGTAAAAGAAAATATTTATAAAATAGATTAAATTATTTTTTCCAAAAATCCGGTATAAATATTACTAGTAAAGTAAATATTTCAAGCCTACCAACAATCATACATAATGATAAAATCCATTTATTAATGTCAGAGATATTGGCGTAATTATAGAGAACTTCACCTTGACCTGGGCCTAGATTATTTATAGTTGCTGCAACAGCAGAAAATGAAGTAAGGAAGTCTAGCCCTGAAAACATCAATAGAAGAAGAACTGTTAAAAAAACAAATACGTATATAGCAAAAAATCCCCATATGGTTTCCAAAGTTCTTTCGTTAACAGCTGTATTTCCAATTTTAACTTTTATCTTTGAATTTGGATGTACTAGTCTTCTTAATTCTCTATAGCCTTGTTTTGACAAAAGTAAAATTCTTATAGCTTTCATTCCGCCAGCTGTTGAGCCGGCACAACCACCAATAAAACTAAAAAGTATTAGTAACAAAGGAAGAAAGCCAACATAAACAAAGTAATTAGAGTTTGTAAATCCAGTAGTAGTTGAGATTGATATGGCATAGAAAGCATTTTTAATAACTTCCCGCAAAGTTATATCTAGTGATTGGTTATATATATAGAAAATAGTTATTAATGATATTAGAAAAATAAGGAATATAAAAAAATAAGCTTCATTATCATTCTTATAAACCGATATGGATTTATTTTTAAAAGCTAGATAATGCAAGCTAAAATTCAAGCATGCTGCAATCATAAAGAAAATAGCAACCAACTCAATCCATTGGTTATTATAATAGCCAAAACTTTCATTGTGAGTTGAAAATCCTCCAATAGCTATAGTAGAAAAACTGTGACATATAGAATCAAAAGCACTCATACCAGCAATATAGTAACCTAGAGCACAAAAAAAGGTCATTGTTAAATAGACCACCCAAAGCCATTTAGCAGTTTCAGTAATTCTTGGGGTAATTTTATTTTTTATAGGGCCAGCAACTTCAGCTTTATATAAATGCATCCCTCCAACTCCTAGCATTGGAAGAACTGCCACTGCTAAAACTATAATTCCCAAACCACCAAGCCACTGCAAATATTGCCTATAAAATAATATAGATTCTGGAAGACTATCAATATCTTTTAATATTGTGGCCCCGGTAGTTGTCAGCCCTGAAACTGACTCAAATATTGCGTTGGTAATAGATATATCAAGTGATTCACTTAGAATCATTGGTAAAGATGCAAAAGTACTTAAAACAAACCAAAATAAAACTACAATTATAAAACCATCTCTAAGCTTCATATCAGTCTTAGCTTGCATTGAAGGCAGCCAAAGAAATAGACCTGATACTAAAATTAGAATCAAGGCGTAGAAGAAAGACCATGTTTCATTATCTTGATATATTATGCTTACGATAATTGGAGGTATTATAGCTAAACTAAAAAGCATCAATAATAACCCAAGAATTCTAATTACAGATTTAATTTGCATTATTTTTACTCAAATAGATCTTCTATTTGTTTTATATCTTTTTTATTTATAAGACATACAATACGATCATTCTGTTCTAGCAAGATGTTGGATGTATTAAAAATAAAATCACTATTTCTAATAATACAGCAAACTATTGTATTTTCAGAAAAGTTTATTTGCTCAATATTCTTCCCTAAAATCTTAGAATTACTTTCATCTCTTACTTCTAGTTCTAGCAATTCAAGTGCACCATGCATCAAGGAGTGCGCTTTTATAATACTGGCTTTTCTAATATGTGTAAGAAGTGCTCCCATAGTTAAGTCTTCAGGAGATATGGTTATATCTATTTCTTGTTTTTCAACTAAGTCAGAATAACTAATTTTATTAATAATTGACATTACAGTTTTAGACCCAAGTTTTTTAGCAAGCATTGCTGAAAGAATATTTGCTTCATCATCATTGGTAAGAGCACAAAATACATCCATATGCTCAATATTTTCTTCTAATAAAATATCTTCGTTCGAAGAATCTGCATTTATAATAGTTACATCATCAATTATTTCAGATAAATAATCTGCTCTTTCTTCGTCAGCTTCAATAACCTTAACTTGATAATTATCACTAATATTTTCTGACAAGTGTTTTCCTATATTTCCACCGCCAGCAATCATTATTCTTTTATTATCCTTATTATTTTTAAAAAGCTTAGTTATATCTTTTATATTCTCTTCTTTACAAATAAATAATAATTCATCTCCATTTTCTAGTATATCTCCATCTTCTATAGAAAATAGTTTATCTTCTCTTAAAAAAGCACATATTTTTGCATTGAATTTTTCACAGGATGACTGATAATATTTTATAGAGTTTTCCAAGTCTTCTTGTTCTTTAAAAATTATATTTATAAAACAATCTTCTTCATTAGAAAAATTAAATACTTGATTTGTACCTTGATATGAAATTAATTTTTTAATATAACTTGAAGCAATTAAGTCAGGACTAATAGTAAAATCTATAGGAGTTGATTCATCAGCAAATAAGTTTTCGTAATTTAAGTATTCTAAGTCTCTAATCCTGGCAATTTTTTTCTCAACTCCAAATACTGTATATGCTACTTGGCACGCAATCATATTTGTTTCATCACTCTTAGATACCGCAACAATCATGTCAGCTTTATGGGCGCCAGCGGCTTCAAGTATTCTTGGGTGAGCGCCATTACCATGTATAGTTTGCAGATCAATTTTATCAGCAATATTTTCCAAAAGGTCTGCACTTTTATCTATCAGGGTAACGTCGTTGCCCTCTTTAACAAGATTTATAGATAATGAGCTTCCTACCTGGCCAGCTCCTACGATTATAATTTTCATAATATGCCCGTATTATAGATCAAATTTATGTAATTGATTAATATTTGTTTATTCAAAATTTTTTCCTTTTAAATCAACCGAACGAATGAAATCTTCAGCATCTAAAATAGTAGAATTATTTTTTTGTAATTTTTTTATTAATAAAAGTCCATTTTTTGTGAATACCTCGATGCACTTATTCTCTATAGATTTTATGTTTCCAGGGATACCATCAACATCTAATTTTTTAAATTCACTTTCATGTATACGTATTCTTTCTCCAGATAATAAAGTTTCAGCTACAGGCCATATATTAAAAGCCATTATTTTTTTATGTATTTTTTCAGCAGAATTATTCCAATCAATTTTAGCTTCTGATTTAGTAATTTTTTTTGCATAAGTAGCCAAATTATCATCTTGTGGATGCAACATAAAATTATTTTCCAAAATAGATTCAAGAGTAATTTTTAAAGAATCAATTCCTGTGGTTATAAATTTATTATGCATTATAGAAGAAGAATCATTATCTTTAATATCAACTGGTTCTTGATAAATTATGTCCCCTTTATCAAGACCTTCTGTCATTTGCATTATAGTTACTCCAGAAAGTTTATCACCAGCTTCTATAGATCTCTGAATAGGTGCTGCTCCTCTCCATCTTGGCAGCAAGGATGGATGGACATTTATACATCCAAACTTTGGCACCAACATAAATTCTTTTGTAAGCATTAATCCATATGCAACAACTATTACTAAATCTGGTTTAATTTCTGAGAGGGCATCAGTTTCTTTAATTGTTATTTTTTCCGGTTGCCTAATATCAATATTATTTTTTTCCGCGGTATTCCTTACAGGGCTATGCGTAAACTTTAATCCTCTTCCGGATCTTTTACTAGGTTGTGTAAACACACTAACAACATCATGTTTAGATTCAATCAAAGCCGATAAAAAGCTTTCCGCAAACTTTGGCGTTCCTGCGAACACAATTTTTAATTTTTTCATTTTAATAAATGGCTATGTTGCTGATTTATAATTAGGAGTATTTTTTCGAGAAGTAAGAGTGCCTTCTTTTTTTAACTTAACAATTTTTTTCGCAATTCTATTTCTCTTTAGAGAAGAAATATGGTCAACAAAAAGCTTGCCGTTAAGATGATCAATTTCATGTTGAATACAGGTGGATAAAAGCCCACTAGCCTCTATTTCAATTAATTCACCATTATAATTTAAAGTAGATACTTTTATATCTTTAGGTCTAGAAACATTTTCATAAAAACCAGGAACAGAAAGACATCCTTCTTCATAAATATCCGCATCATTAGATAAAGATAGAATTGCTGGATTAATAAGACATATTCTTTCGTCTTTTTTTTCTGATACATCAATTACAATAATTCTTTTATGAATATTAACTTGAGTCGCAGCAAGACCTATACCCTTTTCTTCGTACATAGTAAAAAACATTTGATCAATAATATCTTTAATATTTTGATCTACATTTTCAACTTTTTTAGCTACTATCCTTAGTCTAGAGTCTGGAAAGTGCAACACTTTTAACTTATTCATTATTTTATTTTATATTTAAATATTTAATAGAATTATACTATTGTCTCTATAATATGTGTAAAATTTAATTATATTGTTAAATTTAGCTATTTCTACTTTTGACTAAATCCAAACAATGTATTAATGTTAAAAAGTTGATATTATTATAATTATATATAATTTATTTTTTTAATGTAAATCAAATACTTAAGGATAAGACCCATGAAAGAAACCATATTAGATGTTTTAATGTTTATGTTTCAGAGTTATGTAGAAGATAATGAGGAAGTAGAACTTGATAAAGAATCCTTACATAAAAATCTCTCCGATGCTGGTTTTTCGAGTCATAATATTGAAAAGGCTTTTGATTGGCTAGAGGGACTTCCGGGAGTTGACGACAGTAGCACTTTATTAAATAAACCAACAAAAAATAGCTTTAGGCTTTTTAGCAGTGCAGAACACGTGAAAATAGGAGAAGAAGGTTTAAGTTTTCTAATGTTTTTAGAGAGATTAGGTATATTTCATGGAGAAATCAGAGAGCATGTTATAGATAGAATAATGGCATTAGATACTCAAAAAGTTGATTTAAGTCAAATAAGATGGGTTGTACTGATGATATTATTCAACACACCAGGAAACGAAAGTAATTATACTTGGTTGCAAAATTTGAATTCTGATAAAGCATTACCTTATATTCACTAAATTATTAATAGATAGTTTTGCCAGAGTTGGATTTAAATATGAGTGAAAATTTAGTAATTGTTGAGTCACCAGCAAAATCAAAAACTATAGAAAAATATTTGGGTCAAAACTACCGAGTAATATCTACAGTTGGTCATTTGAGAAATTTACCATCAAAACAAGGTATAGATGTAGATAATAACTATCAAATGAATTATGAGCTTATAGAAAGAGATCATAATAAACCTCAACAAATAATCCGTGATATAAAAAAAGCTTTAAAAAATGCAAAAAAGCTTTATTTGGCCACTGATCAAGATAGAGAAGGTGAGGTTATTGCTTGGCATCTTATTGATATTTTAGAAAAAGAAAAAGCCTTAGCTGGAATTGAGGTAGTAAGAATAGTTTTTAACGAAATAACAAAAAAAGCTATCTTGCAGTCTATAGAGAATCCTAGAGAACTTTCTTATAATCTTATTAATGCACAATTTGCTAGAAGATCAATAGATTATTTATTTGGAATGGGAATATCGCCATTGTTATGGGGTATTGGTATAAGAAAAGGATCAGCAGGAAGAGTTCAGAGCCCAGCTTTGAAAATGATTGTAGAGAGAGAAGAGGCAATCAGAAAATTTATCCCTCAAGAATATTGGACACTAAATGCAAATCTTTTAAAAGATAATAAACCTTTCGAAGCATTTTTACATAATTCAAATAGTAAAAGATTAGCTAAATTTGATATAGAAAATGAAAAAGACGCTTTAAGAATTAAAAATGAAATATTAGAAGAATCAGATAAAGGTTTTAAAGTATTAAAGGTTGTGAAAAAAGAAAGAAAAAGACAACCAGCAAAACCATTCATTACTTCGACTCTTCAACAAGAAGCTTCAAGGAAATTAAGGTACGCTGCACGAAGAACAATGGGTATTGCCCAAGAATTATATACCGGTATTGATATAGGCGAAGGTGCAGCTGGATTGATAACATATATGAGAACAGATTCGATTAATTTGGCCCAAGAAGCAATTGAAGAAATTAGAAAAATTATTCCCAAGTTGTATGGTGATGAATCTTTGCCTAGCGAAGTAAGAAAATATTCTAATACTTCAAAAAATGCTCAAGAAGCGCATGAGGCAATTAGACCAACATCATTAGAGAGAAAACCAGAAGATGTGAAAAAGTATTTAAGTAAAGATCAATTTGATCTTTACTCTTTAATTTGGAAAAGAACAGTAGCTTCGCAAATGAATGATGCGATCTTAGATTCAGTTTCAATAGATCTTGGGACAAGTGAAA
This sequence comes from Gammaproteobacteria bacterium, assembly GCA_018674175.1. Taxonomy (GTDB): domain Bacteria; phylum Pseudomonadota; class Gammaproteobacteria; order Poriferisulfidales. The sequence goes on along the minus strand of JABHAT010000001.1, from coordinate 39,923 downwards.
ACTTTTTTAGAGCGACTGGCCAATCTATAAAACATCCTGGTTTTATGCAGGTTTATTTAGAGGGTTCTGATGAAGAAGATTTAGAAGCTGAATCAAAAATACTACCTATAATGCAAGAAGGAGATATAGTTCAACTTGAAAAATTGGATGCAGTTCAACATTTTACTCAGCCACCAGGAAGATACACAGAGGCTAGCCTAATAAAGAATTTAGAAAAAGAAGGTATCGGCAGACCGTCAACATATGCTGCTATCATCGAAACACTTAGATATAAAGAATATGTTGAAGTAGAGAATAGAACTTTAACTCCTACTGGTAAGGGTTCTTCTGCATGCGCATTCTTAGATAAAAATTTTAATAATTTTATAAAATATAACTACACAGCAGAATTAGAAGAAACTTTAGATAAGATTGCTAGAGGTGAAGTAGAGTGGGTGCCAACGACGGATTCATTTTATAAAGATCTTACGCAAATGGTTGGGGAGACAGAAAAATTATCTCCCGAGGAAAGAAAGCAAGAACGAATACTAGGATTAGATCCTAAAAGCGGAAGAACAGTTAGTGTGAGGCATGGACCCTTCGGACCTCATGCAATGATTGGCACAAAAGACGACCCTAAGGAAGCTGGAAAACCTAAGTCTGCATCACTAAAAATAGGACAAGATATTGGCACAATTACTTTAGAAGATGCTATGGATTTATTTGTTCTACCAAGATTACTTGGTGAAACTCCAGATGGCGAGCATATAACCGCATGCTTGGGAAGATTTGGACCATACCTAAATTATGGGGAAAAGAAAAACTTATCTTTAAAAGGTTTGGAAGAGAAAGGCGACAATCCATTTGACCCATACACAATAACATTTGAGCAGGCACTACCACTTGTAGAGCAGAAAAAAATAATTGAAGCTAATAAAGTAATTCAAGATTTTGAAGAGAAAGGAATTCAGGTTTTAAATGGTAGGTTTGGTCCATATGTAACTGATGGAAATAAAAATGTTAAGGTGCCAAAAGATCAAGACCCTAAAGATTTATCATTAGCTGAATGCGAAGAAATGATAGAAAATGCTCCAGCTAAAAGAGGAAGATTTGGAGCTAAAAAGAAAGTAGTTAAAAAGAAAGTAGTTAAAAAGAAAGTAGTTAAAAAGAAAGTAGTTAAAAAGAAAGCTGTAGTTAAAAAGAAAAAACCGAAAATTGAAGTTACGGAATCTCCATTATAGTTTTATGGCTAAAATTCTTAATCTTAATGATAAAAACGAGTGTGTGAAATTTCAGAAATCATTTCTCAAAGGTTCAGTTTTTGCATATCCAACTGAAGCAGTTTTTGGATTAGGATGTATTATAAACAATAAAAATTCAATAAATAAAATATTAGATTTAAAAAAAAGAGATGCTTCAAAAGGACTTATCGTGATATCAGATAATATTGAGAAAGTAAGAAACTTAATAAATGATGATCATTTTAAACTTTTTGTTCAAAACAGTGGTGCAGCTGTCCCAACAACATGGCTTTGTCCTGCAAGTAAAATAGTTCTTTCAGAAGTAACTGGGGGTAGTAATAAAATTGCTATAAGAATTACTAGACATGAAGCTTCATGTAATTTATGTAAATTATTAGACTCACCAATAATTTCCACAAGTGCAAATGTAACCGGTGAAAAACCCATGACAAATATGGAAGAAATATTAGATTATTTTGGTAATAATATAGACTATGTTATCAATGATAGAATTGGCGAAAGTACAAAACCTTCACGAATTTTAGACTTAATAACAAAAAAAGTTTTACGAGATGGGGGCTAGATGCAAAAAATTATAGATAGTGATGTTGATAAAGTTCGACAATATTTACAAGAATTACAAAAAAATATCATTTCAATGGCATATAAGTATGACAATAAGAATTTTTATGAAGATAGTTGGTCAAGAAATGAAGGTGGAGGTGGTATAACTTGCGTACTACAAGATGGTAGCTGTTTTGATAAAGTTGGGGTAAATTTTTCAGATATATCTGGAGATCAATTACCAGAAGCAGCAACAAATATTAGGCCTGAGCTTCAAGGTAGAAATTATCAGGCAATGGGAGTATCTGTAGTTTGCCACCCAAAAAATCCACACATTCCAACAGCACATTTAAACGTAAGATTGTTTATAGCATATAACAAAAATTCAAATCCAGTATGGTGGTTTGGTGGTGGTTTTGACATGACCCCTTATTATGGGTATGAAGAAGATGCAATTCATTGGCACAAGACTGCAAACGAAGTTTGTTCTCCATTTGGTAAAGAAATATACGATGAATATAAAAAAAACTGCGACGATTATTTTCATATTAAACATAGAAACGAGCAAAGAGGGATAGGTGGAATTTTCTTTGATGATTTAAATATATGGGAATTTGAAAAATGTTTTAATTTTATTAAATCTGTTGGAAACGGATTTATAAAAGCATACGAGCCTATAGTAAAAAAACGTTTAAATGAATCTTACAGTGATAAGCAAAAAGATTTTCAGCTTTTTCGTAGAGGAAGATATGCTGAATTTAATCTTGTTTATGATAGGGGAACATTATTTGGTTTGCAGTCTAATGGAAGAACAGAATCTATTTTAATGTCAATGCCACCTCTAGTTAAATGGAAGTATAAATACGAAATTGAGAAAGACAGTGATGAAGAAAAATTATACAGTAATTTTCTAGTACCAAAAAAATGGATTTAATCATTTTTAAAATTTGGAAAAAATAGCTGCTGTCCTCTTACCCTAAATTCAGAAATAAGTTTTTGCCCTTCATCACCAATTAACCAGTTAGAAAAATTATTCGCTAAATCATATTTAATATGTGGATGTTTTTCTGGATTAATTACTATAACGCTATACTGATTATGAAGTGGCGGGACACCAAAAAATAAAATTTCTAAATCTTGTTTATTATTAAAGCTCAGCCAAGTTCCCCTATCAGTAATAGTGTAGGCATCCAAACTTGCAGCCATATTTAATGTTGCACCCATACCTCTTCCAGTATCTATATAAAATTTTGAATTTAGTTTACTAGTATCAATATCAGAACTTTTCCAGAGAAGAATTTCTTTTTTATGTGTTCCACTATTATCACCTCGCGTTAAAAAAGGTAATCTTTTATTTTTAATTGTGTTAAAAACATCTTTAATATTATCTTTTAGACGTAAATTTTCGGGATCATTTTTTGGCCCAATTATAATAAAATCATTATACATAAGCTCTTTTCTTTCAAGCCCGTAGCCATTAGCGACAAATTTTTTTTCATCATCTTTAGAATGAACAATAATTAGATCACAATCTCCATTTTCAGCATTTTTAAGAGCTTGCCCTGTACCAACAGCAACTACGCGAATATCAATTCCATATTTTTTTTCATAAACTGGAAGCAAGAAGTCGTATAAACCTGAATCTTGAGTAGAAGTCGTAGATTGAACAATGAGAAAGTCAGATGCGTTAACGAAGCTTGATAATAAAAAAAGACAAATTATTTTATTAAACATATGAATTTACTCTTAAAAAAATTATCTATTTAATGAAAAACGTTATCTTGTCTGTAATAAGAGGTTTTTCATGAGGAGTATGCGAGTAATCGGCAAACAAAAGCTGAATGGTATGTTTGCCAGGTTTTAATTTCAAATTTGTTGAAGTTTGCCCTTTTCCAAAATGAATAATATTTTTTGTCATAGGTAGCGATAATTTTAAGTCAGGAAGATCTTTTAAATTAATCAATAAATGATGATGACCACTATTTTTTTCATTTACCCCAGCTTTAAGAACTCTCATATTTTTTATAATAAAATTTAATTTTATTGGAGAGGAATAAGTTTTTCCATTTTCTACACCTTCAAGTTTTATAGATTTCTCTTCATTATTTCCGCTATATGATAACGAAGTTATAGAGAGTAAAAATATAAAATAAATAATTTTTTTTATCTTAAACATTTTTTCCTTTAATTAAAATTTTAATAGTAATTATAGTTAATATAACAAATAAAATAAATGTGTACATGGGTATGGATAACCCAAGAAATTCCCACTTAATGTCATTACATGGAGTTGGATTATCAAATATATTCCTTATTGCTTCAAAAAATGGCAATGTTGAAATATAATAGAAGAAGTCTCCCCCACAACCAAAACCATCTATTGAAGATTTGTCCTGAAATTTTTGAAGCCATATATGTCTAACTGCGCTTATTAAACCAATTACGCACAAAATTAAATTTATTGAAAATAAGGTCCTAATAAAGTATTTTCTTTTTGAAATTATAGAAAGTAAAAATATAAATGAAATTCCAAAGAATAAAAATCTATCTAAAACACATAGTGTGCAAGCCGCTAATTCCTTTACCAAATCAAAATATGTATAAGCTATAAGTAAGGATATTATGCATATCCCTAAACCAATGACTTCTAATTTGATTAGTTTGAACATATCTATATTATAGTCTTATTAATTAATAATTTCAGCTTAAAAGCTATGAATAAGAGTTATCCAAACACTAGAATGAGAAGAAATAGATCTTCAAAATTCATTCGCAATTTAATCAGAGAAACTTCATTTTCAGTTGATGATTTAATATATCCTGTGTTTATTTTGCCTGGGAAAAATAAAGAAGAATCAATCGATTCTATGCCTGGAAAAAAAAGATATTCAATTGATAAACTAGTTCCAATAATTGGAAAACTTCATAAAAAAGGTCTTAATGCTATCGCTATTTTTCCAGTTATAGGGAAAACAAAGAAGTCGAAAGATGCAAAGGAATCTTTTAATCCAAAAGGTTTGGTTCAAGGCGCAGTTAAATTATTAAAAAAAGAATTTCCAAACTTGGGAATAATTACTGATGTAGCACTAGATCCTTATACTCTTAGTGGACATGATGGAATAGTAAATAAAGATGGATATGTTTTAAATGATAAAACCATTGAAGTATTAAAAAAACAAGCATTGTCTCACGCTCAGGCAGGCGCAGATATAGTGGCGCCATCTGATATGATGGACGGAAGAGTATTAGAAATAAGGAATATTTTAGAAAAAAATAAATTTCATAATACAAAAATATTATCTTATGCTGCTAAATATGCATCAAATTTGTATGGGCCTTTTAGAAACGCTGTAGATTCTTCGAATAATATTCAAGAGTCATCAAAAGAAACTTATCAGATGGATTTTGCAAATATATCAGAAGCATCTTTGGAAGTTAATTTAGATATAGATGAAGGTGCTGATATGATTATAATTAAACCAGGCTTGCCATATTTAGATATTGTTTCTAAAATAAAAAATAAGTTTTCAATTCCTGTGTTTTCGTACCATGTAAGTGGCGAATATTCTATGATAAAAAGTGCTTCGCTAAATAATTATTTAGATGAAGAGTCAGTAGTTTTAGAGACAATGTATTGTTTCAAGCGAGCTGGTTGCAATGCAGTCTTAACTTATTACACTCCCGAAATTATAAAATGGCTAGACAAGAAGTAATCAAAAAATATGCTGTATTTGGAAACCCTATAGAGCATAGTATGTCGCCCTTAATACACGAGTATTTTGCTAAAAACTTAAAGATAAACTTAAGCTATGTGCCAATCTTAGGAAGCTTAGGTAAATTCGAGAAAGAAGCAAAAATTTTTTTAGAAAATGGTGGATCAGGATTTAACGTAACACTGCCTTTTAAGGAAGATGCTTTCAAACTTGCAGAAACTAAGTCTAAAATAGCAAGAATTACAGGGTCTGTTAATACCATTTCTATAAAAAATGGAGTTATACATGGAGATAACACAGATGGAATTGGTTTTGTAAAGGATATGAAGAATAATATCGAGTATGATTTTAATGATAAAAAAATTCTTGTAGTTGGAGCTGGAGGAGCTGCAATGGGAGTTATACCAAGTATTTTGAATGAAAATCCGTCCGAATTAAAAATATATAATAGGACTTTTGAAAAAGCTAAATCACTAAGTGATAGTTTTGAGAATATTGGACCAGTTGAAGCAGTTAGCCAAGATAAGATTCACAAACATAATTTTGATCTAATAATAAATGCAACTTCTATAGGTATTAATAATATAAAATTTGAACTATCAAGAAAGATTCTTAATACAGAAACAGTTTGTTACGACATGTCATATGGAAAAATTTCAAATAGTTTTAAGATGTGGTCAAATGAAAATAATTTAAAATTTCATGATGGCTTAGGAATGTTGTTAGAGCAAGCCGCAGAGTCTTTTTATATTTGGGAGTTACAAAGGCCTGTAATTACAGAGGAGTTAAAAAATAATTTAAAACTAAGGTTATGATCCGTATTTTTCTTTATATTGAATTATACTGTCTTTAAATTCGTTAAATTCACTTGTATTTGTAACAAACTCAATAATATCTTTTATGTTTATTAAGCTATGCACTTGGATATTAAAGTCTTTTTTAATTTCTTCAGAAGCAGAAATATTACTGCTACCTTTTTCTTGTCTATCAAGCAAAACTAATAACGTATCAATTTGCAGATTATATTTTTCTAATTTTGTTAATGTATTCTTTATTGCGGTACCAGCGGTAATAACGTCATCTACAATTAAAGTATTGCCAGACCTAAAAGTACCTACAATATCGCCTTTTTCTCCATGTAATTTTTGATCTTTTCTATCATATATAAAGTTAGTAATGTGGTCATCATTAGCTGACATGAAGGCAGATAATGCAGAAGCAAGTGGTATTCCTTTATAAGCTGGCCCAAAAATATTTGTAAATTTCAAATTTTCTTGATTTATCAGTTCAATAAATAAATTACTAATAATTGATAAAGATTTTCCATCAGAAAAAACACCGCTATTAAAAAAATATGGGCTAATACGCTCTGATTTAAGTTTGAAGCTACCAAATTTCAATGCATTTTTTTCTATAGCAAGCTCAATAAATGTTTTTTTATAATCCATTGTTATTTTTCGACGTTATAATAGACTAGTATATTATATATTAAAAAATTAAATTATTATGAAAATTGTATCTTGTAATCTTAACGGCATAAGAAGCGCGCATAGAAAAGGATTCTTTGATTGGTACAAGAAGCAGCGAGCAGACATCCTTTGTATACAAGAGCTTAAGGCTCAAGAAGATCAAATAGAAGTAAACTCAATGTTTTCAAAAAACATACACTCTTATTTTAAATGCGCAGAAAAGAAAGGTTATAGCGGAGTTTCAATTCATTCAAAAATAGAGCCAGATAAAATAATATATGAATATGGTGATAAGGAGTTTGATAATGAAGGTCGATATATAGAAGCTATGTTTGGAGATATATCCGTAATATCGTTATATGCCCCTTCAGGTTCATCAGGCGATCATAGACAAGCTGCAAAATTTAGATTTATGAAATCATTTAATAAGCACTTGAATAAAATTATAAAATCAAAAAGAAAATATATAATATGTGGTGATTGGAATATAGCACATAAAGAAATAGATTTAAAAAATTGGAAAGGAAATAAGAAAAATTCTGGTTTTCTTCCAGAAGAGAGATCTTGGTTAGATAGTATTTTTAAAGATGATAAATACGTAGATGCATTTAGAGAACTTAACAAAAAAGAAAATGAATATACGTGGTGGTCTAACCGCGGAAATGCTAGAGAAAATAATGTTGGTTGGAGAATTGATTATCAGATAGTTTCAGGAAATTTGAAAAAAAACATAAAAAGCCAAAAAATCTATAAAGATAGTTTTTTTTCTGATCATGCTCCTTTAACAATAACTTATAAAATATAATGACAGATTTTTTTAATAAAGATGCTTGGACTAGTATTTTTTCACATTTAAAAAATAAGAAATTATTAACAATGTTTTTACTAGGATTTTCTGCAGGACTACCCTTATTATTAGTATTTACAACACTATCTGCATGGTTACGAGATGAAAATATAGTTAGATCAACTATAGGTTTTTTTGGATGGGTTACTATTTTTTATGGTTTAAAGTTTTTATGGGCACCATTAATAGATAGCGTTAAGCTACCAGTTATACATAGCATATTAGGGAAAAGAAGAAGTTGGTTATTATTAACTCAAATTGCTATTGGAATATTTCTTTATTTATTAGCAACTATTTCACCAACCGGAGATAGCTTAGTATCTTTTGCAATTTGTGCTTTATTTGTATCTTTTTTTTCGGCATCACAAGATATTGTTGTTGATGCATATAGAATTGAAATTGCGCCAGTAGAATCTCAAGGAATACTAACTGCGGGCTACCAGTTTGGTTATAGGGTTGCTATTTTAGTTGCTGGAGCAGGTGCACTTTATATCGCAGACAGTTATTCTTGGGAAATATCATATAAAATTATGTCTTCATTAATGCTAGTAGGCATTTTAACAACAATGTTTTCGTCAGAGCCGAAAGAACATAAATTCAAATTAGAAGGTTCTAGTAACCTTATATCCGCAGTATTCTGGGCGCCAATCAGGGATTTCTTCTCAAGATATAAAAACGCTGTATTAATATTATTTTTTATCGGTGTTTATAGATTAAGTGATCTTTCAATGGCCGTAATGGCCAACCCATTTTATTTAGATATAGGATTTACCCTTAGTCAAATAGCAACAGTCACAAAAGTTTTTGGAATTGCTATGACCTTAACTGGGGCATTTATCGGTGGAGTTATAGTCTTAAGATATGGAGTTAAAAAACCACTATTTTATGGGTCAATAATGATTGCATCTACAACCCTAATGTTTGTAATACAGTCTTTATATGGCAACCACATGAATTTATTTATTTTAACTATTGCTCTTGATAATTTTACAGGTGGTTTTGCAGGTACAGTTTTTATAGCATATTTATCTAGTTTAACTGATCCAAAATATACTGCCACACAGTATGCACTCTTCAGTTCTTTGATGTTAGTGCCAGGAAAATTTTTGTCAGGATTTTCTGGTTTGGTAGTAGACAATTTTGGATACTCTGAGCTTTTCTTTATTTCAGCTTCTCTGGGTATTCCAGCAATTATAATTTCTTATTATTTAAATAAATCAACAACTAAGGCTTAATGAGGATTTGAGTTCCTTCTTCAATTAAATCCCATAATTCTTTCATATCTGCATTGTTAATTGCTATGCAACCATCAGTCCAATCTGCTCCTCTACTATACAAGTGTTGAGATAATACTGAGGTTGATGGTAAACCATGAATAGCAATATGTTCTCCTGGATTTAAATCATTTTTTAAAGCAACTTGTTTGTCATGAAAATTTGGATACGAAGTGTGTAGAGACAAAAAGTATTTACTTTTAGAATTTTTTCCATCAATGAAATAATATCCTTCCGGAGTTTTTTTATCACCTTCTTTTTTCTTATGGCCAGTAGGATTTAGGCCAAGAGCAATTTCATATTTTTTAATAATTTTATCATCTTTAACGACATAAAGTATTCTTTCGGATTTATTAACTATAATAATATCAATACTTTTATCAGCAAAAGAAATAACAGAAGTAAATAGTAGGTAAATTAAAATTAAAATTTTCATTTATAAATGGAAAGTAATAATTCTGGATTAATTTTTATATTATTCAAATAAATATTCCAGTGAAGGTGTGGCCCAGTAACACGACCTGTCATCCCTATAGTTCCAATAACCTTACCTTGGTCTACAATATCGCCTTCTCTAACATGTATATCATTCATATGTATGTACATAGATTTTAGATCAAAGCCATGATCGATAATTACAATATTCCCAGTATAGTACAAACCTTTTCGAGCTAGTATAACTTTCCCTTTTGCTGTTGCTTTTATAGGTGTTCCAATAGGGGCAGCTATATCCATGCCACCATGAGGATTTTTTTTAATGCCATTAAGAATTCTCTGACTACCAAATACTCCAGAAAGTCTTCCCTCAGAAGGCTTAATAAAAGATAAGGGGAAAATTTTATTAGCATAACTATCTTTCATACTATTTTTTATTAAAGTTCTATCGTCTTTTATTTTTTTATAAAATTCAGGTCCAGGTGTGATCATTTTTTTTGGCAAACCATCAATTTTCTCAATTTTATATTTACTTTTCTTTATATCAAAATAATGAAATTTAACATTGTTATTTTTATTTAAAATAATTTTTAAAGAAGATTTTTTATTATGATTTCTTCCAAAGCCAAAAATAAAATAACCATTATTACTTATTTTAAGTTCTTTACCATCTAAAAAAACTTTTTTAGCTAATTTATTTTTACCTATTATTATTCCACCTTGAACAAAGTCTCCTGTAAAAATAGTTTCAGAAGAAAAACAAGCGCTTGAAGAAACTATTATAATTAAAAAGTAACTTATAAATTTAACTAGCATTTAGATATTATTTTTAAGCTCAGCTATGATCTCTGCGGCATGCTTGCTTGGGTTAACTTTTTTATAAATTTTATGAATCTTGCCAGAAGGATTGATTATAAAAGTATGTCTGCTAGCATATTTAAAACCAACAAACGAGCCGAAGCTATCATAGCTTTTTGCTACTTCACCATCCTTATCTGCTAATATTGGAAACGGTAAAGAATATTTTTCAGAAAATTCTTTATGGCTTTCATTTGAATCAACACTCACACCTAAAATAGTGGTATTTAAGTTATTAATTATTTCAATATTATCTCTAAAAGAACAAGCTTCGGTGGTACATCCAGGAGTATCATCTTTTGGATAAAAATATAAAACTACCCACTTACCTCTGTACTCATCTAAAGTTCTTTTAATATTATCTTGATCGGATAGCGTAAAATTAGGGGCTTCTGCTCCTACTGTAAGTTTATCCTTGGCATTTACATTGAAAACCATAAGCAAAAATATTAAAGTGGTATATATAACTTTATTTATAAAAAACATAATCTTATGTTAGCAAAATTTAAAAATACATTCCTTATTATTTTATTATGTTTAATAAATGTACATTCATATGCAGAAAACAAGCTTCCTGATACTCTATATGCAAAGGTTATAAGGGTAGTTGATGGTGATACAATCCACTTAGAACATAAAAAATTTGGGAAAATAAAAGTTAGGCTAGCAGAAATAGATACTCCAGAAAAAAAACAACCATATGGCCAAGAAGCTAAAAAAGAATTAAAAAAAATAGTTAATAATAAAGTAGTAAAACTTAAAAAAATCACTATAGACAGATACGGTAGAGTTGTCGGAATTATTTATTATAAAAACATCGAGATTAATCATTACTTGGTAATAAACGGATATGCATGGTGTTATAAACGCTACAATAAAAGAAAAAAAATAGAAGATGCGGAGATCATTGCTAGAAATAATAAAGTTGGCATCTGGAAAAATGAAGATGTTAAGCCTATTCCTCCTTGGAAATGGAGAAAAATTAAGAGATTAGAAAAATGAAAAATATGGATAAAACATACAATATATTTTTAGCAGTTTTTATAACTATGATAGTTTTAACTAACATAATTGGAGTTAAGCTTTTCGAAATTTTTCCTAATCTTACTTCAGATAGTATTTTTGGAGGACCGATAACTTTAACTACTGGGATAATTACATATCCAATAACTTTTTTAGTAACAGATATAGTGTGTGAAGTTTTTGGTAAAAAAAAAGCTAGTCACATGGTTATTTTAGGTTTTTTTACAAGCATCATATCTTTAATATTTATTAACCTCGCCGTCATACTTCCAGGCTCCGAAGCTTGGGTTAATAACTCCCTTGGATATTATTCTATTAATGACATGCAAAAGGCTTATGAATCTGTATTTACTTTACCAGGATTTCTAATTTCTGCTTCTATGCTCGCATATTTGGTCGCACAACTTATAGATGTTCGTATATTTCATTATTTAAAAAAAATAACAAATGGTAAAAAATTGTGGTTAAGAAATAATGTTTCAACAATGTTTTCTCAGCTTATAGATACTATTGTTGTAAATTCTATATTTTTACATTTTGGTTTAAATCTTAGCTGGGATATAATTTTTAAAATTATAATCGCAAGTTATATATTTAAAATTATAATAGCAGTAATTGATACCCCATTAGTATATCTTGGAGTACATCTAACAAACAAATTGGGTAAGTAACTAGTTGAGTATTTCAGAATTATTTAGAAGATTTATTTTTAATTGCAAGATCAAAATATTTCATTGTGGTTGTCTCCGCCCTAAGTACGGCAAGAATAAAACCAATTTTCCCATCTAAAAATCCAAGTTTTAAAATGTACATTTTAATAAATGCCCATGTTCCTCTGAGGATACCAATTAATAAACCACCATATTTTTTATTAATATTTTGAGTGCTCCAGGCATCAATATAAATACTCATTTTCCTATAATAATCCTGCATATTGTTATATGTGTCATGGCTCAACTCCCCATGAATTTTTAATGGTTTATATTGCGCGGGTATAATTAAAGTTTCATGAACCAATGCATCATTATAAGAAGTAATATTTTTTGGATATAGTCTATTAATCCAGTCTGGATACCATCCAGAATGTCTAACCGGCTTCCCAAAAGCCTTGCTTAATCTATTCACTTGATAGATAGCAGGATCCCCATCAATTACCTGTAAAATGGAATCTTTTAAGTTGGAACTAATTTCTTCATCTGCATCTAACATAAATATCCAGTCCGAATTAGCGAGTTTTTGGGCATTTTGTCTCTGTTTCCCAAACCCAGGCCACGTTTCTGATATGTGAATATTATCAGTATACTTTTTAGAAATTTCTAAAGTATTATCAGAGCTTCCAGAATCTAAAATAATAATTTCATTTGCCCACACTGCACTCTTAAGAGCTCTCTCAATAAACTCTTCACCATTTTTAACAATTATAATTACGCTAACAGTATTCATATGTTTGAAAATTATAGCATTATTTATTAGTTTGATGACTTGGTAAAATTATGGTGGCCCCGGTAGGACTCGAACCTACGACAAATGGATTATGAGTCCACTGCTCTAACCAACTGAGCTACAGGGCCTTTTATAAGGGTAGAATGTAAGATACATTCAAAACCATTATATCACAATTGTTTTTAATGATTGTTTGAAACTATATGAAAATATAAAAAAAGCCCACATTTCAATTGAATCGCGGGCTTCTTATTAGGAAATTTTTATAAATTTTTTCTAAAAAATATAATTTTAAAGCTCAAAGTTATATTTCATACCTAATCCAAATCTTTCTGTAACCTCTAGTTCTTCATCTGCTCTTTTAAAACCAAAACTAACTTCTACATCAGGGGAGACCGCGTAACCTACAGATATCTGAAGTACTTTTCCATCAGCGCCTTCTGCCTCTTCTTCTGGTGCGTCATTATCGATAAATGTATATGTTGTACTAAAGCTATATGGATAAAGTTTTAACCCTAAGCTTCCCGTGACATATGATCTATCATGACCTGCTTCACCATTGTAATGATTGATATTCATATATTCGAATATGACTGTTTTACTAATTTTAGATTCAAATTTCTCTTTGTAACTTAATGAAACAGAATATCTAGTTTCGTCATTATCATTTGTGACTCCTTTCTTTTGAAGTGCGTAACCTAGTCTATAAGAAATTCTTTCAGCAAAATTATTATCTAAAGAATAAAAATCTTTTCCCCCAAGAGAAATTGCATATGAATCTAAGTCCTCAGTATTTGCTAAGCCACCATCTTTCTTACGAACTTTAGTTCTACTATCTAATATGGCTTGGCTCAAAACTGTCGTATCAGCAAAAAAAGAACTAACATCTATCTTATGAGTACCAAAATCATCAAAATTAAAAGAATAATTTGCTCCTAAACCAATTCGTTCAGCAATTTTATACTCTTCAATCATAGAATAAGAATAAAGACCTGGGAAGTTATGATAATTTAGTCCTACTTTAGGATTGAATTTTCCAGCATATATAGAAAAGTCTTCCTGACTGTATGTAAGCGTCAAAGATTCTACAAGTAACGGATGATCTTCAAAGATCCTGCTATCTCCATCATGTGTTCTACTAACACCACCATGTGAATGACCAGCAGGTTCTCCTTCAATCTTTAGGTTAGTATCAATATTGAAACCCTCAGCTATCCTAGAGCCCATTTCTATATGTGAGTGAGTATAAAGCTCATTGACTTCTTCTTCCCCTTCATTTGCGTCATTTATATGATCTGCATGAACACGTATTCCAACATGCCCATAAAATTTTTCATCCGAGTGAGCCGAGTGATCATGATCATGTTCATCATCAGCAGCATAGGCACATTTGCTTAATACAAATGTTAGAATTAGTAGCTTTGTTAATAATTTGAATTTCATATTTAATTTTCCACAAGTTAAAAAAAGTAATGTTATAATATAACATTAGATATGTCTAATATTATTTTAAATTTATACTTAATTGTTTTTTTTAAATATAAAAGAAAAAACAGATATCGTTATAAATATGATTGTCGAAGCAACTACAATGGATGGACCTGATGGAGTATCTAAATACAAAGAACTATAAACACCTATCGCGACAGACAAGACTGCAAGTAATGAAGAGATTATAGCCATTTTCTCTGGTGAATTTGCAAGCTGCCTAGCTGCTGCTGCAGGAATAATTAATAATGAAGTTATTAGTAGCAAACCGACAATCTTAAATGAAACAGCAACTACAACAGTCATCAACAACATTATCAAAAGTTGATAAAATACAATATTAATTCCTTCAGCTTTTGCCAATTTTTCATCTATAGTCATTAGAACAAAGGATGACCAATTAAAATAAAGAAAAATTAATACAAAGAAACCACCAAATAATATGAAGTAAATTTCTGCTGAAGAAACAGCAAGAATATCACCGAATAAATATGAATGAAGGTCAATACTTTGCTCAAGCAAACTTAAAGTGACCATTCCAACAGAAAGAGCTGAATGAGCAAGAATGCCAAGAAGTGTGTCTGTTGCCAATATTTTTTTTTGTTGCAGCCAAATTAATACAACTGCAAACAAAGAACATATAATTATTGTTCCTAAGTTGGTACTTATGCCCATAACAAGACCAAGAGCAACGCCAAGTAAAGCACTGTGTGCAAGTGAATCGCCAAAATATGCCATTTTTCTCCAAACAACAAAGCAACCAATAGCCCCGGCAATTATTGCAATACCAACCCCAGCAATTATTGCTCTAATTATAAATGGCTCAATCATTAAGAATCTCTTGGTGAGAATGATTGTGTGTATGTTGATAAACTGACATCATTTTAGCCATATCATTTCCAAATAATGAAATAAATTCAGGATCTTTTGCAACTATTTGAGGTTCTCCCGAACAGCAAACATGATGATATAAACATACAACTTTTCTTGTAGATGACATAACCATATGTAAATCATGAGAAACCATAAGAATACTTATGTCTCTATTTTTGTAAATCCGATTTAGTAAATTATAAAAATTTAATTGATTTTTGATATCAAGGTTTTGAGCAGGTTCATCTAATATTAGTAATTCTGGATTGTTAAGTAGACTTCTTGCTAAAAGAACTTTCTGAAGTTCACCACCGGAAAGATTTGCTAAGTTTTTATCTAGAATTCCAGAAATATTTGTTTCTTTAGAAATATTTAATAATTCTTGTGGTATAAATTTTTTTTTTAATGTTAAGAATCTCTCTACACTGATTGGCATAGAACGTTCTGGACTAAAATTTTGTGGTATATAACCTACAGATAGATTATCTTTTCTTTTAATTTTACCGCTGTCCGGTATGAAAGAGCCCATTAAGCATTCAAGAAAAACCGATTTCCCTGCTCCATTTGGCCCAATAATAGTTATGAAATCTTTTTTCTTAACATCAATAAAAACATTTTCGAGAATAATTTTGTTATGTCTTGTGACACACAAATCTTTTGCTTGAATTAACGATGGCATTTAGTTTGTGCAGTCCTGACAAGTTCCTGATATTTCTAAAGTCACTTGATTTAGTTCAAAATGATTTTTTCCAGTTGTTGAGATTACAACTTTATTTATTTGTTCAGAGCAGCACTCTTCTATATTTTGGCAACTATCACATATTAAAAAATAACATTCTTTATGTTCCTGTGGGTGAGAACATCCTACGTAAGCATTTAAGCTTTGAATTTTATGGATAAATCCATTTTCTATTAGAAAGTCTAATGACCTATATATTGTTGGAGGTTTTGCAGAATCGTCAATTTTCTTTAATTCATCAAGAAGGTCATATGCTTTCACATAATTATGGCTCTTCCATATAAGCTTCAATACTGTTTGTCTAAGCTTAGTTAACTTAACACCTTTTTCATTGCATATAGTTTCAGCTTTTTTCAAAGCCTCGTTAATACAAGTTTTATGTGTTTTACAATTACTCATTTCATTTTCTCAAAATTCTGTTGAAATCAATTATGTTATAATATAACATCAATTTCAACTTAAACTATTGGAGACGATTATGACAAAAAAAGCATTAATTATCATGTTTAGTATTTTTTTTAGTAATAATGCTATTTCAAGTGAAATTGTCGTAAGCGTTAAACCACTGCACTCGTTAGTAAGTGCAGTAGCAGAAGGCAGCCATTCAGTATCTCTTTTGATAGACGGTAGTATGTCGCCTCATAACTTTGCCCTCAAACCCTCGCATGCAAAACTTCTCAATAATGCGAAAGTAGTCTTTTATATAGACAACCAATTAGAGTCAGCATTAAAAAAAACAGTAAGGAGTTTGCCAAAAAATGTCAAAGTTGTTCAGGTATCAAAAATTAAAAACTTAAAACTTCTTTCAACTAGAGCGGGTAATAATTGGGAAGAAGACGGTCACGATCATCATGATCATGGGCATGGTTCTTATGATGTTCATTTTTGGCTAGACCCAAACAATGCTACTCAAATTATAAAAGGCATCATTCAAGAATTGAGTAAAGTATATCCAGAAAATATTAATATTTATAAAGAGAATGCAAAAAAAGCGATTAAAGAAATTAAAAAAACGGATCTAGTAATTAAAACAATGCTTGATTCAATAAAAGATAAACCATACATCGTATTTCATGACGCATACCAATATTTCGAACAAGCATATAATTTAAAACCGGCAGGATCTATATTAATTGATCCAGAACTACCACCATCTGCCAAAAGAATTATAATAATTAGAGAAAAAATTAAATCCTTAAATGCAAGTTGTGTTTTTAAAGAGCCACAATTCAGAGGTAAAATCATTAATACTGTTATAGAAGACACAGATACAAAAGTAGGTATTCTTGACCCTCTAGGAGCAGACATTGATTCTGGGCCAGGAATGTATACTAAACTTCTAAAAAATATCGCAGAGAACTTGAACGCCTGCCTTAAGTAAATATAACAAATACTCTTAATATTTTAATATTTTGTGCAATGTAAAATTATTAAAAATGTATTAGAGTGTTGTATATGAGATTAATTTTATTATTATTTTTTATGGCTCTAAATTATTCGGTAAGTGCTGAAGAAAATAATTATGGTTCTTCTAAAGAAAAAGTTAATCAAAGTGAAATAAAATGGCTATTAGATAGACATAATGTTCAAGAGTCTAGAGGCGGAACAACCGACGGTCTAGAGCCGGAAATAGATATTGAAAGCTCAGATTATTTTCTAAAACTTCAAAGCGCTACTAATACAAAAGATAAAGACAGACTAGCTATATTAGCAATGGCTGGAGATCATAAGGCTAATTTTGAATTTACGGAAATATTTGGTAGTGATGCTAATTATAAACTTGATAACCCATACAAATCTTGGGGCACAGAAACTATAATTATTATTCAAAATAGTGAAAATTTCATATCTCTTCAGCATATTCTTGTTATGTTTATGAGAGATAAAAATGGTAAAATAAACGGCCCGTATATTCAAAAACATTGGAGACAAGACTGGTCTTATGAAGATAGAAAGATTTTAGAATTCCAAGGGAAAAATGAATGGAACGTAAAAAAACAAAAAGATATTAAGAATACTTGGAGTCAGGCAGTTTATCAGGTTGATGACTCTCCAAGATATGAATCATACGGTTCTTGGATTCATGAAAGAGGCGCTTCAAGATGGATTAGTAAAACTACAAATCGACCTTTGCCTAGGCGAGAGCATAGTGTTCGTAAAGACTATGATTTAATTCAAGGAATTAATAAGATTACAATCTTGCCATGGGGATGGGTTATGGAAGAAAATAACGATAAAATCAGTACCCCAAAGAATTTTATTGGAACTGAGTACGGCTTGGCAAGATATCAAAAAATAAAAAATTATGACTTTAGTGCTGCCTATAAATACTGGAACTCTACAAAAGGATACTGGAATATAGTAAGAGATAAATGGGACAGAATACTCTTAAGTGAAAATAAGTTTTGTTTAAAAAAACAGCATGAAAAAAACCCTTTATTCATTTATCACTTTACGCAAGCTGAAGAATATAAAGCAGATAAGGATGTAGTCATAGCTAAAAATAAAATCGATGAAACAATAAATAATTTTATTGATTATAAATGCGCATCTAATTAATTAGTAATCTTAAAAAAATGTTTCTCGCTCTTATTTTAAATATCACCTTACCCACTATACTGGATATAAAGTAACTTCGTTGAAAGGCTGAAGAGTATTTTTTCTTATTATTAATTTCTGTATTAATTTTTAGCTTTTTTGTAGAAACTCTTTTTACAATATTCCTATAAATATTTTTATTCAAAAATTTGGAAAAATTAAGAAATGAATTTTAAAAAATAGTAATTTACTAATATTAATTTAATTTACAAAAAATTAAGTAATTGATTTTAATACAATTAATAAATTATTGAGAATAGTTCCTATTTACACTTGCAAATGAATATGAGAACGATTACTATTTACATCTAAATTTTAAAACTATGAGATATACCAATGAAAAAATTAGTACTAGCAGGTTTACTAGCAATTACGCCAGTAACATTTGCAGACACACTAGAGCATGTGGAAGAGGAAGTTCATATTGCTTTGGAAACAATTCAACAATTAAAAGCTGAATTAAATGAATTGAAAGCAGCTGTTAAAATGCAAGGCGAAGTTCAAGAAGCTTCAATGGGCAAAATAGCTAAAGCAGCTAAAAAATTCGAAAAAATTCACATAGGTGGTTATGGTGAATTACATTACAACGACCATGAGAAAGACGGTGGCGGCAAAACAAAAAAAGTTGATGCGCACAGATACGTATTATTCTTTGGTTACGACTACAACGAAAAAGTCAGATTTAGATCTGAGTTTGAGTTAGAGCATGGTTTAGTAAAAGATACTGTCGATGGATCTAACGGTGGTGAAGTTGAGCTAGAGCAAATGTATATTGAGGTTGATCTAAATGACCAAACATCAATTCAAACAGGTGTTATTTTAGTACCAGTTGGAATTATGAATGAAAATCATGAGCCTCCAACATTCTACGGTGTAGAAAGAAATGACGTAGAAAAATACCTACTCCCAGCAACATGGTGGGCAGCAGGTGTGAAGGTTTCACACAAAATGTCAAACGGAATTACATTTGAAGCAATGGTTGGTGAAGGACTTAAAGGTGCAACAACTGGTTATATCAGAGGTGGACGTCAAAAATCAGCAAATGCTGACGCAAGTGACTTAGCTTATACAGCACGTATTACATACACAGGTATGCCAGGTCTTAAAGCAAGTCTTTTCTACAATCATCAATCAGACTTTACACAAGTCTCAACTGATAATATTGAAGAATTAGATATCATGGGAGCATCAGCTATTTATAACTTCGGTGACGGTTTTGAAGTGAGAGCTTTACATGTGCAAGCTGACTTTGGTGGTAAAGATGAATCAGGTGCATTCTTTACAAACGGTTTTGATGAGCATCAAGGTACATTCTTAGAAGTATCAAAAAGAATGGGTAATATTGGAATCTATGCAAACCAAAGTATCGTATCTGGTGAAAAAGTATCAAGACAGTACACAGTACAAACAGCAGGTTTCAGTTACTGGCCACAAGGTACAAATACAGTATTCAAAATCAATTACTACGATAAAGATTACTCAAGTGAATCTCAAAATGATAATGATACTGATGGATTTGACATGGGAATTGGTTACGAATTCTAAGAATAATAATAATGCAATAAATACACATTAGGACGTGTTTTGGCTAGTTAACAATAAAGTTTAGTTCTTTCTCCTCCACTCAGATAAGAGCTAAACTTTTATATAGATGAATTGAAGAAATTCTCCTTGTTCTTTTCATTCTTAATATTTAAAACTTCGACGTTAACTAGCCATTCTTTTTTTAAACTAGAGACAGTCAATGAAAATCAAAATACTAATCCTCTTATTTTTAATACTTAACTCAGCGGCATTCGCCTCTGATGAAAGATTACTAAAAGACAATTTTTTAAAATCATCATTAGGTTTGTCAGAAGTACCTATGCATTCTTATATAATTTTAAAAGACGACATAGAAGATGGTGTAGAAAAAATACTGAAAGATACATATCATTTACCAGTTATTAAATATTGGAAATCTGGAAATAAAGTTGGTTTCATATTAGAAGCAATAGGAAAACATGAATTTATAACAACAGGCTTTATGGTTGAAGACAATAAAATTTCAGATGCAAAAGTTTTAGTGTACAGAGAAAATTATGGTTACGAAATTAAGTACGATATGTTTATAAATCAGATTAAGGGAAACAGCATGAAAGATAGTAAAAAACTTGTTAAAAGAATAGCAAATATTTCTGGTGCCACTCTATCTGTTAACTCTATGAGAAAACTTTCTAAACTTTCTCTATATTTATATTCTAAGATTTAATCAAATTAGTCTGCTGATAAAAATTTAATAAAATTTTCAGAATAAAATTTTTCTATATTACTATCATCAAAAATAACGAGCATTGATGCTATATTATTCATATTAGAATATTTAATAATATCATTAGCATCCATAGCAAGAAGACCAGTTGCTAGTGCATCTGCTATAGAACATTTATTATGGATAACAGAAACTAGTATATTAAGGTTAGAGATATTCTCAAGAGTTTTAGGGTTAATAATATGAGATATCTCTTTACCTTCATAGTTAACAGAATCAATATAAGTGCCAGAAGAAGCTATAGACTTATTGAGCAAGAATATTTCTTCAATGTATTGACTATTTTTAGAGGGATCATCAATGTATATTTTTTGAGTGTTATTCATGCTACTAGTTCTTATTTCACCACCAATATTAATAACAAAATCTGATATATTCATGCTATTTAAATAATTGTAAATAATGTCAACAGCGTATCCCTTAGCAATTCCAGATAAATCAACATTAATAAGGCCATTTCTTTTTCTTATTGAGGAAAAATCTTCTGATAGCTGAATATCTTTATAAGTAAAAATATTATTCTCCCTAGAAGAAGTCTTCTTGGTGTTAACATAAAAACCCTTCTTGATTTTAATATCTCCAATAGTTATATCAAAAAAACCTTCAGTTAAAATGCTTGCATTCTTCGCTTCAGAAATTATGTTATAAAGATTTGAAGAAACAATTGTATAGGAATTAGTATTAGAGTTATTAAAATTAGAGATTTCAGAATTCGGATTATAATTAGACGCAGAATTATCTATATTTTTTAAAATAAAATCAATATTTGACTTAATAGCCAAAGAATCTAAGTCTTTTATATCATTAATTGAAATATGATAAATAGACCCAAAAGCACTTCCAGATATATAAGACTTATTATCTTTATTACAACTTACAAGAAAGAATGAAGTAAATAATAAGATTGGTAAAGAAAAATATTTAGATTTCATAATAAAAATTTAATAAGATTAATTATAGTAAAATAGCATGAAAGTATCTTTTTTTCATAATACAAATTATAATTGTAAAATGATTATGAAAATACATAGATTCCTAGGTATTACGCTAGTAATATTTTTATTGATCCTATCAGTTACTGGAACATTACTCCAACACGCAGAAGATTTTGGAATAAGAAAAAAATTCATATCAAGTTCACTAGCAAGTAATTTATACAACATAAAATCATGCACAGTGGCCTCTACAAAGCATGAAAATAAATGGATATCTTTATGTGACAGTAATCTCTATTTTCAAGAAAATAAAATAATAAATAATATAAATTCAATAAACGCTTTTTTTAAAAAGAACAGCAACTATATTATTCAATATAATAAGAGTCACGAAATAATGCTCAGTGAAGCAGGTGTAATATTGGACATGAGGCATTTAGATAAAGTATCAACTTCAAAACTTAAAAAAATAAAATTAAGAAATAATATTGCACCAGAAAATCTAAGAAAAAAAATAAAAAATATAAGTTTAAGAAAAACAATTACTTATGAAAGAGTAGCTGTTGATATACATACAGGAAGATTAATAGGTATTGTAGGTATAACATTAGTAGACTTGGTTACAATAGGATTAATAATATTATCATTTACAGGCACATATTCCTGGTTAAGACATAAAAAAATATTCTAAATTTTTAGACTATAATAAATTCATACTTTAGGATAAAATATTTATTGTGAATAAAGACGAAAAATCAAAAATAGTTTCAGATTCGGAGTTATCCTTAATCTCTGCAATATCAGGATTGGATAATAAATTAGAGGAATTAGATCATAACTTAGCAATGATGACAAAGTCAGGCAAAGAATTTTCTATGCCTAATATAAATGAAAATGAGATGAATAAAAAAATTTTAGATCTGGAAGAAAAGTTAACCGTATTAGACCAAAAAATCTCTGAAAAAAATTTAATTCCAAAAAATGATAAATATATAAATACAATTCCATCAAAATCAAGAATAGGTCCGATACGAAAAGGGTATGCTTTAGCAGAAAACCTAAGACTTAAGAGGATTGATACTTTAGAGAAACAGTTAATTAATTTATCCAAAAAGTTTGATGAAAAACTTTCAGCTTCAAAAATTAGTGATGAAGTTAAAGTAATTTCTAGAGAAGATGATTATTCAATAGAAGTTTTAATTACGAAAGATTTTATTTATGAAAGATCTAGAGGAATTTTTTTCGCTTTTCTTTTTTCTATAGCTATTATATTTTTATTGATAATAGTATCCACAGAAACAAATATTTTTATTTAATACATTAGGTAAATATTTTGAATTTTATAATAAGGTCTTTATTTTTCTTTATAGGCATATTTGTAAAAATGTTTTCCTATACGATATTAATGTTCTTTTTTATAATTATTGTTTTATTAACATTAATATATATAAATTTTGGAGATGATTTAACATTTATTATTGAAAAATTTCACGAGACTATACCACAGGCAATTGCTATATAATTTACTCTAGATCTAAAAAGCTTTTTAACTGCTCTGAGCGACTTGGATGTCTAAGTTTTCTTAACGCTTTAGCTTCTATTTGCCTTATTCTTTCTCTAGTAACATCAAATTGTTTACCTACTTCCTCAAGTGTATGGTCTGTATTCATATCTATGCCAAAGCGCATTCTAAGCACTTTTGCCTCTCTAGGTGTCAATGATCCAAGTATACTTCTTGTAGCTTCACCTAGACTTTCATTTGCTGCAGACTCCATTGGTGTCATTATGTTTCCATCTTCTATAAAATCTCCTAAATGCGAATCTTCATCATCACCGATCGGTGTTTCCATGGAGATTGGTTCTTTTGCAATCTTAAGAACTTTTCTTATCTTGTCTTCAGGCATAGCCATTTTTATAGAAAGCTCTTCTGGAGTTGGTTCTTTGCCATTTTCTTGTGTCATTTGTCTTGATATTCTATTTAATTTATTGATTGTTTCTATCATGTGAACGGGAATTCTTATTGTTCTAGCTTGATCTGCTATAGATCTTGTAATAGCTTGTCTAATCCACCATGTAGCATATGTAGAGAATTTGTACCCTCTTCTGTATTCAAATTTATCTACAGCTTTCATTAAACCAATATTTCCTTCCTGTATGAGGTCTAAGAACTGCAAACCTCTATTTGTATATTTTTTTGCAATAGATATAACTAATCTTAAGTTCGCCTCAATCATTTCCTTTTTTGCACGTTTAGATTTAGCTTCTCCAATAGACATTTTTCTATTTATTTCTTTTATTTCAACAACTGTAAGGTTTGTATGTTCTTCAATTCTTAAAAGTTTCTTTTGAAGTTTTTGGATATCCTCTTTACTTTTTTTAAGTTTTGTAGCGTATTTAGGGTTTCCTTTTAATCTATTTTGAACCCAAGATAAGTTGGTACTGTTCTCAGTGAAACTTTTTATAAATTCTCTTCTTGGCATGCCAGCTGATAATGCGAGCTTTGATGCATTTTTTTCATATGTCCTAATTTTAGCTACGACTAGTTTTAAATCATGTTTAAGTTCGCTTAGTAATACTGGGACTAATTTAAATCTCATAAAATAGTCTGCTGTTTTCTCTCTAGCTTTTAAAAGTTTTTTTGGATCACTCTTAACTGCTGGTTGATTAGCTTTTTTATATAATTTAACTAATCCATCAAAATGTAATTTTGCCTCTTCAGGATCAATTCCTGTATCAATAACCTCTTCCTCTTCTTCCTCTTCTTCCTCTTCTTCATCGCTATCAGGATCTTTTACGGTATGTGTTTGAATTACGTCATTGTCTGCATCAGGGTCTATAAAACCATTTAATAAGTCATCAACTTTTAGCCTTTCAACATCCTCATCTTCTCCTTCTTCTGAATCAGGCTGATCTATAACTAAAGCATATGAAGCTAATAATTTCTCTATTGTATTAGGGTAAAATGCTAAGGCGTGTGTAACCTGGTTTAAACCTTCCTCTATCCTTTTTGCAATTTTAATTTCGCCTTCTCTAGTCAGAAGGTCTACTGTGCCCATTTCACGCATATACATTCTTACTGGATCAGTTGTTCTGCCAAATTCTTGATCTACCGTGACTAAAGCTTGAGCAGCTTCATCAGCAGCATCTTCGTCTGTTGAATTGTCACTCATACTAAGAGAATCATCATCAGGAGCTTGTTCTTGGACCATTATTCCCATTTCAGTAATCATATTAATAATGTCTTCAATTTGATCTGAATCAACTATACCTTCAGGCAGATGGTCATTAACCTCAGCATAGGTAAGATAACCTTGCTCTTTTCCTTTGGAAATAAGCTCTTTAATTTTAGTTTGTTGATCTTGAACTATTGTCATTATACAATTCTGAGTGTTAGGAACATGTGTTTTGGGGTACAGATTATACCATATAAATTAAGACATAATTTAAAAATTCTTTGATTTCTCCTCAATTTCTCTAATTTCACTTTGAGCCGCAGAGTATTCCTTTAGTTTAGAAGGATCAATATCTTTAAGTTTTTCTCTTAAATGATTTCTGATAGTAAGATAAATACAAGCATGAAGTTCCTTGCTTGGATGCTCATAATCTGCAATAGGGACCCTACTAATTTTTTCTAACGAATTATAATTGCGTTTTTCATCTCTAAAATTTTCAATAATTCTTCCCATATTGATATCAGGATTTTCTTTAATAAGACTAATGATAGATTTAAGTAAAATTACTCCAGTGTTATTTTCAATACGACTATCATTGATCAAATTTTCTTCAATATTAATATCAGGGTGATGCATTAAAATTAATATGGACTTTTGAAGTGGAGAAGTTGTCTTGGGACTAAAAAATTTTGAAGGGCTTTTTACGTTTTCTTGTTTAGGTCCATATTTTGCACCTACTTTATCTTTTAAGCTGTCAGATAAAATTCTTTTTAAAATTTTAGCCTGTAACTTATCAAGAAGAGTTTCAACTTTCTGGATATATTGAGTCTTTCCTACGGCAGTTTTCAAATCAGATTCTTTTGAAAATTTATTATAAATAAATTCTTCAATGCTAACTTTTTTCTCTACGTGTTGTTCCCATAATTTTTTACCACCTTTTTCAATAATATTATCGGGATCATTATTATCTGGTAGAAAAACAAAGCTTATTACATTG
This sequence comes from Gammaproteobacteria bacterium, assembly GCA_018674175.1. Lineage (GTDB taxonomy): Bacteria > Pseudomonadota > Gammaproteobacteria > Poriferisulfidales. The sequence goes on along the minus strand of JABHAT010000001.1, from coordinate 13,963 downwards.
CCGTCTTTTATAACTTTCATTATATTTTCAACACCTTGCCATGCTGCTTTTTCACCAGCTTTATCTCCATCAAAACAACATATTATCTCTCTAGTATATTTAAAACATTGAGTCAAATTTTCTTCAGTTACAGCTGTTCCAAGAGTTGCAACAACATTTTCAATATTCGCTTGATGCAATGCTATTACGTCCATGTAACCTTCAACAATATATAGAAAGTTTTTTGATTCCTTATATTTTTTTGCTTGATGTAAATTATATAAAACTCTTTTTTTGCTGAATAAAGATGTTTCTGGTGAATTCATATATTTAGCTGCAGGTTTTTCCTTATCATCATTTAATATTCTTCCACCAAAAGCTATAATATTCCCAGTAGTATCATGTATTGGAAACATAATTCTATCTCGAAATTTATCATAAGAGTTGCTATTTTTTTTAACAATTAGCCCAGCATTAAGTAAATTTTCTTCAGTATATTTATTTATTAATTTTTTATTCAGACTTTGAAAGTCATCCTCTGCGTAACCAATTCCAAATAATTTCGCTGTCTCGCCAGAGATATTTCTTTGTTTTAAATACGAGATAGCTTTTGTTGAGTTTTTTAAATTACTTTCAAAAATTTTTTTTGTATCACCTAAAGAATTTTGTATAACTTTCTTTGACTCATAAATTTTTGTTGCTTCTTTATCTCTTGGTATTTCTATGCTCAGAAAATTAGCTATAGTTTCAATTGCTTCTGGATATGTTTTATTTGAATGATCCATTATAAAGCCAATAGAATTGCCTTTTGCGCCACAACCAAAGCAATAGAAGAATTGTTTATTTTCACTTACACTAAAAGAGGATGTTTTTTCGCTATGGAATGGGCATCTTGACCAGTAATCATTTCCTTTTTTTTCTAATTTTATGTAATTACTAATTATATCTACGATATTGGATTTTTCTAATAAATTATCAATAAAATCTTTTGGAATTAGTTGAGCCATTTTATGCGGCAACACTACTTTTATTAAATAGTTCTTCAATATTTATAGCCTTAGGTTTCACAATTAAAAATTTATCAATATAATTGTCGAAATTATCTAAGATAGTTTTACCCCACACGCTATTGGTTTTATCAACGTAATCCATAATAGAATTTTTTAAGTACGTTTCTTGATTTGGATATTTTCTTTTATCTATTTTTATTATTTCTACTAATTCAGAATTATATTTATTTTTAAAGCTATCATCTTCATCTAAAACCATCGCGAAACCACCTGACATTCCGGCCCCAAAATTAACACCAGTTTTGCCGAGAATTATTACGACGCCATTAGTCATATATTCACAACCATGGTCGCCAACGCCCTCAACAATTGCTGTAGCTCCAGAATTTCTTACAGCAAATCTTTCTCCTGCAATTCCAGATGCATATAATTTCCCACCTGTTGCTCCATACATGCAAGTATTTCCAATAATTACGGATTCTTTAGCTATGTAGCTTGTATCTTTTGGAGGATATACTGTTATTTGACCTGCTGCCATTCCTTTGCCGACATAATCATTAGCATCTCCTTCTAAAGTTAGATTTAATCCGCCAGCATTCCAAACTCCAAAACTTTGTCCTGCAGTACCCTTAAAATGAATATTGATTGGATTTTCTGACATACCATAATTCCCATGAGTTCTTGCAATCATACCTGATGAACTTGCTCCAACCGATCTATCTGTATTTTTAATATTATAATTAAAATCACCACCAATTTTATTTTCAACAGCATTTTTTATATCTTTATCAATTATTTTTGATAAGACAGCTTTATCCCAAGGTTCATTATTTTTCACCTGACACATATGAGCAACATCTTTATCAACGTTAGCGTCAGATATTATTGGGTCTATTACTAAATTTCTCAATTTTCCAGTTTCAAATTTTTTAATCTTAAGAATACTAGTTTGACCAATAACATCAGATAGCTTCTTGTACCCTAATGAAGCTAAAATATTTCTAGTTTCTTCAGCAATAAATTTAAAATAATTTATTACCATTTCATCTTTACCAATAAAATGATATTTTCTTAAAACCTGATTCTGTGTAGCTACACCAGTTGCGCAGTTATTTAAATGGCATATTCTTAAGTATTTACATCCCATTGCTATCATCGGACCTGTGCCAAAACCAAAACTTTCTGCTCCTAAGATTGCAGCTTTAACTACATCCAGACCAGTTTTCAATCCTCCATCTGCTTGTAATCTAACATTTTTTCTTAAATTACTTGCTCTTAAAGTTTGGTGTGTTTCAGATAGGCCCATTTCCCAAGGACCACCAGCATACTTTATGCTTGATAAAGGACTGGCAGCAGTTCCACCATCGTAACCAGATATAGTAATAAAGTCCGCATATGCTTTGGCAACGCCGGCAGCTATAGTTCCTACTCCAGCTTCAGCTACCAATTTAACTGAAACAAAAGCACTGGGGTTTACCTGTTTTAAATCAAAGATAAGCTGAGCTAAATCTTCTATAGAGTAAATATCATGGTGAGGTGGGGGAGATATTAAAGTTATACCAGGGTTTGCATATCGTAAAGTCGCAATAAGTTTATCAACCTTATCACCAGGTAGCTGTCCACCTTCACCAGGCTTAGCACCTTGAGCTATCTTAATTTGAATCACTTCTGCATTTACTAAGTAATGTGGTGTAACCCCAAATCTTCCTGAAGCTACTTGTTTGATTTTAGAATTTTTATCAGTATTAAATCTTCTTTCATCTTCTCCGCCCTCGCCTGAATTTGACCTGCCACCCATTTTATTCATTGCTTGAGCTAAAGTTTCGTGAGCATCTGGAGATAAAGCACCTAATGACATGCCAGCCGAATCAAATCTTAAAAGAATATTTTCTATAGGCTCTACTTGGTCTAATGGGATAGGTTTTTTGGAACTTTTAAATTCAAGCATATCCCTTATAACCATTTTTTCTCTATGATTCACTATTTCGCTATATTTTTCATAGTCTTTGTATTCACCACTTTTGACAGCATCCTGAAGAGTTTTTACAACATCAGGATTATAAGCATGAAATTCTTCACCATGAACATATTTTAGTAGACCGCCTTGTTTAATATTTTTTCTATGGCTCCAAGTATTTTTTGCTAATTGTATTTGGTCGTTATGGAGATCATTAAATGTTGTGCCCGATAATCTATTTGTAGTGTCACAAAAGCATAAATCTACAATTTCTTGATTCAAGCCAACACATTCAAATAATTGTGATCCTCTGTAACTAGAAATAGTTGAAATTCCCATTTTTGATAAAATTTTATATAAACCTTTATTGATACCTTGCCTATAATTTCTAGTTGCTTCAAAGAATTCTGAATTGTTTTCTGATCTATCAATTATCATATTATTTAATGATTCATAAGCTAAGTAGGGATATATTGCAGTTGCTCCATAACCAATTAATGCTGCGCAGTGATGAGAGTCTCTAACGGTCCCACTTTCAACTATAATATTTACTTTAGTTCTTAAACCATTTTTAATTAAAGCATGGTGCACAGCCCCAGTTCCAAGAAGTGCATGAATAGGGATTTTGCCTTTTTTAATATTTTTATCACTTAAGATCAAAAACACTTTGTTATTTTTAGCTGCAGAAATAGCTTCTTTTGTTAGATCTTTAATTGCATCTGTAAGACTAGATTCACTTTCATAATTTAAGTCTAAAATTTTGTAAGTAAATTTTTTATTTTTAAGTTCCTGAAGCTGATTAAATTTCCTATAAGATAAAATTGGAGATTCTATTGTTAGTCGATGTGCATGTTTTGAGCCTTCTTCAAATACATTTAAATCTGGCCCAAGATAAGTTTCTAGCGACATAACATTGCTTTCTCTTATTGGATCTATTGGAGGGTTCGTTACTTGAGCAAATTGCTGCCTAAAATAATCATACAAAGATCTTATTTCACTTGAAAGAACTGGAAAAGGAGTATCGTCACCCATAGAACCTATAGCTTCTTGACTTAATTTCGAAAGAGGCTTTAGGATCTGATCTTTTTCTTCATATGTAACATTAAACATCTTCTCATATTGTCTAATCTCAGATTCGTTAAGAAACTCTAGCCCTGGAAACTTATCAGGTATTATTCTTCTCATGGATTCTGCACCAACATCCATCCACTCTTTATAAGGACATCTTTTTTTAAGAATATTATCGATATCTTCTGAATATAAAATTTCGCCTTCTAGTGTATCTATAGCGATAATTTGTCCTGGGCCTAGCTTCCCTTTTTTGATAATATTTTTTTCATCATAATCGTAAACTCCAATTTCAGAGGCCACGGTAATGTGTCTATCTTTAGTAATTATATATCTGGCTGGTCTCAATCCATTTCTATCAGTTACGCATGCCGCGTACCTTCCATCTGTTAAAACTATTCCTGCTGGACCATCCCAGGACTCCATATGTTTTGCATTATATTCATAGAATGCTCTCAAATCTGGATCATTCTCAGAAATGCTTTTCCATGCTGGCGGAATAAGTAATTTGATTGCTTTAAATAAATCAACGCCACCGAGCGTCAAAACTTCCAACATATTATCAAGACTTTTTGAATCAGAGCCTCCCATAGAAACAAGAGGTTTTAACTCACTAAGTTCTGGAATTTTTGAAGTCTTGAATATACTAGATCTTGCTTGCGACCAATTTCTATTAGCTCTAATGGTATTAATTTCGCCATTATGCGCAAGCATTCTAAATGGCTGAGCTAAGCTCCATTGAGGAGTTGTATTTGTTGAGAATCTTTGATGAAAAACACATAAAGAAGTTTCAAGTTTCTCATTTGAAAGATCTAAATAAAATTTTGAAAGGTGCTTTGGCATTATCATGCCTTTATATAAAATTACTTTTGAAGACAAACTAGTAATATAAAATATATCATCATCAGTTCTTGAAATTGCTATTTCTATTTTTCTTCTTATAACAAGAAGTTTAGATTCTATATCCTTAGCATCAACTTTTTCTGATGGGTTTATAAATGCTTGGCTAATATATGGCAAAGTTTTCAGAGCATCTTCACCACAAATATCTTGATTTGTTGGGACTTCTCTCCAGCCGGCTAAAATAAAATTATGTTCTTTTATAATTTTTTCAACAATTTTGATTGAAGATTTTCTTTTTTCTATATCAGTATTTAGAAAAAACATTCCTATAGCAAAATTTTTAGATAAATTAAATTTATGCTCATTAGCTATAGATCGAAAGAAGAATTCAGGTGTTTTAAATAATATTCCACATCCATCGCCAGAAGTACCATCAGCACCAACAGCTCCTCTGTGAGCTAATCTTTCAAGTGCTGTGATTGCAGTACTAATTAACCAATGACTAGGCTTATCATCAACATTAGTTATTAATCCGAAGCCACAGCTATCTTTTTCAAAGCTTTCATCATATAAACCAGTAATTTTCTTGTTTTTCTCTTTCATACTCAAATAAGTTTATGTTATTTTAACTTACCTTGAATTTGATGATAATTTCACCAAACTCTAGGCTTAAAGTTTGGTGCGTTCCTTCAGCTTTTCAGCCTACTTCCGTCCCTTAGGATGAACGTATTACCTTATTATAGGGATAGTGAGCTGTTCATTCAATAGTTATCATTATTAATAGACTGAATATAACTTATATTATTTAAAAATCATTAAAAATCATTAAAAATCATTAAAAATCATTAAAAATCATTAAAAATCATTAAAAATCATTAAAAATCATTAAAAATCATTAAAAGTTTACAAAAGTCATAATAATCCCTTGTAGACTATGACCTCTCATTAAATATTTTTGTATATTCTAGTTGGGCAAATCTATCAGTCATGCCAGCAATATAGTCACAAATAACTCTTTCTTTAAAACCAGAATTTATTTTTAATAGATTATATTGAATGTAGTCATTTGGAATAAGTTTTATATCATTCATATAGGCCGAAAATAAATTTTCAATTACAAGGTTTGCTTGATCAGTCATTTTTATAACGTCTGGATGCTTATATAAGTTTGAGTATAGAAATCTTTTCAATTCCATATTAAGCATTTTAATTTCATCAGAAAAACCTATAACTAAACTATCACAATTTCTTACATCATCAGAATTAATAATTTTTTTATTTATAATATTCTCATTTGAATTACGTATTAAATCATTTATCAATAAATTTATTATTAGCCTTACAGTTTCATTGATTATTTTAGAGCCGCTTAATTTTGGATATTTTTTTAAAACTATTTTCATTTGATTAAAAAAAATAGGAAGTGTTTCTAATTGTTCAATAAAAATCTTTTTCGCTTTTACACCATCCTGAATATCATGATTATTGTATGCTATCTCATCGCAAACGTTTGTAAGTTGAGCTTCTAGAGATGATTGTTTTTTATCAATAAATCTTCTTCCTACTTCGCCTAAATCTTTTGCACGAGTTTTACTACATTTTTTTAATATACCTTCTCTAGTTTCAAAACATAAATTAAGACCTGAGAAACTGGCATATTTATTTTCTAGCTTTTCAATAACTCTTAGCGATTGAATGTTATGCTCAAAGCCACCAAAATCCTTCATACACTTATTAAGTATATCTTGACCAGCATGTCCAAAAGGCGTGTGACCTAAATCATGAGCTAGCGATATGGCTTCAGTTAAATCTTCATTTAGCATTAACGCTCTTGATGCAGCTCTTGAAATTTGAGCTACTTCAATAGTATGTGTTAATCTTGTTCTATACATGTCACCCTCATGATTAACAAATACTTGGGTTTTATATTCTAATCTTCTAAAGGCGGTGGAGTGAATAATTCTTTCTCTATCTCTTTGAAATTCAGTCCTAAGTTTTGGTATTTCTTCTTTATACTCTCTTCCCTTACTATCTTTTGACTTTAAAGCATATGAAGCTAGGTTATTTTCTATATTATTATGCATGCTGTATAAAGGCTTTCATTACTATTTTCCTAGAAATCTTATTAGTAATATATGAATCACCAATACCATTTGGAAGGACATAAACCATTTTGTTATCTTTCACTTTCTTGTCAACTAACATTGCATTAAATAAATTTTCAATATTTATATTTTTAGGTAATTTAGTTGGCAAATCAAACACTTCCAACAAATTTTTTATATCGTTGTATTGATTGATGCTCATAGTTTTATTTTGTATTGCTACAGAAGAAGCAATAAGAAAGCCGCAAGCTATAGCTTCGCCATGTAGCCACTTTCCATATCCTAAAACATTTTCAATAGCATGACCAAAGGTATGGCCAAGGTTTAACAATGCTCTTATATTTTTTTCTTCTTCGTCTTGGGAAACTATTTCAGCTTTAATTTCACAAGACCTTTTGATAATTTTGATAATACTTTCTGGGTCTTGCAATTTTATATTCAAACAGTTTTTTGTTATCCATTTAAAGAAATTCTTATCTTTTATGATTCCATATTTAATAACTTCTGCCATGCCAGCATTAAATTGTCTTTTAGAAAGTGTTTTTAATATTTCTGTGTCAATAATAACTGCAATGGGCTGATGGAATGCTCCTATCATATTTTTCCCCAGCGGATGATTTATACCGGTTTTACCTCCCACAGAAGAATCAACCATTGACAATAATGTTGTTGGAATTTGAATAAAATTGATACCTCTTTGATAAGTTGCAGATGCATACCCAGTCATATCACCAATGACACCGCCACCAAAAGCTACCAAACAACTATCTCTCGAAAATTTATTTTTTAGCAAATAACTATATATTTTTGAAATACTTTCTTGATTTTTATATTTCTCACCGTCACTTAGTATGATTTGATTTTTTTTAATACTATTATTTTTAATCTTAGAAAGGTGTAGGGATTTAATTTTTTTATTTGTAACTAACGCAAAATTATTTACATTAATTTTACCAAGTAGAGATTTATCAGATAAAATATTTTTACCTATATAAATTGGGTAGGACCTATCTTCTAATTTAACTATTATTTTTCTTATATTTTTCATAATTATTTATAATAATTTTTGATATTTTCACTGTATCATAATTATCAGTACTTATTTTCATATCGGAACTACTTTCATAATATTCTTTTCTATCGTTTATTATGTCTCTAATTTTATTTTCTGCATCATTACTATTTATTAAGGGTCTATTTTTATCATGCTCTGTTCTATAGAATAACTCTTTTATACTAGCTGTAAGATAAACTACAAAACCCATTTCTTTAATTATTTCCCGATTTTTTTCAGAGATTATTATTCCTCCACCAGTCCCAATAACAGTTCTTTGACAATTGGATATTTCGCGTAAAATATTTTTTTCTCTTTCTCTAAAGCCAGATTCACCTTCGTGCTCAAATATTGTTGGTATATCTACACCGGTATTTTCTTCAATAAGATTATCTGTGTCTAAAAAGTCAAATTTCATCATCTTAGATAACTTTTTGCCAATCGAGCTCTTACCAGAGCCCATCGGGCCAATAAGAATTATATTGTTTTTTAGTTTAGACAAGATAAATTATTTTTTTATAGTATTATATAGATATTAACAAGAAATTTTATAGCCACCAACAAGTATGAGTATATTTTTTAAAAAATCTTTAAAACCTGTTTACTATTTAATTGGTTTTATTGTTTTTTCTTTATTAGCGTTATACGTCACTTTATCAAGTAGCTTGCCCACAGTAGAAGAAATACAGGATATGAAAATGCAGATCCCAATGCGAATTTATACCCAAGATAAGAAATTAATAGCTGTGTATGGTGAAAAGAAGAGAATTCCAGTGACTTTTAGCGAAATACCTGACGGGCTTAAAAATGCTTTTATTGCGGCAGAAGATAATCGATTTTATAAACATAATGGTGTTGATTATATTGGTTTGCTCCGAGCTCTGAAAAGCTTTGTCACTTCCGGAAAAATTACGCAAGGCGGAAGTACTATCACTATGCAAGTCGCAAGAAATTTTTACCTAACCCGAGAGAAAAAAATAATTCGTAAGTTAAGAGAAATTTTATTAGCGTACAAAATGGAGAGAAATTTAAGTAAGGAAAGAATATTCGAACTATACATGAACAAAATATATTTGGGCCACAGATCTTATGGGGTTGCGGCTGCTGCACAAGTATATTATGGAAAGAGACTCTCAGAATTAACATTGGCGCAAATGTCTATGATAGCTGGTTTACCGAAAGCGCCATCAAGATATAATCCTGTTTCCAATCAATCAAGAGCATTACAAAGAAGAGATTATGTTTTAAGAAGAATGTCTGAAAATAATTTCATAACAAAAGGTGAATATGTGACAGCCTATCTAATGCCTGTTACAGCCAGACTTAATACTGCCAGTATAGAACTAAAAGCTCCTTATGTATCTGAGATGGCTAGAGCACAGATGGAAGAAAGATTTGGGAGTGAAGCATATACGTTAGGTTATGATGTTTTTACAACAATTGATAGTAAATTGCAGGAAGCTGCCCAGAAATCTTTAAAAAGTAATATTGAAAAGTATGATATTCGACATGGTTACAGAGGAGCTGAGGCAAAAATAAATTATAACGAATTACTTAATTCTGATTTTGAATATGATTTAGAAGTTTCAAAAAAAAATATTAGTAAATATCTAAAAAGTTTTTATGATATTAATAGTAATATCCCTGCCGTTGTATTAAATGTAGATTCAAAAAAAATTACGGTTTATTCAAAAGACAATCAATTATTAGAAATAAATTTAAATGAAATATTAATTAAAAGTCAATATTATGATGTTAATTACAAAAAAAGAATTAAGGATTTCAAATCAATATTATCTATTGGCGATGTAGTGAGAGTTAAAAAAGTAAATAAAAGATGGTTCTTGTCACAGATTCCCAATGTAAATGGAGCTTTAGTTTCAATTAATTCAAATAGTGGTGCTGTATCTGTTTTATCAGGAGGTTATGATTTTAGAATTAGTAAATTTAATAGGGTTACTCAGGCAAAGAGACAGCCAGGATCAAGTTTTAAACCCTTCATATATTCTGCAGCTCTAAATAAAAAATATACACCTGCATCAATAATTAATGACGCACCTAAGGTTTTTAAAGAAAATACCGTCAGTGGTGCTTGGAGACCAAAAAACTACGGTGGAAAATTTTTTGGTCCTACTAGATTACGTTATGGATTAGCAAAATCTAGAAATATGATATCCATAAGATTATTAGACAGTATTGGAATTAATTATACTTTAAGCTATGTAAAAAATTTTGGTATTGATGCAAAAAAATTACCAAAAGATTTAACGCTTGCTTTAGGAAGTGGTGAGATTACCCCAATAAAGTTAGCTGAGGCTTACGCACACTTTTCGAATGGAGGATATGGAGTAAAGCCGTATCTTATAGAGCAGGTGAGAACAAGAGATAACACCATTATATATGTTGAAAATCCAGTAAGAGTTTGTAGTAATCCATGTGATTATATGAGTTTAGACACTCTTCAATTTTCTTCAGCAAAATCTATGGATGAAATTACTGAGCTGAGGGAGAAAGCAGGTTTACCAAGATTAGCTATGCAAACTTTAGAGCCAAGAAATATTTATCAAATGGTTAGCATGATGAAGGACGTTGTAAAATACGGAACCGCAAAAAAAGCAAAGGCTTTAAATAGAAATGATATCGCGGGTAAAACTGGAACAACTAACGACCAAAAAGATGCTTGGTTTGCTGGGTTTAATAGAGATATTGTAACGGTAAGTTTTATTGGTTTTGATAATCATTCATCACTAGGAAAAAAAGAGTTTGGAAGTACCGCAGCTTTACCAATGTGGATTGATTATATGAAAGTTGCTTTAAAAGGAACGCCCAATTCAAATTTAGAAGAACCAGAGGGATTAGTTAGTGCAAAAATTGATAGTAAAAATGGTTTATTAGCTTCACCAGATTCAAAAAATTCAATAACTGAAGTTTTTAGAAAAGAAAATATCCCAAACTCTTTTAGTAAAGAAAATAAAATAGATGATAAGAAACAAGAGGAAGTTGAGTTGGAAAAATTATTCTAATTTTGATGGTATTTTTTACTATATTCTTTTACGTGATCTATTAAAATTCCAAGATTTTCGGGATCAACATATTGATCTATACCATGACCCAAATTAAAAATATGTCTGTGGCCAAAACCATAACCATCAATTATTTTTGAAGCGGCATCTTTTATAGATTCTTCAGTACCATGAAGCGCACATGGATCTAAATTACCTTGTAATGCTATATTATCTCCAACAGTATTTCTAGCCATAGATATATCAGTAGTCCAGTCTAAACCAATAGCGTTGCAACCGGATTCCGCTATTTGATTTAACCAACTACCACCGCCTTTAGTAAATAAAACTATGGGTATATTTCTTGTAATACTATTTTTCCTCAAGTTACTGATTATTTCTTTCATAGGATTGAGAGAAAAATTTACATAGTTTTGTGTATTTAATAAACCACCCCATGAATCAAATATCATTAAGATGTCAGCACCAGCTTTTGCTTGCATAATTAAGTATTCTGTAATGGATTTAACAAGTTTTTGTGTCAACAGATCAAGCATCTCGGGCTCTTTAAAAACAATGGATCTAATTTTTCTAAATTCTTTTGTTGCAGACCCCTCAACCATGTAAGTAGACAGGGTCCACGGGCTTCCAGAAAATCCAATTAAAGGAATTTCGTTATTTAATTTTTCTTTTGTATGGATTATTGCTTCAGCAACATATTCCAATTTACTATCGGTATTTTTATCGCTAAGAGATTTTATATCATCTATATCATCAATTGGGTTATCAAAATAAGGACCACGATTATCTTCAAATTTTAATTCAAGACCCATTGCATCAGGAATAGTTAAAATATCTGAGAAAATTATTGCCGCATCAAGATCAAATCTTTTGATAGGCTGAATCGTAACTTCTGACGCTAATTCTGGAGATTGACATAAGTCTAAAAAACTCCCAGCCTGGGCCCTTGTGGCTTTATATTCAGGCAAATATCTTCCGGCTTGTCTCATTATCCATACTGGTGTTTTATCTACAGGTACACCATTTAATACATCTAAAATTCTTTTATTTTTAATTGAGCTCATTTTTTATATCTCTAGATAATCTAGAATGTTTTCTGCAGCCTCTCTACCTTCAAAAACTGCGGTAACAACTAAATCAGAACCTCTGGTCATATCACCGCCAGCAAATATTTTATCATTAGTAGTTTGAAACAAGTATTCATTATCAACTTTTAAAAGTCCACTTTCCTTTGTTTCTATATCATATTTTTTGAACCATTCTGCAGGACTAGGCTGGAATCCAAAAGCAATAATTATTTTATCAACCGGAATAATTTTTTCAGAATTTTTTAATATGATTGGATTTTTTCTTCCCATTGCATCAGGTGGCCCTAGTTTTGTTTTAACAACTTTTATTCCTTCTACTTTTTTATCACCAATAATCTCTACGGGCTGATAATTAAACATGAAATCTACGCCTTCTTCTTTTGCATTTTTTACCTCTTTTTTTGAACCAGGCATATTCTCTTCGTCTCTTCTATAAATGCATGTAACATTTTCTGCGCCTTGTCTAATAGAAGTTCTATTGCAATCCATAGCTGTATCACCACCACCTAAAATAATAACTTTTTTATCTTTCATTGATACAAAATCAGACTCTATATTTAATTCATTATTTATATTAGAAATTAAAAATGGTAAAGCTTCATGAACACCCTCTAGATCTTCACCTTTGAAATTTCCCTTCATAGGTTTGTAAGTTCCCATGCCTAAAAACACAGCATCATGAGAATCATAGATTTCTTGAAAATCAATATCTTTACCAACTTCGGTGTTTAAAATGAATTCAACTCCCATACCTTCTAAAATTTCTTTTCTTTTTTCTACAATATCCTTATCTAATTTAAATGGGGGAATTCCAAAAGTTAGTAGCCCGCCAATTCTTGAATATTTGTCATATATTTTTGCTTTCACGCCACTTCTAGTAAGAATATCTGCGCATGCTAAACCAGCTGGCCCAGCACCAATGATAGCAACAGTTTTATCTGTTTGAACAACATCTGACATATCAGGCTTCCAACCAAGTCGGAAAGCTTCATCGGTAATATATTTTTCTATTGATCCAATGGTAACTGCCCCAAAACCATCTTCTAAAGTACATGCTCCTTCACACAGTCTATCTTGTGGACATATACGACCACAAATTTCTGGTAGGGAATTAGTTTTGTGAGACATTTCTGCTGCTTCTATAATTTTTCCATCACGAATAAGATCTAGCCAAGTTGGTATGTAGTTATGCACTGGACACTTCCATTCGCAATATGGATTACCGCAGTTTAAACATCTCCCTGCTTGCTCTGCAGCTTTCTCAGCGGGGAAATTGGAATATATTTCATCGTATGTATAGATTCTGACTTCTGCTTTTTGAACAGAAGGCTCTTCTCTTTTTATGTCTAAAAACTGCATTGCATTTTTCATATTGATACCATCAAGCTGACAAAAAATTAAACTTAACCTGAATTTGATGATAATTTCACCAAACTCTAGGCTTAAAGTTTGGTGCGTTCCTTCAGCTTTTCAGCCTACTTCCGTCCTTTTAGGATGAACGTGTATTCATTTAATTTATTAATTATAGAGCTAACTTGGATAGCATTCAATAGATATAGAGTGATTTAGGCTTGAATATAACTTATATAAAAACTAGCTAAGTTTTTCTTTAACAAATTTACTAGCAAAACCCATGTCAGCACGATTGTTAGAACGTTTCTTAAGTTCGCCCATAACTTCACCAATTTGACTCATTTGAGAAATAGATTTCTCACTCAGGATGTCTTCAATCATTTTTTGCACTTCTTCTTGAGTCATATCTTCGGGAAGATATTCTTTATAGACAGATAATTCAAACTCTTCTTGTTCTGCAAGCTCAGGTCTATTAGCTTCTTT
>JABHAT010000023.1 GCA_018674175.1 Gammaproteobacteria bacterium | reverse complement strand
TGAATTTAATTGGTTAACACTAAGATCAAAGGGTGGATTTGGTATGACAATGTCATGTGCTTCACACGTTCAATCGATTGGCAAAGGCTTCCCTGGTCAATTAGGTATTTATGATGACATGCATATTGATGGATTAAAAAGTCTAACTGATCAAATTAAGTCCTTTGATAGCCTTGCCGTAGCTCAACTTCACCATGCAGGAATGAGGTCGCCTGAGGAAATAATTGGTGAGAGACCTGTATGCCCTTCCTCCGATGATGAAACAAACTCGAGAGAACTCTCACTTGATGAAGTTAAGAGATTGAGAGATGATTTTATTTTTGCAGCAATAAGGGCAAAAAAATCAGGGTATGATGGAGTCGAGATCCATGGGGCTCATGGATATATATTATGCCAATTCTTAAGCTCAACAATTAATAAAAGAGAGGATGAATATGGTGGATCATTAGATAATAGATCAAGAATTATTCTTGAAATTATTAATGGAATTAGACAGGAGTGTGGAAAAAAATTTCTTTTAGGTGTTCGACTGTCTCCAGAGAGATTTGGGATGAAATTAGATGAAATTAAATCAATATGTAAAAAGATAATAAGTATGCAAAAAATTGATTTTATCGATATGTCATTATGGGATTGTTTTAAATATCCAGATAATTTCAGTAAAGAAGATCCTAATCTAGAAAAAATCATGAATCCTGAAAAAATTGAAAAAAACTTAAAAAAAACATTGTTAGAACATTTTACAGATTTAGATTTCAAAAATGTTCTATTAACAGTAGCAGGAAATATTCGTACAGGAAAAGATGTTCACAAAATAATTGGTGCTGGGGTAGATTTTGCTGCGATAGGACGGGCAGCAATTGTTCATCATGATTTTCCCAAAAAAGTCTTAAATAATCCTGCTTTTGAGCCATTAAACCTTCCCGTTTCAAAAGCTCACTTAAAAAATGAAGGGGTAAGTGATAAATTTATTGAATATTTAAGATTTTTTAAAGGTTTTGTTGAATAATAAAAAGTTAGTTTTTTATAATTTCTAATTTCTCTAACTTACTAGCATCCGTTATTCCACCTAAATTTATTGTATTAGAATAACCTAATGAATCCAAAATGTTTTTAGCCTTTCCTGAACGATTTCCACTTCTGCAATAAAGTAAAACTTCCTCATTATGGGATTTAACAAATTTATTTATATCCTCGGAAATAATATTTAAAGGAATATGAATTGCGCCTTTAAGATGCCCGCTTTTCCATTCCTCTAAAGTTCTAACATCTATTAAAACTGAATGAGATTTACTGGATGCCATAAGAAATAGTGTTAAAGATATTAATAATTTTTTTATGACGCTCAAATTTCATTAACCTCTTCTTTGCTATTAATCCTAAACACTTCTAGAATATCTTCAAGAAGAGAATTATTAATAAACAAAATACAAACAAAAATTTTGGAAGAATTATGACATCAAATTTATCCGGTATAATTAAACAAAAAACTCATTTTTTTCAAATTAGAGTTTTTTATGAAGACACTGACTTTACCGGTATAGTTTATCATGCAAATTATTTAAAATTTGCAGAGAGAGGAAGAACAAATTTTCTTAGATTATTAGATGTAAATCATTCAGAGTTAATAAGCTCTAATGAACCAAAATATTTTGTTGTTTATAAAATGAATTCAAAATTTATAGGAACTTCAACTATAGACGATATATTAGAGGTTAGATCTAATTTTAAAGGTATAGAAGGCGTAAGACTTAAGATCGATCAAGATATTTTTAAAGGTGATAAAAAAATATTTTCTGCAAATATAGAGTTTGCACTATTGGATAAAAACGCAAAACCAATAAAATTCCCTGATGATATGAAATTAAAAATTAAAAAATACCTCAACTAAATTATTTAACATTACCATCTAGCTCTACTTTGAATCAAACCTAACGCCCACTTTAACTTAAGCTAAGTAAGCCCCCAGCACGATCATCAGAAATAAATGGTCGGAGCGAGAGGATTCGAACCTCCGACCCCTTCACCCCCAGCGAAGTGCGCTACCAGGCTGCGCCACGCTCCGACACTTATAAAATCTTATATACTAATTATTGTAAGCCTTCTTTTTTATTTTTTACATAACCCCTTATGCCAATAAAGGTGTGAATAATATTTACTATAACAAATGCATAAAGATCTAAAAAAATAAATAAAATAGCACCGCTTAGTCTTCCAAGGGCTGTAACAATATAACCGCTTAAACGCGTCTTAGGTTTTGTAGAGCTTACAAGCGTTATCCCAAGTAAACTAATAATGACAACAACCCATTGCCCATATTTAATAAAATCTTCCATAACTTCTCCAGCTCTATATAAAATTAAAAAAAGTACCAAAAAATCAAAGAAATGATACACCAACCTATGAAAATCAAAATAATAACAATTATTATAAAATTTGATATTCCATCAGCTAAAAACCTCAAAGAAATCCAAAAAAATCTTAATAGTACTTTTATGAAATTTAGCATGGAACTATAAAAAGGTTATTGGAGAATGATTGCAAGCCTTTAGATTAAGGTTAAATTTATTTGGTTCTTTTATGAATGTGGTTATAATTATTAAATAATTTCTTAATAAAAATAATAAGGGGAATATAATGAAAAATGACATCGCTCGGATTATAGGAATTCTTTTTTTTCTATTTGGTCCAGCATTTGCCATCATGAAGATATACGTGAATTTCTAATTTTAAATCTAAAATTTTGATTTAACATTTTGACGCAATAAGATATTTTATCGCTATGAAAGAATACCCCAAAAGACCAAATCCTAAGACAGGAAAAAATTTTAAGCGAGGCGAATGGAATATTGCCAAAAATAAGCGTTTTCTCTTTTATGAAGTTAGTAAAATAGGAAGAGATAAGAAACATGCCTTAGAAAAATGGGCTATT
>JABHAT010000006.1 GCA_018674175.1 Gammaproteobacteria bacterium | reverse complement strand
CATATCAGCCTTGTTGCTTGCATCCGAAACTTGAATTAATCCAGCCATTGCCATCATTGCATGAGGTGAGCATTTATATAGATAAATTCCACTAGTATCAAATTGAACTAAAGTGCTTGGTTTATATTTTGTATCAAACGGCACACTGCCAGCTGGCGCAGCAACGGTAACTGCATTGTGACCTGCGTCAACCATTTCAAATTTTATACTGTCACATGTATTGATTTTTATAAAAGCTGGCTCGAAGATCATAGACCCTTGATCTCCTTGATTAAGCATTTTTACTTCATAAGTTTTAAAATCACCTTCTGCTGTTTTACATATAGATTCTCTTTCGACAGATACAGTTTCAGTTTCTGTTTTATTGTCTGAACTGCCTGATCCAGCATAATTTAATTTACCAACTGGTTCTATTCTTTGTACTACAGAATTATTTGTAAATTCATCTGTTTTTTTAGATACTGGGGCAATCATTTGTGCAATAAAGAAAATCATAAAAAAAATAATTACTATGACTCCAGTTACGCCTAATAAAACTGTCATAAATTGCTTATCGTTCATTAATTTTTCCTTCTTCTATTAGATTTTATTAATTGTTTTTGAACGCCCAATAGGAATTGAACCTATATCTTCAGCTCCGGAAGCTGTTGCTCTATCCATTTAAGCTATGGGCGCATCTGTATTATTTTATTCTACTTGCTCTCTCTAAATCTATAATATATTCAGATATTTCTATCATTCTTTTGTAAGTTTTTGCCATTCTACCAGAAATTCTATATTTATCATTTATAATAATTGCTGGAACACTGTCAATTTTATAACTTTCCAATAAGTAATTTGCTTCTTGCACTTTCTTGGAAACACTCTCTGAAGATATAATCTTTTTTGCTTTTTCTATATCAGCTCCCTGACTTTCAAGAAAGTTTAATATTGATTCTACGTTAGGAAATGTTCTACCCTGTTCATGGTAAGAGATAAAAAAATTCTTATGGAGTTGCTCAGAATTTTCTAATGCCTTCATAGTATAAAATGCTCTTGCATGTAATAGCCATGGTTTATTAAAAACCACTGGCATATTTATAAAATTAATATCATCCGCATCTTTTTCTTTCCATTTTGATAGATGATCTTCAAATACGTAACAGTGTGGGCAACCATACCAAAAAGCTTCTACAACCATTATTTTTTCAGTTTTTTTTAATACATAAGGGCTTTGACTATCATTCATTAATTCAAAATCTATTCCTACATTAAATTTTTCTTCTGCATAAACAGTTGAACTAAAAACAATAAGTAGAAATAATATTTTCTTAATCATTCGTGTTGTTCCTGAGCTTAATATAAACCCTGTAAGTATTCTGAAAGCGCTTTCATTTCTAAATTTGATAATTTGAATGATATACCACTCATTATTGAATAATTTTTACTAACTGAATTTCTATCATCATAACCTTCTTTATAATTCTTTAATCTATTGAGAGTATAAACAGAATGCTGACCTGAAACTTTAGGGTAACCTGTCCTATCAATTCCTAAACCTTTAGGGCCATGACACGACATACATGCTGGAACACCTCTATCATAGATTCCACCACGATAAATACTTTGCCCTAATTCTACATTTTTAGCAGAGCTATCAATTTCACCTTTTTTTGATGGAATACTATTATAATAAGAAGCAATATCTACTATATCTTGGTCAGAAAGACCCATTGCTTGAGAACTCATCAAAGCATTATTTCTTACTCCACCTCTAAATGCATGAAGTTGCTCTATTATATACTTTTTACTTTGTTGTGATAAATTAGGCCACTCAGGGTTATTGCTATTTTCAATACCATGACATGCGGTACAAATCATAGACTTCTGCTCGCCAGCCTTAATTGCGGCCTCATCAGCGGACACAAAATTAGGTAACAGCAACATTATCAGGCTGAAAATAGCCCTGCTGAAAAGTTTATTTTGCATTTGTTCTCCTCTAATTTATTTCATAATTCCGTTTCAAACATTGTATACTATTTTGGAAAAAACCAATATATTAAAAGTGATAAAAATGCCCCTAAATATAAAAAAATCAGATTTTGTTAAAAGTGCTACTAAACCATCTCAGTATCCAGAAGATATTTTTCCAGAATTCTTTTTTGCAGGAAAATCTAATGCTGGAAAATCAAGTATGCTTAATAAAATTTGCAACAGAAGGAAATTGGCCATTACTAGTAAAACTCCGGGAAGAACTCAATTAATTAATTTCTTCTTAATAAATAATGATATTAGTTTTGTTGATATACCCGGTTATGGTTTTGCTAATACACCAAAAAATGTAAAACGCTCTTGGGAAACAATGGTTATGAGTTACTTAGAACATAGAAAAAATATAGTCTCTATGTTCATAGCAGTAGACATACGAAGAGGCGTTGGTAGATTGGACGAAGCAATGCTAGAGCTATGTGAAAATTTTAATATAAATGCAAATATCATTATGACAAAATCAGATAAGGTTAGTAATAGTGAAAAAGCGAAAACAAAGATTACTACAAAAAATATGTTAAGCGACTATAAAAATATATCAAATATACAAACTTTTTCTGCGAAAAACGGTGATGGTGTTGATAACGCCTTAAGAATTATTGAAAATACAAAAATAAAGATCTAATGAGCATCGCCCCAATTATTATCTATTCCATAGTTCACTGCTAAAGGTAAATTTAATTTAACACAATCTTGCATTATGTTAATAATATTACTTACTTCTGAATCAATATCATTTTCAAATATTTCAAAAACTAGCTCATCGTGAACCTGCATTATCATTTTAGTTCTTGATTTATTTTGAGTTAATAATTTATCTATCTGAATCATTGCAATTTTTATGATATCAGCGGCACTACCCTGTACAGGAGCATTTATAGCTGTTCTCTCTGCATACTTTCTTCTTTGAGAATTCTTAGAATTGATTTCTGGTAAGAACAATTTCCTACCATAAATTGTCTGAACGTAGCCATTTTTTTTAGCAAATTCTTTTGTCTCATTCATGTATGATTTTATATCTGGATATCTTTGAAAATATATGTCCATATAATCCTTGGCATCAGGAATAGAAATTCCTAATTGTTTTGATAAACCAAAAGATGACATCCCATAGATCAATCCAAAATTTATTGCTTTTGCTGACCTTCTATTATCTGAAGTTACTTTATTCAAATCAATATTAAAAATTTCTGATGCTGTAAAAGAATGTATATCAATATTATTATTAAAAGCTTTTAATAAATTACTGTCATTTGAAAGGTGGGCCATTATTCTAAGTTCTATTTGGGAATAATCAGCTGCAAATATTTTCTTTCCGGGCTCGGATACAAACGCATTTCTAATTTTTTTACCTTGTAAGCTTTTTATAGGTATATTTTGTAAATTTGGCTCTGTTGACGAAAGTCTTCCTGTTGATGTTATTGCTTGTTGATACGAAGTATGAACTCTTCCAGATTTTTTAGAAATTTGTAAAGGTAGTTTATCTGTATAACCAGTCTTTAGTTTATTTAAAGATCTATAGTCTAAAATTAATGCAGGTAATTCATGAGACTGAGCTAAAAATTGAAGCGTGTCTTCGTTTGTTGACGGCTTTCCTGTTGGAGTTTTCTTCGTAACTGGTATCTCCATATCTATGTAAAGAATTTCCTGAAGCTGCTTAGGAGAATTTAAATTAAATTCTTTACCTGTGATTTTAAAACATTTTTTTTGTATTTCTCGTAGGCTCTTTTCCAAATCTTTACTAAGTATATGAAGTTGATTTGGATCTATAAGAACACCATTTCTTTCTATATTAGATAATACTGGAAGCAATGGCATTTCAATATCAGTATAAATATTTACAACACTTTTATTCTCTGAAACTCTTTTCCAAAGGTAATCATATAACTCATAACTTACTATTGAGTCTTCGCAGGCATATTCTGCTGCCGTATCTATGTCTACTTGTGCAAAAGGTATCTGTTTAGCACCTTTTCCTGCAACATCTTCGTAATGAATTGTCTTATATGATAAATATTTTTCTGCAGCATTATCTAAACCATGTCTTATTGCTGTTGGGTCATATACGTAAGATAGTAACATTGAGTCATGCACAATCGCATTCAGTGTAATATTGTAATTCAATAGAACGTTTCTATCATACTTGAGATTATGCCCAAGTTTTTTTATGTTTTTAGATTCAAGAATGGGCTTAAATTTATTTAATACATAATTAATATCAAGTTGCTTATATTTTGAATTATTTTCATGTAATACAGGTATGTAAAAACTTTCTTTTACATTTAGAGCTAGAGAAAAACCTACGATTTCTGCAACCATGTAATCAAGACTTGTTGTCTCAAGATCAAATGAAAAAAAATTATTTTTTTCTATATCTCTTAAAATTTTTTCGAATTCTTTTTTACTTGTGACGATATTAAAATTTTTTGTTAATTCCTTTTTATTTTCTTTATTCGCAACGATCTGAAAACCAGAATTTTTTTCTAAGTTTTCACTTTTTAAAAATGAATTTAGCTCTAATCTTTCGTAAATTTTTATTAATTCATCTTTTTTTGATTTGTGCTTTACTAAATCCTCTAATTTTTCAGATATTTCTACATCCAGTTTTATTGTCGCTAATATTTTTGATAGTTTTAATTGCTCTATGTTAGATTTTATAAAACCTCCAACTTTACCTGGAATATCATCTTTTTTATTAATTATACTTTCCACATCACCATATTTATTAATTAATCGTGATGCTGTTTTTTTCCCAACTCCTGGGACCCCGGGAATATTATCTGATTTATCTCCTTGAAGTGCCAAGTAGTCAATAATATTTTCAGGGTTAACATCAAATTTTTCCTTAACTCCCTCCCTATCCATAACATTTAACGTTATTGGATTAATTATTGATACATTTTTGTCGACAAGCTGTGCAAAATCCTTGTCACCGGAAAATATTTTAATGTTGATCTTTCTCTTAAATTTTTCTGATAGTGTGCCAATTGTGTCGTCAGCTTCCACCCCAGATATAATTATTGGGGGGTATCCTAATAAATTTAATATTTCATATAGTTTTGGTATTTGTTCTACTAATTCCTCGGGCATTGATGATCTGTTAGCTTTATATTGATCATATAGCTTATGTCTAAAATTTTTTCCTTTTGCATCAAATACAACACCAATATGTTTTGGGTTAAAGTCCGTCATTATTTTATTCAATGCCTTTAAGAAACCATGAATTGCTCCAGTATTTTCACCTTTTGTATTTTTTAGAGGGGGTAATGCATGATAAGCCCTATATAAATAGGCACTTCCATCTAATAAAACTAAAATATCTTCTTTTTGTTTTCCATTCATACGCTCTATATTGCTATAATCATTATCAAAAATATTATTAAAATCCTATGTCTGTTTATACACGACTTACAAAAGAAGAACTAGAACAATTACTATATCTGTACGATATAGGTAAATTTGTTGATATTGAAGGTATCAGTGAAGGAATAACAAATTCAAACTACTATTTAACAACTTCTCTTAATAAATACATATTAACTATTTTTGAAGAACCTAATTTAAATTTAAATTATGCTATTGAGTTAATGGATTTATTGTCAACAAATAGAATTCCATGTCCGATACCAGTTAAATCAAAAGACGGAAAGTGCGTTCTAAATTTTAAAGATAAGCCTTTGTCTATTTTTACTCTTCTTCCAGGAAAAACTATTACAAAAAAAACTCCTTCAGAAATGATGTGTATGCAAATTGGAGAGACTTTGGCAAAAATGCATTTACATTCAAAAAAACATAAAGCGCATTATGTTGGATTAAGAGATATCGAATGGTTTAAAAAAACAGCTACAAAATTAAATCCTGTTTTAAAACCTTACGAAATAAACATAATAAATAATGAATTAGAAAATCTATCATATTGCTTAGGAAAAAATCTACCATCAGGAGTAATACATTCTGATTTATTTAGAGATAACGCACTGTTTATTGGTGATAATTTAACTGGTGTAATAGACTTTTATTACGCTTGCAATGGTTATTATCTTTATGACTTAGCTATAATTGTTAATGACTGGTGTTTAAATATGGACTACACAATTAATTTAAAACGACAAGACGCTTTAATTAGTTCTTACAACAAATATAGAATAATTAAGGAAGTAGAAAAAGAGTTTTGGCCAAATGCCCTTAGACACGCCGCTTTAAGGTTTTGGTTGTCACGACTTCATGACAAACACTTTCCTTTAGATGGTGAAATTACCCATCAATTAGACCCAGATATTTTTTATAATATTCTTGCGGATAGAATCCTAAAAGATTACACCATTAAGATAGATTAATGAATATTATTTCTAAAAAGATAGATTTTTTCAATGAAAAGATTGGCATTCTAACATCTTATTTATGTATACCTATGATTTTAATAACTTTTCTTGTTGCATTTATGAGATATGTTCTAGATTTTGGCAGTATTGCAATTCAAGAAATTATCATTTATCTGCATGCTTTAATCTTTACAATTGGTGCTGCATATACTTTGAAAAATAATATGCATGTTCGAATTGATATTTTTTATAATAAATTTTCTATTCGAAAAAAAAAATTTATAGATTTTTACGGCACAATTTTCTTTCTAATACCTACGTGCCTTTTAATTTTTATAACTAGTTATAACTATGTTCTTTCTTCTATATTGCTTTTAGAATCTTCTAAAGAGTCTGGAGGATTACCTATTTTATATGTGCTAAAAATATATATTTTACTACTTTCATTAACACTTTTTTTACAAGCAATATCAGAGTTATTTAAAAATTATAACGGGGAAAACTATTAATGTTATCTATGTTACTTTTTATATTTGTGATATTTATTTTAATGCTAGGTTATCCTGTGGCTTTTACTCTATCTGGGGTATCTATAATTTTTGCAATTATTTGTAGTTTTACAAATAATTTTGATTTAACACTTTTATTTGCTTTACCAAGTAGAATTTTTGGAATTATTACAAATGAAACTTTGGTTGCGATACCTATGTTTATATTCATGGGTATTATGTTAGAAAAATCTAAAATTGCTGAAAGACTTTTGGAGGCTATGTCATCTTTGTTTAGTAAAGTTAAAGGTGGTTTAGGTATTTCTGTCATTATTGTTGGAGCTTTATTAGCAGCTAGCACTGGTATTGTTGGAGCAACTGTAGTTACTATGGGGCTATTATCTTTACCCACAATGCTAAAACAAAAATATGATGTTAAAATTGCCACGGGCACTATATTAGCATCAGGTACTCTTGGTCAGATTATTCCTCCCTCTATTATCCTGATTCTACTGGGTGATGTCATGTCTTCTTCATATCAAGAAGCACAAAATATGTTAGGTATTTTTTCTCAAGAAAGTATCTCTGTAGGAGATTTATTTGCTGGAGCAATTTTCCCTGGTTTAATTCTCGTAGGCTTATATATTATATATATAGTATATATTGCTCATTTTAGAAGTGATCTAATTCCTGAGTATAAATCAAAGAAAAACTTTACTGCCAAAGAAATTATCTTATCTTTGTATTCTCCTTTATTTTTAATACTAATAGTTCTTGGTGTAATTATATTGGGTATTGCTACACCCACAGAGGCATCATCTTTTGGAGCTATTGGTTCTACACTTCTAGCTTTTATTAATAAAAAATTAAATTTAGAGATTTTAAGAGATGTAGTTATTCAGGCATCAAAAATTACTAGTATGATTTTTATTTTACTTATTGGAGCAACTATATTTTCTCTTGTTTTTAGAGGATTAGAGGGAGATATCTTTATTAATAATACTTTGTCTAATTTACCTGGAGATATTTATTTTAAACTATCAATTGTTATGTTCGCTATATTTCTATTGGGATTTATACTGGATTTTATAGAAATTACATATGTTGTAATTCCAGTTGTTGCGCCAATACTTTTATCAATGGGTATTGATCCTGTATGGCTGGGTATACTGATAGCTATTAATCTTCAGACGTCTTTCTTAACACCACCTTTTGGTTTTGCAATTTTTTATTTAAAAAGTGTAATACCTAAAGATATTCAAACTGTTGATATTTATAAAGGAGTAATACCTTTTATCGTAATTCAAATCATCACTATAATTTTGATAATTATAGTTCCTGAGATAACTACTTGGTTACCTAATAAGATTTTTGGATAAAGATTATTTTACTAGTTACTTAACTCATCTTGCTGTTCAGTAACTCCGCCTTCCCAGCCCTCTGAAACACCAGTATAGGAAGTATCTCTAACAAGAGTATAAGTATCAAAAGCACTTAAGCAAACTACCGTAAAAACTAATCCAGCAGCAACATAAGAAAGTCTTTTTTGCATTTTTTGCATTGTCGCTACTTTAACTTGATATATTATTAATCCGACACCAGAGTAAACACATATTGTAAAGAACAAGATTGTTGGCATATACCTCATACCGAACTCTTGTATACCACCAAAAACAATTGTAGCTCCAATTAAAGATAAAACTATAGCAACGTATGAAACAGTCGCTGGTATTAAATTACTTCTTAAGAATGTATAAATAATAAATAGACCAATTATCGCATTTAAAAATAGCCAAAATGTCTCTACTTCTGGCTGCACTATAAAACCAGGAGCCTTAAATAATCCACCGATAGATACTGCATAAGCTATACCTACGGTAAAAATTATAGTTTTTAGCGTATTTGATTTTTTAATATTAATAGCGAACCACAATACTTGGCCTGCTACTATAGCATTCAAAATCAAAATTGAATAATTAAACCATTGATTTAAAAGTAATTCTTGCATTTTTTCCCCATATTTCTGTTTTTTGAATATATAGATTTTTTATCTACTTATTTTGTATAAATAGTATAAATTATAAATAGTCTTTGGTACAGACTTTCTACTTTTAAATATTTAAGTAGGATTTAATTGATATTTCATTCCAAGCTTTTGTTTTTTCTTGAAAAGATGTATAAGAATTGTAAACTTCTTTTGCAAAATCATTTTTTAAAGATAATTCCTTAACTACATTCCCCGAAATTTCATATAATTCTTTCAAAACTTCTTTTGGGTAAGGCCTAATGTCAACTTTATGTTTATTTTGCAAAATATGAAGAGCATCATTGTTCCTAGAAATGAATTCACATAGCATATCTAAATTGGCTATCTTTGAAGCACCAAGTACGATTTGTTTTAAATCCTCTGGTAATTCAAGAAATTTTTCTTTATTAATAAAACATTCAAGAGTTGTCCCAGGCTCATGCCACCCTGGATAATAATAGTACTTTGCTGCCTTATGAAGCCCAAAAGCTAAGTCATTGTATGGGCTAACCCATTCAGTGGCGTCTATAGTTCCTGTTTTTAATGCTGTAAATAATTCTCCTCCAGGTAAATTTACTGGCGTACCTCCCGCTCTCCTTAAAACCTCTCCTCCTAAACCAGGAATTCTCATTTTCAAGCCTTTTAGGTCTTGTATAGAGTTAATTTCTTTATTAAACCAACCTCCCATTTGAACTCCAGTATTTCCTGCTGCTGTTGGAATTAGATTAAAGTCGGAATAAGCTTGCTCCCATAACTCCATTCCTCCACCTTTATAAAGCCAAGCATTCATTTCGTTAGATGACATGCCAAAAGGAACTGTTGAAAAAAACTGAAATGTATCATTTTTACCTTTCCAGTAATAAGCAGATCCGTGTCCTAATTCTGCAACCCCATTAGAGACAGCATCAAAGATTTCAAATGCGGGAACTAATTCCCCAGCACCATAAACTGTAACTTTAATTCTTCCGCCGGATAATTTTTGTATGGTATCAGCTAAATACTGCGCTCCAGTTCCTAAACCAGGAAAGTTTTTTGGCCATGTGGTAACCATTTTCCAATTATATTCAGGTTTTTGATCTTTGGATTTAACAATAGATGGCAACGCTCCTAATAAAGCAACGCTGCTAAAGCTTTTAAAAAAATCTCTTCTTTTCATAATTTTATTTTATTAAATAATCTCGAGATTAGCGATTGCTAAAATCAGCCATTTCGTTCCAACCTCATCAAAAGAAATTTGAACTCTAGTATTTGAATCAGAGCCTTCTGTTGAAGTTACCATTCCTTCTCCAAATTTTTTATGAATAACTCTTTTTCCTATCATCGAGCTCTCTTTATAAGTATTTTTATTCATCCTATTATCTCTTTTAAAGAATTTTTTTGGACTATATCCAATCTCTTCAATAACTTCTTCTGGAAGTTCATTCAAAAATCTTGATGGCAAGCAATAGTTATCAGAACCATATTGTCTCCTCATTTGCGCATGAGAAATATAAAGTTTTTTCCTAGCTCTTGTAATACCAACATAACATAGTCGTCTTTCTTCTTCTAAATTATCACCTTCTATAGACATTCTACTTGGAAAAAGATTTTCTTCTAGCCCTACTAAAAAAACTATCGGAAACTCTAGACCTTTCGAAGAATGAAGAGTCATTAATTGAACGCATTCATCCCATTCATTACCTTGACCTTCTCCTGCCTCTAAAGATGTATGTGTTAAAAAAGCATCAATAATTGTCTCATTTTCATCTAAATCAGTATTTGTAAATTCTTGCGCTGCAGATACCAATTCATCTAAATTTTCTAACTTTGATCTTGCCTGCTCTGTTTTATTTTTCTCATAAATAGATTTTATATTAGATATTTTAATTATCTCATTAATCTGGTGAGGCAAATCATCTTTTTCAAGTATACTTTTTACTAAGCTAATAAGATTATGAAATTCTATTAATGATTCGCCAGCTTTTCTAGTAAAAATAGATTTTTCTATTGCTAACGGTATTGAATCGTACAAAGAAGTTTTATTTTCTTTAGAGAACTCTCTTAGCAACTCTTTAGTCTTTTCTCCTATACCTCTTGGAGGAGTATTAACTATTCTTTCAAAAGAATTATTATCGTTATTAGTTGTAGCAAGCCTCATGTAAGCTATAACGTCTTTAATTTCAGCTCTTTCAAAGAATCTAAATCCGCCATATATCTTATAAGGGATTCCTCTTGCTATTAGTTTTTCCTCAAAAACTCTAGATTGTGCATTAGATCTGTATAATATAGCAATCTCGTTTCTTTTATAATTTTCTAATACATGCTTATTTATTGTCTCAATAACAAAAATAGCTTCATCGATTTCATCAGTCGCTGAAAAAATTTTTATTGGGTCTCCGCTCTTATCTTCTGTCCATAAATTTTTTCCCATTCTAGAATTATTATTTAAAATTACACTGTTTGCTGCATTCAATATGTTTCCTGTAGATCTGTAATTTTGCTCCAGTCTAAACACTTCTGTGTTCTTAAAATCTTTTTGTAGTTTTTCAATATTCTCTATTTTTGCCCCTCGCCACCCATAGATTGATTGATCGTCGTCACCAACAGCGAATATAGATGTATCGCTACTAGTCATAATTTTTATTAGTTCATATTGAATAGTATTTGTGTCCTGAAACTCATCAATCAATATTGATTTAAATAAACTATGGTAATAAGATTTTGTATCGCTATTATTTTTAAATAATTCTAATGTTCTTAAAATAATTTCTCCAAAATCTACAAGCCCACTGTTATTGCAATACTCCTCGTAGATCTTGTATATTTTATTATATTGGATACTTATGAAATCATCATCTTTTGCCTTGGCACTTCTTATACTCTGATCTTTCTTTTTATTAATATACCAAGCTACTTGTTTTGGAAGAACCTGTGAGTTATCAATTTCATTATCTTTCATTATTCTTTTTATAATTCTAACTTGATCGTCAGTATCAATAATTTGAAAATTTTTTGGTAAAAAAACTTTTTGATAATTGGCTCTTAATATTCTATAACAAATCCCATGAAAAGTTCCAACCCACATACTATCAATACTAATATCTAGGCTATCAGATAATCTACTTTTTATTTCTTTGGCAGCTTTATTTGTAAATGTTACAGCCAAGATAGAAAAAGGTGAGAATTCATTATCTTCTACTAACCAGAGAATTCTTTGAATTAGAACCCTAGTCTTTCCGCTACCCGCGCCAGCTATAACTAAACTATTTTGCGATAAATTACATACAGCATCTCTTTGTGCTTCATTAAGATCATCAAGATTATAGTTTGAACTCATTATTATTGGATTAATTCGAATAGAATCATAGAAAATATTACTATAAATAATAACATATTTTTTTGCTGAGTCTTTTTTATATTAGTTTTTAATTCTCTTATTTCTTTTTTTGACTCATCATTTTTTAATTTCTTTTTAATTAACAATAGCGTCTTAGGGAGATCTGATATCTCATCTATAAATTTCGGCCCATTTTTAGAAATCTTTTTTACAAACGACGATAAACTCATATTATCTTTAGCCCACTTTTCAAAAAATGGAGTTGCAGTAACCCATAAATCTAGATCCGGATATAAATCACGCCCCAATCCTTCTATATTTAGTAATGTTTTTTGTAGTAAGACAAGTTGAGGTTGGACTGTCATATCGTATTGTCTAGCTACTGAAAACAACTGCAGCAATACATTCCCAAATGAAATATCTTTTAAAGGTTTTTCAAATATAGGCTCGCACACACTTCTAATAGAATTTTCAAACTCATCAATTCTAGTATTTTCACCTACCCATCCTGAATCTATATGAAGCTCAGCTACTTTTCTATAATCTCTTTGAAAAAATGCTTGAAAATTTAAAGCCAGATACTTTTGATCACTTTCTGACAAAGACCCCATTATTCCAAAATCAACAGCACAGTATTTCGGGTCATCTGGGTTCTCATAAGATACAAATATATTACCAGGATGCATGTCTGCGTGGAAAAAATTATGTTGAAAAACCTGAGTGAAGAAAATCTCAACACCTTTTTCAGCTAATCTTTGAATATTAATATTATTTTTCCTTAGTTCCTCCATATTACTAATTTGAATTCCAAAAATTCTCTCCATAACTAATACATTTTTTCTTGTGTAGTCAAAATATATTTCTGGTACATACAAAAAACTTGATTCTGTAAAATTCTTTCTTAGTAAATTGGCATTTGATGCTTCTTTAACAAGGTCCAATTCACCAAAAATCACTCTTTCGTATTCACCAACTATTTCCATTGGCTTAAGTCTTTTTGACTCTTCCCAAAATTTATTTATTATTTTGGCAATAAAATACATTAGATTGATATCTCTTCTTATAAGATTTTCAATATTTGGCCTTAAGACTTTTATTACAACATCCTTACCTTCTAATTTTGCTGCGTGAACTTGAGCTACCGAGGCTGAAGCAAGAGGCTCTATATCAAAATTTTCAAAAATATTTTCTACTTTATCACTCAATGCAATTTCAATTAATTTTTTAGCTTCTTGACCTGAGAATGGAGTGACCTTATCTTGAAGCTTTACAAGCTCTTCTGCTATATCTTCTGGTAATAAATCTTTTCTAGTTGAAATTGTTTGACCTAATTTTACAAAAATTGGACCTAGCTCCTCAAAAGCATTCTTAATTCTCTCTCCTCTTGATAGAGAGTTATTTCTAAACCATAAATTTGGAAAAAAAATCCTAAAAATTTTAATAAATTTTAAGTATTTAAAATCAAATAAATCTTTGTCTAATGAATTTCTCATTACAACAATATAGATTTTTATCAATCTAAGAATCTGCCCCATATTATTTTACTCTTTTTAATTTTACATCTAACATTTCTATTTTATTTCTTAAATTATCAACATCTCTTACGTAACTATTTATTGATTCTTTAGATGGGATTATATCTGTCTCGTCTCTAATATATTCTTTTAGATTTCTTATAAAGCTTTCTTTTACACCGCCCGAATTTTTCTTCAAAGATTCTGAAATTTTTGCTGTGTAATAAGCTATATCATCGGTTGTATAGTTAGCAATAATCTGCTCCCAATCTATGTTTATTTTTTCTGCTACGTTTGAAAATTTTTCTGCTAAAGACGCTGCGCCAGAAATTTTTATAGAGTTGTCAGTATCTATATTATTAAAATAATTTATAAATGCTATTGGGCTTCCTTCTAATGATAAATCAGGCTCTACATCATTACTTTCTTGTAACATTATATTTTCATCATTAATTTTTATATTAATAATTGTAGAAGTGTTACTTAAAATGATAGTAATTTTTTTTCCATTTAAAGATGAAAAATCTTGTTTTTCTAAATTACTGTTTTCTATTGCTATAGAAATAAATTTATTAATTTTTTCTATAATCATTTATATTTTATAACCTTTATGAATAGAAACAACTCCAAATGATAAGTTGTTGTATTTACAATTTTTGAAATTACTATTTTCCATTATTTTTACCAGATCATTTTGCGATGGATGCATATCAATTGATTCTGCTAAATATTTATAACTATCTTCATCTTTCGCAACATATTTTCCTAAAAGTGGTATAACTTTGTTTAAAAATATACGATATGGTTTTTCAATAATTTTTTCAGCTTTTGAAAATTCTAGTACCTGAAGAGAACCACCTGGTCTAAGTATCTTATAAATTGATTCCAAAGCTTTACTGATATTTGCTGTATTTCTTAAACCAAAGGCCATCGTGACATGGTCAAAACTATTTTCTTGGAATGATAATGCTTGAGCATCAGATTGCACATAAAAAATATTTTCCATAAATCCAGCATCAATTAAGTTATCACGCCCTTGACTTAACATCGCATAATTTATGTCGCATGATATAACTTTTCCGCTATCGCCAACAGCCTCGCTAATTAATTTAGTTATATCTCCAGTTCCAGCCGCTAAATCTAGAACTTTTTCACCTTTCTTTATATTTGAGCAAAGTAAAAAATATTTTTTCCAGAATCGATGTAGACCAAATGACATTAAATCATTCATTAGATCATATCTCTCTGTAACAGAAGTAAAAACATTATCAACTAATGATGTTTTATCAATCTCTGTAACTTTTTTATAGCCAAAATTAGCACTAGTTTTATTATTGTTTAACTCGCTCATAACCAGCTTCCTTTAATTTTTCCAAATAACTATTCCATTTTTCTGAGTACCCACAACTAAGTTCATATAGATACTCCCATGAATATATACCGGTATCATGCCCATCATCATATACTATTTGTATTGCGTAATTGCCAACTGGGACAATGCTTTGTATTGAAACATTCTCTTTTCCTATCTGAAGTTTTGCTTGCCCCGGACCGTGACCCATAACTTCTGCAGATGGAGAGTGTACTCGTAAATATTCAGCTGTTAAATCATAAGACTGATTAGAATATTTCAAAGTTAGATAAGCTGATTGCTGGTGTAAGTTAATTTCCTCTGGTATTACTGTTGCCATAAATTATTCCTTGTTCAATTTTTTCTTAGATCTTGGGTGTACTTTATCATAAACAGTCATTAGATACTGATTATCCAAATGTGTGTATATTTGGGTCGTGCTAATATTTTCATGGCCTAAAAACTCTTGTACAGCCCTAATATTCCCGGAAGACTCTAGTAAGTGGGTTGCTACAGTATGCCTTAATTTATGTGGATACAGCTTTTGTTCTACTCCAGATGCTTTTGCCAGAATATTCATACGAAGTTGTATATTTCGTACTGACATAGCTTTACCACTTTTACCAATAAATAACAAATTAGATGAGTTCTTAGAATATTTTTTTCTAACATCAACCCACGAATTTATTGCTATTACTGCTTTAGATCCTATCGGAACTATTCTGGTTTTATTACCCTTACCGGTAATTCTGAGCATGCGTTCATTAAAATTTATATTTGAGAATTTTATGTTTGAGAGCTCACTTAATCTTAAACCTGAGGAATAAAATAACTCAAATATTGCTACATCACGAACTAGTAAGTCATTATTTTTATAATATTCAATTTTTTTAGTTTTATAATTTGCAAGCAAATTGATATCAGAATGTTGTAGTATCTCTGGTAAATTTTTTTCTGCTTTAGGAGACTTAACATTTTCAGCAAAATTTATCTTAATAATTTTCTTCTTAAGCAAAAAATTTAAAAAGCTTCTTAGGCTTGATAAGGACCTCTTGATCGATTTTGGGCTAATTCCATTTCTATGAAGGTGCGAAACAAAATCTCTTATTATTTTTTCATCTAGACTATTGATACTATTAATTTCTATTTTTTCACAAAAAAACAAGAAAGAAATTAAATCTCTATTATACGAAGCCACTGTGTTAGGTGAGTAATTTATAACTTTTTCTATATGAAAAATGTAATCCTTAAGCATATATTGTAATTTATTACTCATTATTTCTGAATATATTGCTCCAATGAATATGAAATAGTTTCTGTTAAAGATCTTAATAAATCAAATTGAAGATCAACTCCCATCATTTCACTTTTGTATCTCACAAGAATTACTCCTGTTGGATATTCAACGCCTAATGGGCATATTACTAAAGACTCCTTATCCTGTATAAATCTTTCTAAAGCATATTTATTAATAATTTCTTTAGTAATTAAAATTGGATTTTTTTCTAAAAAAGTATTATTTATTAAGTTAATTAAATTATTATTTTCTGGAAAGTATTTTTTATCAAGATCTGAAAATCCATTAAACTTTATTAAACTAAAATCTATACGTAAAGAAGAAAATTCTTTATCAATAAATTCTTCAATATAATTAATTAATAACTCAATTTTTCTAAAAGCTATAACTTCATTTGAAAATTTTGAGAGTTTTTCCTGAATATTTTTATTTGATTTGGCTGTATTTACAATACCTTCTATTTTTTTTTTCAAAGAATTATTTTCTTTAATTAAAGACTTTATTCTTATATCTTCAAAAGATATTAAATTTCCTTTATTTTTATCAAAGGAAAACATTTGATTAAACAAATCAATATTTTTATTAATTACATTAGGATTTTCTGCCAAGAACTCTAATACTTCATTTTCTGACAGTGTTTTTTTTGATTTCTTACTCTCTTTTCTTAAAGTCATATTTTATAATTTCCATCAAATACATATTGCGACGATCCAATTAAATAAACTGGTTCAGTAATATTACCTGACCATTTTACTTGAGCTTTACCTCCATGCATATGTACATAATTGTTTTTCGAGGAAATATCTTTAATAGTAGAAGTAGATAATGATATTGCGCAAGCTGCAGATCCGCACGCCATAGTTTCGCCTGACCCCCTTTCATATATTCTTGCCAACCAATTATTTTTTTTTATTTCTTCTACTATGCTGATATTTACATCGCCGTTGAAAAATAGTTTCTTATTAAAATTATTTGCAAAATCAGCTAAGTCTACCTTATTTATATTTTTAATAAAAAATACAGCATGTGGATTACCAATTGAAATAGCAGAAAAATAATGTTTTTTACCTTTGAAGTTGAAAATATTTTTTGAAGATTTATATTCTTTAAAATTGAATAACGGTAATCCCATATCTACTTCTATAAGACTGTTTTTAAGGATACGAAGTGACATTCTTCTACTGATAGTTTCTATTTTTATCTCTTTTCTATTCTTACCATATTTATCAAAATAATATTTTCCTATACATTTTGCACCGTTACCACATTGTCCTGATTCTGTGCCATCTTTATTATAAATTTTATACTTAAAAGCTATTTCTTTTTTTTCTGATTTTTCTAAAACCAATACTTGGTCGCAACCAATACCATAGTTTCTGTTTGATATTTTTTTAATATCATTCTTGCTGAATTTAATTGGATTTTTTAACTGATCTATTATTACGAAATCATTCCCAAGACTCTGCATTTTTGTAAAATATAATTTCTTCATAATTTTAAATAATTATCTCTCTAGAGTATAAGTCACTAATTTCTTCTTTTTTACTTATCAATATCGCCTCACCATTTCTTATGATAATCTCTGGTGGTTTTGGTCTCGAGTTATAATTACTAGCCATTGATGATGCATATGCACCGCATGAGCAAATTACTAAAATGTCATCCTGTTTTACAGATAGCTCCCTATCTTTCCCTAAGAAATCTGAGCACTCGCATACTGGCCCAACTACGTCACATAATATTTTTTCTTCATTATTAGTATTTATGCAAACTATATTATGCCATGCGCCATATAGTGCAGGTCTTATTAGATTATCCATTCCAGCATCAACTATCACATAGTTTTTTTCACTATCTTTTTTTATATATTCAACTTTTGTAATTAAGTAACCTGCGTTTCCTACAATACTTCTTCCTAACTCTAGTATTAAATTATAACTATCTAGTTCATTATCTTTTATTGCTTTATTTATAGCTTCACCATATTGCTTCATTGTGGGTGAGGTATTTTTTTCATAATTTATACCTAAGCCTCCGCCCATAT
The DNA here is from genome assembly GCA_018674175.1 of Gammaproteobacteria bacterium. Taxonomy (GTDB): domain Bacteria; phylum Pseudomonadota; class Gammaproteobacteria; order Poriferisulfidales. Next base: position 13,835 of record JABHAT010000006.1, on the reverse strand, counting down.
CTATTAACTCCAAGTTAATATCTTTACTTTTAAGTTCTTTTATAATTTTTGAAACTGAAACTATAGCTTCTATGAAAGGATCAAGAGTCTCTATCTGCGATCCAATATGATAATCTATACCTATTAAATCTATAAATTGTTCCTTATCAGCATAAATAAAAGCATCCATCATATTTTTCAGATTTATACCAAATTTTGTTGACTCCAAACCTGTAGATATATATTCATGGGATCCTGGGTCTATATTTGGATTTACTCTTATTGCAACTGGAGCTTTAATATTTAAATCACCTGCAATCTTGTTTATTCGCTCTAATTCAGCAAATGACTCAACATTAATACAATAGATTCCCAATTCTATAGAGTGCTTAATATCACTTTCTGATTTACCTACTCCGGAATACACAATTTTTTTAGGGTTTGCTCCTATTTTTATTACTCTATCAAGCTCGCCCATAGAAACTATATCAAAACCTGCGCCCATGTTTAGTAATAGTTTTAAAATACTTAAACTGGAATTTGCTTTAACAGAATAATAAATATTTTTTTTATCACTACCAAAAACATCTTTTATTTCTTGAAAACTTTTAGATATAGAGCTCTCAGAATATACAAAACATGGAGTTCCAAACTTTTCAGCTAACTCTTTAATTGATACTCCATCAATTCTATATGCTTTATTATTATGCTCTAAATTCATTTTTTTTATTTATATAGTTAGCTTCTTCTGGTAAGTATAAATCTCCAGTCTGACCACATCCCTGCATTATTATTAAAAATAAAAAACAGTAGCATGCTCGTAAAAAATTATTAGTTTTTTTCATATTCTTTAATAATTTTTTTTGCTTTTCTTATTTGAATTTTTACTTGTTCATAAGAGGTTCCGCCAGATGTTTGCTTACTATTAACTGAGCCTTCAACATTCAAAAAATCAAATATATCTTCTTCAATTAACGAAGAAAAAGATTTAAAATCTTTCATAGATAACTCATCTAAATCTAGTTTTTTACTCACAGCATACGCAACAGTTTTACCAACAATCTCATGAGCATCTCTAAAAGGAATTTGTTTTTTGACTAAATAGTCTGCAAAATCTGTAGCCGTTGAATACCCTTTTTTTGCAGAATTTTTTGCAATATTTTCATTTAATTTAAGATTCTCAAAACAAATATTCATAGCTTGGACGCTCATAATAACTGTATCCACACAGCTAAACAATGCAGGTTTATCTTCCTGATTATCCCTATTGTAAGCAAATGGTTGCGCTTTCATAATCGTCAATATATTTACCAGCTGGCCATAAACTGTTCCTGTCTTTCCTCTTATAAGCTCTAAAACATCAGGATTTTTTTTCTGCGGCATAATTGATGAGCCAGTGCAAACCTTGTCGTCTAAATCCACAAAGTTATACATTGTTGAACACCAAATTATAATTTCTTCTGAGAATCTAGACAAATGAGACATAAGTAAAGATGAATTACTAATAAACTCTACTATAAAGTCTCTGTCACTAACGCTATCTAAAGCATTGTCAGTACTTCCATCAAATTCTAATAATTTAGCAGTGTACTCTCTGTCTAACTTATGAGATGAACCAGATAATGCTCCTGCTCCTAACGGAGATATATTTACTCTTTTATAGCTATCAATATATCTTGCTTTATCTCTTTCAAGCATAAAAAACCAAGCCATCATAATAAATCCAAATGTCATTGGTTGCGCAACTTGTAAATGAGTAAAACCCGGTATAATACTTTTAGAATATTTTTCTGCTAAAGTGATCAATGTTTTTTGTAAAATAATAATACTTTCATGAACATTTCTAATTTCATCTCTAACATATAATCTAATATCGGTTGCCACTTGGTCATTTCTTGATCTACCAGTATGAATTTTTTTTGCAGTATCTCCTATTAACTCTATAAGCTCATGCTCAATATGCATATGAATATCCTCTAAGGAATCTTTCCATACCATTTTTCCACTTTCTATTTTCTTTTTAACTTTTTCTAAAGCTAAAAGAATTTTTTTTAACTCTGTATCACTCAATATACCTATTGAATTCAACATCATAGAATGCGCTATGGATCCTTGGATATCATACTCATAAAGTCTGTTATCAAAATCAATAGATGAAGTAAAGCCTTCCACAAACTTATCAGTTTTGCCCGAAAATCTTCCTTGCCAAGGTTTTTTTGTATTCTTTGCCATTGTGAAATACTATCTTATATAATTGAGAATAAGTATAACATTAAGTTACCAATATGGACGAAAGTTTAATGCCAAAAAATATAAGAATTGCTACTAGGAAAAGCCCATTAGCATTGTGGCAGGCAAGAAAAGTTAGTGAATTACTTAAAAATATTGATAATTCTATTAATATTGAGCTTGTCAAAATAACTACTTCAGGTGATAAAATTTTAGATAAACCTTTGTATGATATTGGTGGTAAATCACTTTTCCTAAAAGAACTTGAGCAGGCATTGTTAAATAATGACTGTGATATAGCAGTTCATTCTATGAAAGATATGCCAGCAGAGCTTCATGAAGATCTTACTATAAGTGCTATTTTAGAGAGAGAAGATTCTAGAGATGTATTAATATCTAAAAAACACCATTCTTTGGCAGATTTTACAAGCACATCTTCTCTTGGCACATCAAGTGTTCGCAGAATTTGTAATATAAAATATGAATATCCGAATATTCGAATATCAGATATGCGTGGCAATATTGATACAAGAATTAATAAAGTTCTTGATGGGAAAATGGATGGAATAATTTTGGCAGCTGCAGGTGTTAAAAGACTGGGTCTAGAAAAATACATAACATCTTATATGGATAAAAAAATATGGATTCCTGCAATTGGTCAGGGAGCCATAGGAATAGAATCTAGAAAAAATAATAAAATAATAAATAATATAGTAGGTAAGCTAAATCATGAGCACACCAAAATATGTGTTGATGCGGAAAGAGAAGTTAGTGCGTTTTTTGAAGCTAGTTGTAGCACACCCATAGCAGCAAATGCTGTTATTGATAAAAATACAATTATATTATCTTCAATGATTGGAGCAATTGATGGGAGTGAGAAAATATATTACGAAGAGAGTGGGCCAATAGGAATCTCTAAAAAGATTGGTTTTAATGTGTCTTCTAAATTAGAGCAAAAAGGGGCTAGGAAATTATTATAATATGTATGTATTGATAACTAGGCAATTAGAGCAATCAAAAAAATTCTCTTCCGTTTTAGAAAAACATAATATTAAGAATTTTATTCTACCAGTTATTTCAATTAAATATCTTAAATTAAAGAATATTGATATTAAAAGAATAGAGAAATCTGATTTTATAATATTTACAAGTCAAAATTCAGTAGCATCATTGATGAAAACGCTATCTAAAAAAGATTTTGTGGGAAAAAATATTGCTGCCATAGGTGGGGCAACAAAAAAAATATTGGGCGACTATAAGATTAAAGTTAATATATCTCCGGAAGAAAATTTTACCAGTGAATCTCTTCTCAAAGAAATTAAAAGAAATAAAATTATAAACAAGAAAATTATAATTATTAAGGGAGTTGGTGGCAGAGATCACCTTCATAAAAGATTATCAATAGATAATATGGTTTTTGAGGATGTAGAGTCCTATGAAAGACGTCTCCCAGACAATCTTAATGATTTTCATTCTTTTACGTTCAAGGGTATCACCCACATATGTATAACGAGTATTGATATTCTAAATAATTTTAAAAAAACATGTGATATTTTGGATTTTGATATCCTAAAAAATATTATTTTTGTATCTGGAAATCAAAGAATTGCTACTGCTGTAAAAAAATCTTTTCCTACAAATAAAATCTTGATTTCTTTAAATCCCACTAATGAAGAAATGTTAAATACTATACTTAATTAAAACTCAATTAAATTTTTTATGATTTTCCAATTTCTATTTCCTCATTTATCCATCTTGACACAAGAGACTCTGAGGTTTTATCTGAAATAATATCTACACAATTTTTAGTGTCTTTTATAAATTTATAATCTCTAGTAATATTTGCAATTTTAAAATTAATATCACCTTTTTGTTTTTTACCTAATATTTCTCCAGGACCTCTTATTTCTAGGTCCTCTTTTGCAATATCAAACCCATCGCTACATTTTCTTAAAATATCTATTCTATTTTTCGCTAATTCGCTTAATCCAGTCTTATAAATTAATATACATGTACTTTTTTTCTCACCTCTGCCAACTCTTCCTCTTAGTTGATGAAGTTGAGACAAACCCATTCTTTCAGAATTTTCTATTATCATTACCGTTGCGTTAGGAACATCTAGACCAACTTCTATTATTGTTGTTGAAACTAAAAGATCTATTTTTTTATTTCTAAAATCATTCATAACTTTTTCTTTTTCATTCATTTTCATTTTGCCGTGAATTAAACCTACATTTAATTCTTTTAATTTATTATTTAACTCCTCATATGTACTTATTGCTGCCTTACATTCCATAACTTCAGACTCATTAATAAGTGGGCAAACCCAATATACTTGGTTTCCTTCTTTACATTTTAAAATAATTCTTTTAAAGATCTCGTTTCTTCTATCTTCCGATAAAGCAATTGTATCAATTTTTTTTCTTCCCATTGGCATCTCATCTATCACTGAATAATCTAAATTACCGTATAAAGTCATTGCTAATGTTCTTGGTATTGGTGTTGCTGTTAATATTAATTGATGCGGAAAAGTTTCTGAATTTTTCCCTTTTGACGTAAGAGTCATCCTTTGATGAACTCCAAACTTATGTTGCTCATCAATTATCACTAAAGCTAAATTATAAAATTTAATTTGATTTTGAATTAATGCATGAGTTCCTATTATTAAATCTGTATTGCCTAATTTTATATCCTCTATTATTACTTCCTTTTCTTTAACTTTCATACCTCCGTATAATAAAGATATATTAATATTAAAAGACTTTAACATTAGCTTTATACTTTGATAATGCTGTTGTGATAGAATTTCTGTTGGCGCCATAAATGCCACTTGATAACCATTACTTATTGCATGTAGTGCACCAAACAAAGCTACTAAGGTTTTTCCAGATCCAACATCACCCTGCACTAACCTCGTCATTGGAGTAATTTTTTGCATATCTTTTATAATTTCATCCATGACTGTCATTTGTGATTTTGTTGGTTTAAAAGGTAATTTTTCTATCAGTATATTTATTGGTTTATTATTATTATCTAGTTGAAAGGATTTTAATGTTTTATTGAAAGACCTAATTCTTTTGAATACAAGTTGATGTGATAATAATTCTTCAAAGACTAGTCTTTTTTTATTTTTATTTTCTGAGCTTACCAAATCTTCATATCTAGTATTTTTATCTGGATTATGAATATTAAAAATAGCAGAGTTTACATCTATAAGTTTATATTTTTTTAATACTTCTTTTGGAAGAAGCTCAGGAAAAGATATTTTTTTATTCTTCAATAAAACTAATGATTGTTTTATAATTTTTCTTAGGCTATTTTGATTTAGTCCGTCAGTTGCTGGATATATTGGAGTTAAATATTCTTCTAATATAGGTGCATTATTTTTTTTGAAAAATTGACATTCTGGATGCACTATTTCTTTAACTTTATTTGAAAGTCTTATTTCTCCGTAACATCTGACATTGCTTCCAATTTTGAAATTTTCTATTTGGCTCTTGTTAAAATAAAAAAATCTTAATCTTACAAAACCTGTTTTATCAGAAACCCTAACAACTAGCATTCTTCTTTTGTAAAAAGCTATGTTTGCTTTCTCTACAACACCTTGCAAAAGATACTTTTTGCCTTCCTCAGTATTAGAAATATTAGTGATTTTTGTTTTATCTTGATACCTTATTGGTAAATGAAACAAAAGATCTTCAACTGTTTTTATGCCTATTTTTCTTAGTTTTAATAGGCTTTTTTCTCCAACACCCTTAAGTTCTAAAAGGCTATAACTCATTTGAATTATTTTTTTTCTGCAGCAATTGCATCTATTTCTATTAACGCACCTTTCGGAAGTTCTTTAATTCCTATAGCTGCCCTTGCTGGATAGGGTTTTTTGAATATTTTTTCCATGTGCTCATTAACTTTTGAAAAATTTTCTAGATTTGTTAAATAAACATTGAGTTTCAAAATTTCACTTAAAGAAGAACCTGCTTCATTCAATACATGGGATAAATTTATAAAAACTTGTTCAATTTGCATTTCGATTTCAGTAGAAATTAATATCATTTTTTTAGGATCTAAAGGGATTTGCCCTGATAAATAAACTATACCGTTAAATTTAACTGCCTGTGAGTAAGCCCCTATTGCTGAAGGAGCTTTTTCTGTATATATATATTCTTTTGTCATTAGCCAACTGTCCTCATTACTTTATTTATGTTTTTAAGCTTTTTAAGTTCTTTAATTAAATCTGCTAAGTGTTTTCTATTTCTAACTTCTATTGTGAATACAAATGAAGCATATGGATTTTGAACTTCATCAAATTTAACATTTTCTATATTACATGAAAGACGTGAAATTACACCTGCAACATTGGCGAGCACTCCTCTTTGTTTTTCAGAATATACTCTAATTTGAGTTTGATACTCACCTGAAACTTCATTTGACCATTCAATAAATAATTTTTTTGATTTAGATTTTTTTATGTTGCGGCAAACAGACCTATGAACTACAAAACCATTACCTGATGATGTTAAACCTACAATGTTATCTCCAGGTATCGGTCTACAACATCTGGCATATTTCAAAACTAACCCCTCTGATCCTTTGATAGCTATATTATCTTTTCTACTTTCACCTAAAACTTTTGAAACTAGATCACGATATTTTTGCTTAACGAAACTTTTTTTAATAGCTATATTTTGCGCTGCTAAATGTGGGACTATATTCCCTAATCCAATCTCTACAAACAATGTCTCTTCATCTTTCAAATTATATTCATCCAGCAGTCTTCTAATATTTGCATACGGAGTCTCTGTGAAAGAAGTGTCATAATCATGGAGTGCTTTATCTAAAATTCTCAAACCAAGATCAGATGCTTGCTGTCTTTGCAGATTTCTCAAATAACTTTTTATATTTGTTCTGGCTTTTACAGTAACAACAAATTCTAACCAAGATGGAGTTGGTTTCCCCAGCGGAGTTGTAATAATTTGCACAGTCTGCCCAGATGATAATGTTGTGCTTAACGGAACATCAATGTCATTAATTTTTGCTGCTGTACATTTGTTACCGACATCCGAATGAACAGAATATGCGTAATCAATAACACTACTTCCATAAGGTAATTCCTTAATCTCTCCTTTAGGGGTGAAGATATATATTTCATCTGGGAACAAATCAATTTTCATATTTTCTAGGAGATCAATGGAGTTAGACGTATTTTGCTTCATTTCTATGATATTTTGTAACCAATCTCTTGCATATGCTTGTGCTGATGAATGACCTCCAGTCTTATATTGCCAATGTGATGCAATACCAGACTCTGCAAATTGATCCATTTCCTTAGTTCTTATTTGTACTTCGATAGGAATAGCATTGGGGCCAAATAAGACAGTATGAAGAGCTTGGTATCCATTTGATTTGGGTATTGCTATATAATCTTTAAATTTTCCTGGCACAGGTTTAAATAAATTATGACTAGCTCCAAAAATTCTATAACACTCGTCTATTTTGCCAGCTACCACTCTAAGTCCATATATATCAAAAACAGCATTGAAACTAAGTTTCTTTTTTTTCATTTTTTTATAAATACTATACGGATTTTTTTGTCTAGTATAGATATCTGCATCAATACTTAAATCACCAAGTCTATCGTTAATTTTTTCTTTTATTCCAGATAAAAATTTTGTCTTATTTCCTCTATGATTCTCTACTGCCTTGACTATAATTTTATAACGTAGAGGATTTATAGTTCTAAAAGAAATTTCTTCTAATTCTAATCTAAGTTTATTCATCCCAAGCCTTAGAGCAATTGGCACATAAATTTCTAATGTTTCTTTTGCTATCCTAAGTTTTTTTTCTTTTGATAAGCAATCTAGGGTCCTCATATTATGCAATCTATCAGCTAACTTAACCAATATAACTCTCAAATCATCAGACATAGCGAGCAGCATCTTGCTAAAATTTTCTGCTTGCGCCTCATTTCTCGAAAGAAATTTAATATTTTTATCAATCTTACTTACACCATCTACGATTTTTGATATTTCTAGTCCAAATCTTTTCTCAATATCTTCTTTTCCTGCCTCAGTATCTTCTACAACATCATGTAATATAGCAGCCGCAATACAAACCGCATCCATTTTCATATCGGCGAGAATAGAAGCTACAGATAAAGGATGATTGATATAAGGTTCGCCACTCTTTCTCAGTTGACCCTTGTGACTGGCATTACTAAAAGTATATGCCTCTCTAATTAAAATGATTTGATTAGTATTTAAGTATAATTTTGATTTTTTTAAAAGATTATTTAGTGCAGGATTAGATGAGCTTTGCTGATTCAAATTAGTTTCTTTTAAATTTGAAGTCTCAGCCATATCATTTATTCATACTAAAGTTATATTGTTTCAGTAGTTTCAGTAATTTCAGTAATTTCAGTAATTTCATCTTCCATCTTAACGTTACTAGCTTCACCTAAAGCATCCTCTAAAATCTCATCTACTTTTAATTCAACTGTTTCTTGATTTTCTGAAGCGTCAGCATCTAAAACAGCACCGATTTCAGCGTCGATTTCGCCCTGTTCGAAAATACTGTCTTCGTCATTAATTATAGGCTTTTCATTTAACATCTCTTCAGTAATATTTCCTGCAGCTATTTCTCTCAATGCAAGTACTGTAGCCTTATCATTGTCCCACTCTAAAGTTGGCTCTTTTCCATTCATTAATTGCCTTGCTCTTTTGCTTGCAACTCTAACTAAATGAAATCTGTTATCAACTTTCTCTAGACAATCTTCTACAGTAATTCTAGCCATCTTAAATATCCTTAATTATTAAATGTTTATATGTAAATAGTACTTTAAAAACCTTTATCTATCAAAGGTTCTTTACGTTTTTTCTCATCTATATTCATATCTATGTCTAGGACATAAGATAGAAGTTTGTTTTCTGCAAGTTCAAAATCCGCATTAATTAAAATATAATCATAATTACTTGCTTTGCTAAGTTCAATTTTTGCATTCTCAAGCCTTTTTAAAATAACATCTTCTGTATCAGTACCTCTCTCTCTGAGCCTCTTTTCAAGAATTTCTAAAGATGGAGGTAATACAAATATATTTCTAGATAGTGGAAATTTTTTTTTAACTATTTCTGCGCCTTGGTAGTCAATTTCTAGTATGACAATATTATCTTTCTTTAATTGCTTTGTTACAGAGTCAAGATGAGTCCCGTAATAATTATCATGGACTAATGCATGCTCTATATAATTCTGATTTTGTACCCTCAACATAAAATCTTCTTTATCTATAAATGTATAATCAACACCATTTACTTCTCCTTTTCTAGGCTTCCTTGAAGTTTCAGAAACGGATACAGAGATTTTTTCATGTGAGCATATTTTTTTAATCAAGCTAGTTTTACCTGCTCCTGAAGGCGCTGATACAACGCAAAGATTTTTAAATATTTCACTATTAAAATTAATCATTTTGTAATTTTTCTTTAATCATTATGTAACAAAAAACATTTATTATTTCATCATTAAAGATAATATTGTTGATCCTCCTAATCTTTAATAAATTTTAAAGTTAAATGGACTCCTCCATATAAATACCGCTACTAGCCACAGCGGTATTTTTTTTATTATATCTTATAAAATATTATTTTATTATAAAAAAAACCACCATTCATCCCTGAATAGTGGTCTTTAAATCATTAGGAGATTAATGATTAAAACGCGTATTGTGCTCTAATTTGGAAACTATCTAGATCTTCAGAAGTTGCACCTGGGTTCACTTCATTATCTAAACTAACTGTTGAGTAGTTCGCCATGAATTTGACTGTTTTAGTTACATACCAGTTAACACCAAGAACAGTTCTATCAACATCAACTTCGTTGGCAGCAACTGTTCCTTCATCAGCATCATCAATTGAAATGTCTTCATAACGTAAAACTAATTCAACAGCACCATTTTTTCCTTTTGGTTTAATTTTATCAAACTTAGCGCCTTTCCACTTATAGCCTCTTGTTTCACCAGTCAATACATATGAAATTTGGCCGTAGTATCCATCCCACTCAAAACCTTTTGTGCCATCTTCCAATTCTGTTTCATTATCAAAGTATTCAGCTTGTACAGAAAATGGGCCGTTAACATATGCTGCTTCTATACCTAAGTTTGTTATGTCACCAGCAGCTGCGTCAGCTAAAAGCGTCTTATCACCTTGGTGGATACCAAGTTGTAATTCAGCTTTTGATGTCTCACCTTTATAATCAGCCATTCCATATGAAACACCAAAATGGGCATATTCATTTTTTCCCATTTTTGGTGAGTAGTTAAGCCTTGCTGTTGTATGCCAAATCATATCGTTATCGTCATCTGAGTCATTTTTATATGCATCAAATACTGAGATCGCGCCAGAAATACGACTTTCCTTATCATAAAAACCTAGTTTCACACCAGCACCATCTCCTGGTTTACCAACCAAGTAATTTACTTTTTCATTCATTGCATTTAACAATCCTCTTTCAACAGTTGAAATCCATTTTGATGAAGTTCGTTGCTCAAGCATCATGTCAGCTTTTGTTTTACCAGCTGTGATTGTAAAACCTTTATTTGTATCATACTTCACATATCCTTCATCTAAATTAGCTGTATCTTTTTCTGAATTAAAATCGTATGTAGCTTTGTAAGACCAATGTTTGTTCACAGATCCTTTAATATTTATTCTTGTTCTTCTCCATTCCATATCAGAAAACGATTTATTCTCAGTTTGATGTCCAGAATCCATTGAATCGTAATCCAACATTAAACGTCCACCAATAGCAAACTTTTGTTCTCCTGATTTAATTTTAATACCACCACCAGATGTGTCTATTGTAAGTCCTTTCTTTAATTTTGTTTTTACAATCCCACTTTTCTTTTCAGAACCTTGCTTTTGAACTTGCTCTAATGCTTGAATTTTCATCAAAGCAGTCTGGAGTTGTTCTTGCATTTTATAGAACTCAGCTTCTGTTACAGAATAAGCAGGCTGAGATATTAATGCCACCAATGCTGTTAAAGGTAGTAATAACCTTAATTTCATGTCCTTCTCCTAAAAAAATTAATAATATATAGAGTTTAGATATATTTTTTAGTTCAATAATCTTTCTACGATTGAGATAATAGGGTGCGATTGTTACGATAATCTTAATAATTTATTAAAGTTTTATGACATTTTATTTTCTTAATAAATTTGTCATATTGTTATGAGATATTTGTCCGCGTTAAATATAAACTTAATGGAGAAAAAAATGCTAAAGAAAATACTTGGTCTTGTCCTTACTATTTCTATAGTAACACCTTCTGCTTTTGCAAGAGATCAAATAAACATTGTGGGATCATCAACAGTGTATCCTTTTGCAATTGTGGTTGCTGAAAAATTTGGTAAAACTACAGATTATAAAACACCAAAAATTGAAGCAACTGGATCTGGTGGTGGATTAAAACTTTTTTGTTCCGGTGTTGGTACCAAACATCCTGATTTTACAAATGCATCAAGAGCAATTAAGGAAAGTGAAATAAAGCTCTGCAGAAAGAATAATGTTGGCGATATAACAGAAGTAAAAGTTGGTTATGATGGAATAGTTATAGCAAATTCGAACACTGCAGAAAAGTTTTCATTGAGCACCATGGATATTTATTTAGCATTAGCAAAAGATATACCTAATCCTGATGGCTCCGAAACATTTATTAAAAATCCTAATAAGACATGGAAAGATGTAAATGCTGAACTTCCTGCTATTAAAATTGAAGTTTTAGGTCCTCCTCCTACTTCTGGTACAAGGGATGCCTTTAGTGAATTAGCATTAGAGAAAGGCGGGTGCAAAAAGATAAAATGGATTAAGGCTTTAAAGAAAAAAAATAAAACAGAATATAAGTCAAAATGTCACACTACTAGAGAAGATGGGCATTTTATTGAAGCTGGTGAAAATGATAACTTAATGGTTCAAAAACTAGTTAGTAATCCAAAGTCTTTAGCTATTTTTGGCTTTAGTTTTTTAGATCAAAACTCTGATAAAGTTCAAGGATCAATAATAAACGGAATAGAGCCATCTTTCGATAATATTGCAGATGGTAAGTACGCAATATCAAGACCATTATTCTTTTATATAAAAAATGCGCATGTTGGTGTTATTCCAGGAATGCAAGAGTATGTTGAAGAATTTCTAAGTGATTCTGCATCTGGAGATGATGGCTATCTAGGAGAAAAAGGCTTAATATCCATGCCTGCTGTAGAGAGAGCAGAATTAAATCCTAAAGTTTTGAATTTAACATTAATTGTTGGAGACCAGTCGCCATCAAAAATAAAAAAATAAAAACTTTTAATTTAAATTATTATGAGGCGGAGTGATCATTCACTCCGTTTTCTTATAATTATTTATAGTATGAAATTATGAGAATTTTTGAAAAGTATTTAACTATTTGGGTTGGTATTTCAATTTTACTAGGGCTATTTTTAGGAAATAATTTTAATAATATTTTTATTAATATTGCTAACTACAGTTATGCAAATATTAATTTAATTATAGCTATATTAATTTGGATAATGATTTATCCAATGATGTTAAGTATTGACTTTAAATGTATAAAAAAATTCTGGCGCAAGCCACGTGGTCTTTATTTAACAATATTTATAAATTGGATAATTAAACCATTTAGTATGGCTGGGATTGGCATTCTATTCTTTCATTTTATTTTTAAAGACTTCGTAACTACTGAAGATGCAAATAGCTATATCGCAGGAATGATTTTACTTGGTGTTGCACCCTGCACAGCTATGGTTTTTATTTGGTCAAGGCTTGTAAATGGAGATCCTAATTACACTTTGCTTCAAGTATCAATAAACGATCTGATTTTAATTTTAGCTTTTCCAATTATTACAAAAATTCTTTTGGATGTAACTGGCATAACAATTCCCTGGAGCACATTAATTGGTTCTGTAGTTTTATACATTATCACGCCGTTAGTTGCTGCAGCAATAACTAGATATTTTTTTCTAAGTAATAAAGAAGAAAAAGTAAATAAACTAATTGATTTACTAAAACCATTTTCAATCTTAGGATTATTGTTAACTATTACTATTTTATTTGGACTTCAAGCAGACAAAATTAATGACAAACCTTTTATAATGTTATTAATATCTATTCCATTAATAATTCAAACTATTGGTATTTTTGCAATTACTTATTTTCTAGCATTTAAACTATCTATTCCCTATAATATAGCAGCTCCAGCAGCTCTTATCGGGACATCTAACTTCTTCGAACTAGCTGTAGCTGTAGCTATAAGTCTATTTGGTTTAGACTCAGGAGCAGCCTTAGCAACAGTTGTAGGCGTTTTAGTAGAAGTGCCTATAATGTTGTTGCTTGTGAACTATGCAAATAGAACAAAACATTATTTTAAGGAAATTTAGATGGAATTAGTAAAAAAAACAGATAAGTACACTATCTATAAGAAAAAATCGGGTAGGCATGCTGTCCAAAATAAAGATAAGAAATATCTAGCAGAAAAAGAAAAAGAAGAGATTTTATTAGCGGAAGGCCTTATAAAGTTATCTCCTAGAAAAAAACCTGCTGAAGAAGCGCCTGCTGCTGCTGCTGAAGAAGCGCCTGCTGCT
>JABHAT010000002.1 GCA_018674175.1 Gammaproteobacteria bacterium | reverse complement strand
TTTATAATATGAAATCTTCTCCAATAGCATCACAGCTTTTATTCCACAATAAATCCTTAGTCTTTCTATTATCATAAAATTCTTCAAGTCCAAATTTTACGACAGGTCCTTTCATATCCATCTTACCAGATCCTGGACCATAAAAATCACCAGACATTGCCTCAGAATCACCAATACATTTTATTATACCTATCGCTCCATCTTCCATTGTCTGACCTCCACCCATCATTTTCCCTGTCATAAATGCTCCCATTCCTCCATCTTTAATTGTAGTATCTTGAAGGTTTGTCATAGCAAGACCTGGATGAGCGATAAGTGCTTTTATTTTTGAATTTTTGGCCTGTAATTTTTCGTGTAGACAAGCTGTAAAAGCCGCATTTGCAAGTTTTGTTTGAGAATATCTATACCATCGAGGATTTGTTAGAATCATACCCAATAATATTTTATTTAAGATATTTGATCCATTCCCACCTAAACTACCACCTCTTTTTTCAAAATATTTAGACTCAAGGTTTTTTACACCGTACCGTGAAATACTAGTGTGATTTACTATTCTAGCTTCACCTCTTTTTTCTGCTGCTGTTTCTAATAATGGCAATAGTTCTTTTGTAAGCAAAAAATGTGATAAATGATTTGTTTGCATTTGTATATCAAAACCATCTATTGTTGCTTGGTCTCTAAGAGCCATTACTCCTGCATTATTACAAAGGACATCAAGTCCATCTTTACATAAATCAGTAATTGTTTTTGCAGCTTTTTTTACTGATTTGAAACTCTGCAAATCACACTCAATATCAATAAAATTAGCCTTTGGGTAATGCTCTTTCAATAAATCAGATGATTTATTTGATCGATTAGTTTTTCTATTTAATAATAGTGTCCTGGCACCTTTTTCAGCTACTGTTTTAGCCGCAACGAATCCAGTACCCGAAGTTGTACCAGTAATTGCAATAGTTTTCCCATCAAGTGATGGAACTTTTTCAACTTCTTTATCATAGTACAAACTTTTTAATTCAGGTTTATTATAACTATTTCTCATTTTAATTTTATCCTATTTAAATAACACGGTGCCTCTTACACAAATATTAATTAATACTTAAAATGTTTTATTTTTTCACCTTCACTACCAATTTTTGTCATCGCCTCTATACCCATATCAATATGTAGGTCAACATATTTACGTGTAACGTCCCTATCTTTTTCCTCAGTTTTAATTCCTTCAGGTATCATGGGAGTGTCACTTACTAAAAGCAATGCCCCTCTATTAATTTCATTTGAAAAGCCTGTAATAAAAATTGTAGCAGTTTCCATATCTATACCCATGACACGAACTTCACGTAAATATTTTTTAAATGATTCATCATGCTCCCATACTCTTCTATTTGTAGAGTAGATAACTCCAGTTCGATATTCTATATTACGCCCTACTAATAATTCGGAAACATACTTATGCAGTTTAAATGATGGCATTGCTGGCACTTCTTTTGGGAAATAGTCATCACTTGTGCCTTCGCCTCTGATAGCAGCAGTTGGTAGAATAAAATGACCAATCTCCGTAGTCTTTTTTAGTCCGCCACATTTACCTAAAAAAAGTACACCTTTAGGTTTAATACATGACAATAAATCCATTATTGTTGCAGCATTTGCACTCCCAATTCCAAAATTTATTATGCTAAGACCATCATCGTTGATAGCTGATGTCATTGGCCCACCTATGCCATTAATCTTCGTATCAAATCTTTGAGCAAATTTTTCAACATAATTTTGAAAATTAGTTAGAAGTATCCAATCTCCATATTCATCTGGATTAGTGCCGGTATATCTTTTTAACCAATCAAAAGCTAATGTTTGTTTGTTATTCATAATGCTAAATTACAATTAATTTGTAACTAATTATTATAGGTTGTATAAATAAAATTAGAAGAATGAAACGCCTCTGGGTCAAATAAGAGAGATTAAATTAAATTTTTTATTAACACTAAAGTTCATAGTAAAAAACTCTTATTTAATAGTGCTTTAATTTTTTTCATTCTGTCATGTAATGAAAATATAAAAACAGATAACATTCATAATATTTCGAATGAAGTTGTAGAAATTTATCTTATTGAAACTTTAGATGAACCCAGAGGATTTTGTTTAGATATAAAAGGTTATAAGTCTAATGCAAATATTGATAATGGTCTTCAAGCACATACTTGTTATTCTTATCAAGGAATTGTTGCTGTAGATCAAAGTTTTGATTTATTACGAATTAATGAAAACGAATTCTTTATGCCAAGTTTTGATGTTTGCATGGAAGCAGAGTCTTTAGATAAAACAGCAAATCTTAGATTAAGATCTTGCGTTAAAAATGAATTGCAGAAATTTATATTTACTGATGAAGGAAAAATTAAACTTGAAAAAAATAAAAACTTATGCATAACAATTTCACAAAAAAACTCAGTTGAAGGTGGTGGAGGTAATCCTGTTCATTTAATTAGAAATATTGAATTACAAAATTGTGAGATGGATTTATCCCCTTATCAAACTTGGGGAATAAGATTA
>JABHAT010000003.1 GCA_018674175.1 Gammaproteobacteria bacterium | reverse complement strand
TCTTTGCAGCTTGACGAAAATATGGATATTCACCCATCATTAATCTTTCAGCTTCTTTTTCAGTAAGATTGACTTTTCCACTTTTTAAATCAGCAACTGATTTTTTAATCCCAGCAGAGTCGAGTGCTTTTTGTGTTCCTTCTCTTTCAAGATTAAAACCAAACCCAATAGTTTTTATACCTTCTGTATCATCATATACTTTAGGCCTAAATCCTTCATCATCTTTTAATTGTTGAATACCAGATTTAGAAGTTCCTCCTACAAATTTAGGTGCTTTCGTTCTTGTTCCTGTTTTTGGTATAGACCCTACACCATAATTTTTTAGTTCTGCTTGTGCTTTCTGTAATTCCTGTAATGCTTTTAAAGATGCAGGACTTGCGTTATATTTTTTCTGAGCTTTGGCAACCTTATCTTTTAATCTACCCTTTTGTGCATCATCAGACAAATCTAAGCTTGTTGATGTTGAAGGTATTTTTGTTCTTTCATCCTTTTTCTTCTGTTTTTCATCTAACTGTTTTTGTACTGGTGCCCAAAGTTCTTTGGCTTTTTTCTTATAATCCATAGTTGCTAATTTTACAAATGTTTTTGTAATAGCAGAAGAAGCTTTCAGTATTGTATCACCTACACCATTTAAAAGATTTTGAACTTGTGTTTTATCACCAAGTATTCCTCCCCACATTGTTTGCCAAAATTGCCCAAAACCAGCAGAAAATGATTCTTCTTTTAAACCAGTTTGTATTCCATCAATAAGAGAATATGCTGCCCATGCATAACCAGCAATTTTTCCAGCTGCACTTAACATAGGTAAAAGACGCATACCCTTCCCGACTTTACTTGCTTTACTTACTGGTGTTGTTGACATTGTACTTGTAGGAGAAGCAGTTATTTTAGGAGTTGCTTTTGATACACCGGCAGGTAAGTTTTTTGTTATTGCATCTTTTATTGTCTTCTTTAATATTATAGAGCTGATCGCAGTGCTAAAGATAGTACCTAATGCTGGTAGTACTATAGCTTTAAAAGCACTACCTGCTATATATAAAGCAAGACCTCCACCAATAGTCTCACCGATACCCTTTCCATATTTTTCAAGAAATGTACCATCTTTAATAGAGTCTATTATATTTGGTACTTCTAATATTACTTTGTTTATCAAATCTTTTAACCCTGTCCAAAATGATTTAGGCAACAAAAATAACCCCAATCCTAATAACAATTTCCACTTTTTCCCCATCCATTCCATAGTATTTTTACCAGTTTTTTCAAGAATTTTATTCTTTATAACCAACTGATACAAAAATCCAGATTGTTTCTTTTCTTCAACTGCTTTAAGTTTCTCTGCCTTCCCACTCTCCAACTTTTCTTCAGCGGACTTATAGCTATTTCTAGTAAGGTGTGTTAATAAAACCTTTTGTTTTTCTAAAAGTTCTTCACTAGGTTTTAAAGCCATAGACATAGCTTTAAGCATAGTACCACCCTGACTCCTACCAAGTTTTGTAGCTTTCATTTCTGACATTTTACTTATCCTTGATTTTGACGTTTAATACGTTCATTTTCCTCTGCAATATGATTTACTAATAATGTCATATATACTTCACGTTCCCAAGGTATCATATTCTCTATATCAGAAAGAGAATATTTATGATGTTGCATCATTGAGAAATTAGTATTAATCATATTAGCCAACGATTCATCACAGAGGATTATGCGAAAAAAGACTGAAGGCCCTCCAAGGTCATGTCTTCTTTATACCCACATTCTTTATCTTTTTTCTTACCTTCACCCTTTACTTTATTCTTACATTCTAATTTTACTTCGTGTTTTAGTTTTGGCATTGTTTCAAAGAATTTAGAAATCTTTTGAAACTGGTCATCTGTTAAAGATTCTAAAAACTCTTCCATCTCAGCTGCAGTATGGTCTTTAGTTGAATATGTTTTTTCAGCATCGTAAATATAATCAATACATAATAAAACAGTTTTAAATATTTTATCAATGTCACTAATGTCTTTCATATTATCTATTTTTACTTGTAATGACATATTTGGATATTTCATTACAACACCTAGATTTTCATTGATATTAATTTTATTGCTATGTTCTTCGTTTTTCTTTACTTTAATATCTTCAATATTAAACGATACTGGTAATTCATTTTCACATTGAGGACATTTATATTTTAAATTGATTTCTTCACCCTTTGCTTTTCCTCTCAACCATAGAAAAATGTATTCAATATCAAATGTTGGCATTTCATCAATATTAATATCACCAAAAATACAATTTTTAATTACATTTTTAGTTGCATCCATTATTTGTTTTTCATCTTCACTCTCCATAGCTATAAGGAGAATCTTTTCTTCCTTAATCAAGAAAGGTCTGTATTTTATTTCTTCACCTGTTGATGGTAATATTAAACTATACTCTGGTACTACAATCTTTGGTAATCCCATTTCATTGACTCCTTAATATAAAATGATATTGTTGTTAAATTAAAATTCTAAATCATCAGATGATTCATTTACCGTTCCATCAAATTTTTCTTTTCTTTGAGTTTTTGATAATGTTTTGTCTATTAAACCAATATCTAATCTTTCTTGACCAGCTGAAAGATTCTTAGCTAAAAATTTGCTTACAGGTTCACCTACAGGTTCACTACTACCATATGTCTGAATATATGTTCTATATGTGAATGTAGCAGTTACATTCAGAATGCTTCCTGTTGTACCATAATCCATTGCAAATGAACTTATTGATTTAGGATATGCCTCTAAGATTTTTGTTGTCATAATTTTTTCATTTTCAACACTACCTTCTGTTTTTGCACCAGTGCTTAAATTTATTATATCTATTGTTCCAGTATAATTAGTATAATACTCAATATGATTATCTTGAGGACGAATTATTCTATTCATCCAGTTTTGTAAATATCTTAATTCTTTCATATTATCACTACAATAAAATCCTAATGTGATATCTTCATATATTTTTTGATATGCAACAGACCTATACGCTTGATCTTTATTGGTAGTAGCTATATTTAAGCCAGGAACAGTTACTTGAAAACAATTTATGAAGATATCTTCTCTTTGAGGGCCATGAACAAAATCTTTAGTTATACTAACTTTAAATAAATTTGGTCTTGCAAAACTAGCTTTTGTTATTGCTTTAAATTTATCTATTGTTGCCATCTCTTACTCCCGTTATAAATATTAGTCTATACTGTATTTATAAGAGATATATGAGAAATTTCCCTAGAGTTGGAAAATATAAGGTTAAAAACAAGGAGAAATATGTAGGTGATCTCAAT
>JABHAT010000004.1 GCA_018674175.1 Gammaproteobacteria bacterium | reverse complement strand
ATGGTACCGCTGAACGGACTTGAACCGTTACTCCCTTGCAGGAACGAGATTTTGAATCTCGCGTGTCTACCAATTCCACCACAGCGGCATTTTGAATTATTATACACTTTGATAAAGTATAATCTTTACTTATTAGTATGTTTTCAAGTAGAATGGCAATTCTTAAAATTAATAAGCATAAGCGAATTAAGAATATGGTAAAAATAAGATTATCAAGAGGTGGTGCTAAGAAAAAACCTTTCTATCATTTGGTTGCAACTGATTCTAGAAAAAGAAGAGGAAGTGGTTATATTGAGAGATTAGGATTTTTTAATCCAATGGCTACTGGTCAAGAAATTAAGCTTCGTGTTAACAACGAAAGAATTGATTATTGGTTATCAGTCGGTGCACAAAAATCAGATCGAGTTGCTAAGCTTCTTAAGGAAGACTAGTCTTTTAAAGTTGCCCGATACCGAAAAAATTCTAATCGCAAAAATTCAAGCTCACCAAGGTTTAAATGGTTGGCTTAAAATTTACTCATACTCCGAATCCAAGAAAAAATTTTCAAACTACAAACATTTTTTTGTAATGAATAATGAGTCTTTCATCTATCTTGATATTGAAGATATTATTGTTAATAAATCTATAAAAATTAAATTTAAAAGTTTTAACTCGAGAGAAGATTCCGATCAATATGTAGGTAAAAATCTTTATGTCGATAGAGAGCAGTTAGATGCATTGGAAGATAATCAATACTATTGGAATGATTTAATAGGTTTAAATGTTTATCTAGATGATGGAAAAGAAATTGGTGTTCTTAGTGAAATAATTGAGACAGGATCAAATGACGTCCTAGTTGTCAAAGGGGACAAAGAAATTTTGGTTCCTTATATAATTGGAGAATCAGTAAAAAAGGTTATCATAGAAGAAAAGAAAATTATCATCGATAAAATATATTATGAGCAATGAAATAAGACAGATATGTGTGATATCCGTATTTCCTGAGATAGTAAATGATTTTATTCAATATGGTGTCTTAAAAAGAGGTCAAGATAAGTCCCTAATAAATATTGAATCTATCAACTTAAGAGATTTCTCAGATAAGAACGGTTATGTTGATGATAAGCCATATGGAGGAGGAGCAGGTATGGTTCTTCAAGCACAACCTCTTATTGATGCAACTCGATACGCTAAATCAAAAATAAAAAATTCTAAATGTATATATCTTTCTCCTAAAGGCAAAAAGGTTGACCAAGAATTAATAACGGATACAGCTAATAATGATAATTTGATTATCATAGCTGGGCGATACGAGGGAGTTGACCAAAGATTTATAGATTTAGAGATTGATGAAGAGTGGTCAATAGGTGATTATATCTTAAGTGGCGGAGAAGTAGCTGCATGTGTTTTAATTGATGCAATTGCAAGGATGATCCCTGGTGTTTTAGGGCACGAAGATTCAAATAAAGATGAATCATTTTCTAATGGCTATCTAGAGTATCCTCACTATACAAGGCCAGAAATCGTTGAAAATATCAGCGCTCCAGATGTATTATTAAGTGGTAATCATGAAGAAATAAGGAAATGGAGAGAAAAACAAGCTTTATTAGTTACAAATGACAAAAGAAGTGATTTAATTAAAAAAAAGCTTTCATAAAGGGCCAACAGAAGATATCATCTGTTCTCTTAACTGAGATTGAAAATGAATATAATAGACGAAATTAACAAAGAACAATTAAAAACAATCCCTGAATTTTCTCCGGGAGACGATATTATTGTTCAAGTTAGAGTAAAGGAAGGAGAAAGAGAGAGGCTACAAGCTTTTGAAGGCGTAGTTATTGCTATAAAAAATCGTGGAGTTAATTCATCTTTTACAGTTAGAAAAATATCTCATGGCGAAGGTGTGGAAAGAGTTTTTCAAACACATAGCCCATTAATAGCAAGCATAGAGCTAAAAAGAAGAGGTAAAGTAAGACGTTCAAAATTATATTATCTACGTGAGTTATCTGGAAAAGCGGCAAGAATTAAAGAAAAGTTAGCTCCTAGAAAGTAACCTACATGCTTAAGATTTATGATATGGTTTTCCTTAGTCCTATCGGGACAATAGGGATAAGTATAATTAATGATAAGGTTCATGAGTTAAAATTCATAAATAATTTAAAAGAATCCAAATCAAAAGACTCATTCCATAAAGATTTAAGTAGGCAGCTAGATTTATATTTCAAAAAAAAGTTAAATGTTTTTGATGTGCCTTATGATTTAAGAGGTACGCAATATCAAATAAATGTATTAAAAAAAGTAGCTAAAATAAAATATGGAAGCACACAAAGTTATTCAGATATTGCTATAAAAGCTGATTCTCATGCTAGGCCAGTAGGAAATGCTTGTAGAAATAATCCCATACAATTATTAATACCATGTCATAGAGTTGTTGGTAAAAATAATATTGGTGGTTTTTCAGGAGAGAATGTAAAAAAAAATGGAAATATGATGTTTATTAAAAAAAGTTTATTAGAAATAGAAGGGTAATTTCCTGTCATTTAATCATAAAGTGATAACTAATGGCTTTTAATATATTATGATTTATTTATATTCAAAATACATATGAAAACAAATCTAGAGCAATACTCAAAAGAAGACCATGGAATCTTTAAAAAAGATATAGATCCTGATGTGTTAACAATATCTGATACCTTGATAAGCAATGGTTACCAGGCTTTTGTGGTTGGTGGTTGTATAAGAGATATGTTGCTTGGTAAAACTCCAAAAGACTTTGATATTGCAACTGATGCTAGTCCTCCAGAAATTTGCAAGCTGTTTAATAAAGCAAAGATTATAGGAAGGAGATTTAAAATAGTCCATGTTTATACTTCTGAAAGAAAATACTTTGAAGTTACAACTTTTAGATCTGATGTTAAAAAGAAAACGAATGAAAAAAAGTTTAAAAAAATACAAGGTATGCTTAAAAGAGACAACGTTTATGGAAGTATTAGTCAAGATGCATTTAGAAGAGACTTTACTATTAACTCTCTTTACCTAGATCTAGACAGTGAAATTCTGCATGATTATGTTAATGGCTTAGATGATATAAAAAATAAAAAATTAAGATTGATAAAAAAACCATCAATAAGTTACCAGGAAGATCCAGTTAGAATGTTAAGAGCATTGAGATTTGAGTCAAAGTTGGGTTTAAAATTAACTAGTGAATGTAAGCAACCTATAACTGAAATGGCGCATATGATTAATAATGTTTCGCCATTTAGATTATTTGATGAAATATTAAAGATTATGCATTCCGGTAGTGCTGTTACTGGCTATAATAAACTTAAAGAGTACGGCCTATTTAAGTATCTATTTCCTTACACCAATAAAATACTTTCCGAAAACCAAATATATAATGATTTTTTTATTGCAGCCTTAAATAATACTGATACTAGAATTAATGATGGGTTGCATGTAAATCCATCTTTTATATACGCAGTTTTTTTATGGCCATACTTTCAAGAATTAGAAGTAAAGTATTCTGATGATAGTTCTTCAGGAATAGACAGAGCTTTCAAAAAAGTTATGCAGTCACAAGGAGAATATATTGCTGTACCTGATTTTTTTCAATCCACAATCTTTACTATTTGGTCTTTGCAAAGTAGTTTTTTAAATCTTAGTAGTAGAAATGTCCAATACTTAACTGAAATTAGCAAATTTAGAGCAGCATATGATTTTTTCTATATTAGATCTCAAATTGATCATGAATTAAAATTTTATGCCGATAAGTGGTATGAGATACAAAAAAATGTTAAGGGTAAAAAAAGAGAAAGAGGTAAAAAGTATTATGGAAAAAGAAAAAATAAATAATACAAAGGATTTATATGTTGGCATAGGAAGCAATTTAAATAATCCAATTGAGCAAGTTAAAAAAGCTATTCATGCTATCTCAAAGTTAGATAAGTTTAATAATACAAAGACATCCAATTTTTATGAGAGCGCTCCAATGGGGCCAAGTAATCAAGATAATTATATAAACTGTGTAGTTATGTTTAAATGTGGTGAATCTCCGGAAGATATATTATTATCATTAAAGGATATTGAGTCTTCTATGGGGAGAGATAAAAGTTCAATTAGATGGTCTGAAAGAATTATTGATTTAGATATAATCTTATATGGTGATTTAATATACCAGTCAGATATTTTATTAATTCCTCATATTAATATTTATCAAAGAGCATTTGTACTGCTACCTTTAATGGACATAGATCCAGAAGCTCATATTCCTAAGCAAGGTTACGCAAAAGATTTGATAAAAGATTGCCAATATAATGATATTAGAAAAATTAAAGAATAATGAGAGACTTAGCTTCAAAATATATTGTAATTGAAGGGCCAATAGGAGTTGGTAAGACTAGCTTATCAAATAAACTAGCTCTCGAGTGGGATGCAGATCTGATACTGGAAAATGTCGACGATAATCCATTTCTATCAAAATTTTATAAAAATCAGAGAGAAGTTTCATTTCAAACCCAACTTTATTTTTTATTAACAAGGACTAGACAGGTTCAATCTTTTAAGCAACAGGATATTTTTTCAAAAACTAGAGTATCTGACTTTATGTTGCAAAAAGATAGATTATTTGCACAAGTAACATTAAGTAATGAAGAATATGATTTATATGATCAGCTTTATTCATATATGACAGTAGATATACCAAAGCCTGATCTTTTAATATATTTACAGGCGCCAGTAGATACTTTAATTAAAAGAATAAAAAAAAGAGGTAGAGATTTTGAAAAGCACATAACAAGTAAATATCTTGAAAAATTAAATTCAACATATTTAAAGTTTTTTAACTCATACGAAGGCTCCCCGCTGTTAATTGTAAATGCTGAAGATATAGATTTTGTAAATAATAAAATTGACTATAAAAATCTTTTAAATAAAATTTACTCTATAGAGTCCGGAAGACATTATTTTAACCCTTTAGCTAGTATTATAAATGAGTAAAATTAGAGAAAAATTTAATCGGTATGTGGAAGCAAAAAACCAAATTGTTTGCGTTACTTGTTATGACGCATCATTCTCTAAAATCTTAGATGATTTAAAAATTGATATTGTACTAGTAGGTGATTCATTAGGAATGGTTATTAAAGGAGATGAGAATACTCATAGTGTGAAAAAAGATGAGATTTTATATCACACTTCTTGCGTATCAAAATATAAAAAAAATTTTTTATTAATGTCAGATATGCCAATAAATTCATATAATGATAAAAATTCTGCAATTATATTTGCAAAAAAATTGTTAGAAATAAATGCAGATATTGTCAAAATTGAGTATCAAGATAAACATAAAAATATAATTAAAGAAATAATTTCCAAAAATATACCAGTATGCGGGCACCTAGGATTTCTTCCACAGTACTCTGTAAAAAAGGAAGACATAAGAGTATATGGAAAAACAGAATTAGAGTATGACAAAATTTTTAGACAAGCCAAAGAATTGGAAAACTTAGGAGTAGAAATGATTTTGCTTGAGTGTGTTGATAAGAAATTATCAAAACTAATAACTCAATCAGTAAATGTGCCAGTAATAGGAATTGGATCAGGGGAGAGTTGTAACGGCCAAGTTCAGGTTATATACGATATAATTGGTATCTCTAAGAACCCGCCAAGCTTTGCAAAGAATTTTTTAGAAGAAAGCTCAAGCATAAAAGAAGCAATTAAAAAATTTCATGACTATGTTAAGAATTTAAATTAATAATGAAAATTTACAGATCCATAGAAAAATTTATAAATTCTAAGTTGCAAGTGCAATCATTTATTCCAACAATGGGAAATTTACATCAAGGACACTTATCTTTAATTACCAAGGCAAAAAAAAATTCTGGAAATATTTGTGTAAGTTTATACGTAAATGAAAATCAATTTACTAATAAAAGTGATTTTGATTTGTATCCAATAACTTTGGACAAAGATATTCAAAGTCTTAAAAAAATTGGAATAGACTATCTATTGATTCCTGAAAAAAATGATATTGAAAATTTTTCAAATCCTTTTGATACTAAATTAGAGCCAAAAAAAATAACAGATGATCTTTGTGGAAAATATAGGCCGGGTCATTTTCTAGCAGTAATAGATATTATCCATAGATTTTTTCAAATTATTAAACCTAAAAATATACTGTTAGGAAGAAAAGATTATCAGCAAATAATTGTTATTAAGGAGTTAATAAAAATCTATAATTATAATATTAATATTATTTCTGCAGATACTGTGAGAAATAAAGATGGGCTTGCTTTAAGCTCAAGAAATAATTTCCTTACAAAGGAGGAGATAAAGATAGCTAGTGAGATTCAAAGTTCATTATTGCTATCAAAAAAATTATATAACGATAATATTTCGATAAATGAAATTACTGCAATGATAAATGAATTATTTTTACAATCTTTTATCAATTTAGAGTATTTCACAATCAGAGATTTAAAAACATTGCAGCATCGAAATGATAATGATTTAATAGCACTTATAGCAGTATATCTTGGTGATATTAGACTTATTGACAATATAATTATAAAATCTAAACAATAAAACAATTGCTGTAAATATAATTTAGGTATTTAAATGAACTTAACATTTTTAAAATCAAAATTGCATGGTGCTCGCGTGACGCATTCAGAGTTAAATTATGACGGATCTTGCGCTATTGATAGCGATATATTGGCACAAGCATCGATTTATGAGTATGAAAGAATTGAAATTTACAACGTTACAAATGGTGAAAGATTTTCTACATATACAATATTAGCCGAGCCCGGAAGTGGAATTATATCTGTTAATGGCGCTGCAGCTCATAAAGCTAATCCTGGAGATAAGCTAGTAATTGCCTCCTACATAGATGTGCAAGAAGATCAAATTAAAAAACACTCTCCAATACTGGTATATCTTGATGCGAATAATAAAATTATAAAAAAAACTGCAAGTATAGCAATGCAGCTAGTTTAAGGTTTATATGGTATGAAAATAACAGGAGATAAAAAACATTTTTTAAATTTAGCTAAATTTAAAGTAGACGGAAAAGTTGTTAAAAACGATGATCGTTATGTAGTTCAGGATAATACAACTTTAAAGGATTTAGTATTAAGTAGTACTGATCTTAATCCTAAAAAAGAAACGTCTGGACACAATCATAGTGGGCAAGAAGAAGTTTATTTTTTTGTTAGTGGTAAGGGTGAGATGCAACTAGATGATGAAAAGTTTCTTGTGGATTCTGGTGATATTGTTTTGGTAAAGAACAATGTATTTCATAAGGTTTTAAATACTAGCAGTGAAGAAAAATTATATTTTGTTTGCGTTTTGCATGGAGCGAGACATAGCTAGTGTAAAAAAATTAAGTTTTTTAATTTGTTTGTTTTTTTATTGCCCAATCTATATGTTCATTTAAAATAGGATCAGTAATATTATTTTTTTTATTTTTTAATATTTGAATTACATCATTATTTTTTTCAGCATTCCCTAAACCAATCGCTATGTTTCGTAACCATTGAAAATATGATATTCGGTTAATAGGTGTTTTTTTTGTATTTTCTTTAAATTCTTTTTCCGTCCAATTAAATAAACTAATTAATGTTGGGGAATCTAATTCGTGTTTATGTGTAAATTCTTCAATTCTTGTTTCTTCGCTAAATCTATTCCACGGACAAACTAATTGACAATCATCGCAACCGAAAATTCTATTACCAATACTATCCCTATATTCATTTGGTATAGAGCCTTTTAATTCAATTGTTAGATATGCTATACATTTTTTAGCATCCAAAACATGAGGGGATATTATTGCATTAGTTGGACATTTATCAATGCATTCTGAGCATTGCCCACAAAAGTTTTTAGATTTTTTATCTATGTCAAAATCTATATTAGTATATATTTCACCTAGAAAAAAATATGAACCATTTTTTTTATTAATTAGTAAGGTGTTTTTACCAATCCACCCTAAGCCAGATTTTTGTCCAATAGCTTTTTCAAGAACTGGCGCAGAGTCAACGAAAGCTCTGTATTTAAAACCATCGACTTCTTGATTAATTTTTTTAGCAATTGTGTGAAGTCTGTCTCTCATTTCAGAGTGGTAATCTTTCCCTAGAGCATATCTAGATATGTAGGCAAGATTTTTATTCTCTAAAACTTTTTTTGAATCATATGTGTTGTCTTGTAAATAGTTCATTCTGAATGAAATTACTCTTACGGTTCCAGGCATTAATTTATCAGGTTGAGATCTTTTGACACCATGTTTTTCCATGTAATGCATTTCACCATGAAATTTATTCTCCAACCAATTCAATAAATGAGTTTCATCTTCTTTTAAATCTATATCTGTAAAGCCCACACCATCAAACCCAAGCTCATGCCCCCATTCAATAATTTTATTTTTTAATAATTCTGGTTTCATACAAGTCTTTTCAAATAATATTGTTATAATTATACAATGTGCGGAATAGTAGGCGAATACCTTTTTAAAAATAATTGCTGTAATCAAGATAACGAGCTGATGCTTAACAAAATTAAGTCCAGAGGCCCAAATTACTCTGGATTTATCACAAAAGATCATATCTTCTTAGGACATTCTCGATTATCTATAATTGATTTATCAAACGCGTCCAACCAGCCTTTTGAAGATCAAGAAGCTAAATTAAGTATGGTGTATAATGGATGTATTTACAATTATAAAGAATTAAGAAATAAACTTGTAAAAAAAGGATATGTATTTAAAACTTCTGGTGATACTGAAGTTGTTCTAAAATCTTACATAGAGTGGGGGCATGAATGCCTTAAGAGGTTTGAGGGAGATTTTGCCTTAGCTATATGGAATTCTAAAAAAAGGAGTCTTTTCCTTGCTAGAGATAGATTTGGAGTAAAGCCTTTGTATTTTTCAAACTCTAATAATTTTTTTAGATTTGGTTCATCACTTCAGTCCATTATTGCAAAAAAAGATATTGATTTAGAGCTAGATCCAAAATCTTTACATATGCACTTTTCATTACATGCAGTTGTTCCAGCACCAAATACAATATTTAAAAACATAAAAAAGGTTCCCCCAGGTCATTATTTAATAATCAATAAAGATAAGAAATTATCTATAAATCAATATTGGAAATTAGATGCCACAAGAGAATCTAATTATATAACGGATGAACAAGAAGCTGTAAGTATTACTAAAGATTTACTAATAAATTCTATTGAAAAAAGATTATCGGCATCAGATATTGATGTTGGTGTATTGCTATCTGGTGGCCTAGATTCTAGCTTAATTGTTGCCCTTGCAAAAGAGAGGTTTCCAAATTTAAAGACGTACAGTATTGGTTTTGAAGATGATGAAGAAGAAAAAGGAAGTGAATTTTTTTACTCTGATCAAGTTGTTAAAAAATTTAAAACTAATCATAAAAAATTTATTATTGATAATGATTCCGTGCTTTCTAAATTGCCAGAAGCTGTTAGAGCAATGTCAGAACCTATGGTTGCTCAAGATGCAGTAGCTTTTTACATGCTGTCTGAATTAGTCAGTAAAGACGTGAAGGTTATTTTATCTGGACAAGGCGCTGATGAAGGTTTTGCAGGATATTTTTGGTATAAAAAAATGTATTTAGAATTGAATAATCATAATAATTTTTCTAAGCATTATTTAGATAGAAGTGATAAAGAAATTAAAGAATTTTTGAATTTACAATTTGAGAATAATTATACTTCAAAAATGATTGAGGAAAAATTCAAAGCTATTGACTCAGAAAGCCTAATAGGAAATGTTCTAAATTTTGATATTACGACACTAGTTGTAGATGACCCAGTGAAAAGGGTAGATAACATGACTATGGCTTGGGGGTTAGAAGCGAGAGTACCTTTTTTAGATCATAAATTGATTGAGGCGTCTTTTAAAATACATCCAGATTTACATTTGAAAAGGAACGGTAAAAATATTTTAAAATCTATATGTGATGATCTTCTTCCAAATGACGTAATCACAAGAAAAAAAGGGTATTTTCCTATGCCAGCTTTAAAATATATAAGGGGTGAATATTATGACTTTGTTTATGATATTCTTAGCTCTAGTAAATGCTATAATAGGGACTTATACAATAGAGACTATATAGAAAAGCTATTAGAAAAACCTAACGATTATAAAACAGCAATAGATGGTAATAAGCTTTGGCATGCTGCTGCTACTGAGTTATGGTTTCAGGAAAATTTAGATTAAAATATGTAACTAGGAGAAATTATGGATGTTTTAGATAGAATTAAAGAGCAAGTAGAAAATAATAAGGTAATTATATACATGAAAGGTACTCCACAAATGCCGCAATGTGGCTTCTCAAGTAAAACGTCTGAGGCATTGAAACAATGTGGGGCAGAATTTGCTTATGTAAATATTTTAATGGACCCAGAAATATTTCAAAATTTGCCAAAATTTGCAGATTGGCCAACTTTCCCACAAGTATATATTGGTGGTGAATTTATTGGTGGATGCGATATAACTTTAGAGCTTCATGAAAAAGGTGAGTTAAAAAAAATGATAGAAAAAGTAACTTCGTAAGATGAAAGATAAGAATATTAAAAAAGTAGTTCTAGCTTATTCTGGTGGCTTAGATACATCTATAATAGTTAAATGGCTGCAAGATAATTACAAGTGCGAAGTAATAACTTATACAGCAGACTTAGGGCAAAAAGGAGAAATTGAATCTGCAAAGAAAAAAGCTGAAGAATTAGGTGTAAAACAAATTTATCTCGATAACTTAAAAGAAGAATTTACAAAAGATTTCATTTTTCCGATGTTGAGAGCTAATACTCTATATGAAGAACAATATCTCTTGGGCACAGCTATTGCCCGACCTTTAATTTCAAAAAAATTAATAGAAGTTGCTAAAGAATGTAGTGCTGATGCAATCTCCCATGGCGCAACAGGTAAAGGTAATGATCAAGTTCGTTTTGAGTTATCAGCTTATGCATTAAATCCAGATATAAAAATAATTGCTCCTTGGAGAGAGTGGGATTTGAACTCAAGAGATAAGTTATTATCTTATGCGGCTTTGAATAAAATTCCTATTGAAATGGATAAAAAAAATACACCACCATACTCTATGGATGCCAACCTTCTTCATATATCTTATGAGGGAAAAGTTTTAGAAGATCCTTGGTGTTCACCTCCTGAGGATATGTGGAGATGGACTAGTTCCCCTCAAAATGCTCCAGATGTTGCCGAAGAATTAGAGTTAGAATTTTTTGAAGGAGATCCTATAGCTTTAAATGGTAAAAAAATGAGCCCTGCTAATCTTTTAGAATCATTAAATGATATCGGAGCAAAAAATGCTATAGGAAGACTAGATATTATAGAAAATAGATATGTAGGAATGAAATCAAGAGGTTGTTATGAGACTCCTGGAGGAACAATTATTTTGCAAGCTAGAAGAGCTATAGAGTCTGTTACACTTGATAGAGAAGTGGCGCATCTTAAAACCGAATTGATGCCTAAATATGCAAATATGATTTATAATGGTTTTTGGTGGAGTCCTGAGAGAGAAAATTTACAAAAGTTTATTGACTCAACCCAAAAAACAGTTAATGGTTTTGTTAGATTATCCTTGTATAAAGGTAATATAACTATAGAAGGAAGAAAGTCTGAAAATAATAGTTTATATAATTCAAACTTAGCAACCTTTGATGATGATCATGGCGCCTATGACCATAAAGATGCGCAAGGTTTTATCGCATTGAATGCTTTAAGGCTAAAAAATACAACTAAAAAGTAAAGCTGTACTTATGCTTTTATCGAGCATATCATTATATTTAACTAGTTATTATTTTTGAAGGTACAGGTTATTAAGGAGATGAAATGAGAAATATGAGAGTATTATTAATAGGTTTTATGTCTATAATTTTAAGTGGTTGTGCTTCTTATTCAGGGAATTCTATTTCCGATTCAAGTGATCCTTGGAAAGCAGTAAATGCTCCTGTTTTTGTAATGAACGACACTATTGATTCCCTTTTATTTAAACCTCTTGCTAAAGGTTATAATGCACTTACCCCTGAACCAGTAAAATCTGGTGTTACAAATTTTTTCTCAAATTTAAGTGAAATTGATAATGCTATAAATAATTTACTTCAAGGAAAACCAAAACAATTCGCAACTTCTGTTGGAAGGTTAACTATTAACTCAACAGTAGGTATTGGCGGAGTATTTGATGTGGCATCATATTTGGGTCTTACTCATGCGCCTGAAGACTTTGGTCAAACTATAGGATCGCTAGGTGTTAATTCTGGACCATACGTGATACTCCCATTATTAGGATCTAGTAGTGTAAGAGATATTCCGGGAAGAGTAATTTCAATGTATCTTAATCCACTTGCATGGCTCAATGATGTATCATTTAGAAACGTAATGGTTGGAGTAAATGCTGTTGACAGCAGAGCAAATCTACTTGCTAAAGAAGATATAGCAAGCGAAATTTCTAGTGATAAATATACTTTGTATAGAGATGCTTATTTAGAAGAAAGAACATTTCAAATTTCAGACGGAAATGTTGATGATTCTGATCTAACTTCAGATATAGCAGACTAGTAAACGAAGTATTTATTTTTTAGTATTAATACCGATGTATAGTCCATTTAATATAATAAAAAATACTGGCAACACTACACCTAAAAAGTAAAATTTAAATTCTACCCATTGTTCTTCGGAGTAATAATTAGCCACATATAGATTTAAAAATCCACAAAAGACAAAGAAAATTATCCACGAACTTAAAAGTATATTCCATTTTTTATTAGTTAACTCAATTTGTTCTTTTAGAAGATTTTTAATTACATTTGTTCTTTTTATGAAGTAACTAATAATAAAGAATAGTGCGAATCCCCAGTACACAATTGATGGTTTGATTTTTATAAAAAAAGGATTTTTAAAGT
>JABHAT010000005.1 GCA_018674175.1 Gammaproteobacteria bacterium | reverse complement strand
GTTAGAGCACAGCACTCATAACGCTGGGGTCGGTGGTTCAATTCCACCCATAGCCACCATATTCAAATCATTTCACTATTTAGAACTACCTAAAAAGCTTAAATATCCTTTATATCCCTGTATTTACTTGCTCATATGATTATATATGCATCTAGGGGTATCCATGGGAATATACAAGCCATATTCCCATTATTTACTACTAATCTCTATATTATTTTCTTACTACATTTAGAAAAAAGTTAAAAAAACTATTGAAAAAATAGCGCCCTGGACGCGCCTCTTTGGGCCTTATATTTATGTTTCCTGCTCATTAAAAATAGTTTATATTCCGCTTGTTACAATAACTACAAATGAGACAATTATGAAATATATACATATTATACTTATCATGTTTTTCACTATGTTGCCGCTAGCATCAAATGCGGATGACCATGGTGATAATGGTTCTGCTGATATCACCATAGACAGTAAAGATGTAGATAGTTACCAGTACGATGAAAATGATAATGAAACCACAGAGGGTGATGATGGTGACGAAAGTCAATACGATTTAGAAGACGAAAGTCAATACGATTTAGAAGACGAAAGTCAATACGATTTAGAAGTAGAATAATAGAATAAGTTTAGAGAGCACTCTCTTGAGAGTGTTTGAAGAAAAAATTATAAGAACTGTTAAATAGAGGCTATGAGTTTTCAGTATATATTTTACTATATAGATTGAAATAATTTTAAAAAAAAGGATGGTAATGTGAATAAAATTTGGACTGTACTATTAAAGCCAAAGCCGTGGGTCTCAGCCCTTCTATTGTTATTTTTTTTTGTAGCTTTTCTATATTTAGGTTTTATGGATTATTTGAGCCCTATACGTGAATTTCTAAATTCTGATAATCTCTCCTTTAAATTTGGAGAAATTCATGTCTCAGTTTATATACTTACCAAAGCTTTAATATTTATTGCAATTTTGTTTTGGGTTGTGGGTGTAGTCTCTGGTTTTGTAGAAAAGCGTATCAAATTAATAAAAGGTTTAAAAGAAAGTAATAAAGCTCTCATAACGAAAGCTTTTCAAAGTGTTATTTATTTTATTGCATTTTTATTGGCACTTAATTTTTTAGGAATAGACCTTACAGCATTTGCTTTTTTAGGTGGTGCAATTGGTATTGGTATTGGTTTTGGCTTACAAAAAATTGCATCAAACTTTATTAGCGGCATTATCTTGTTGTTTGAAAAATCTGTTCAAAAAGATGACTTGATTGAACTTAATGACGGTACATTTGGAACAATAAGGCATACAAGCGCACGATATACCTTGATTGAGACTTTTGACGGTAAAGAAATCATGATTCCGAATGAAGATTTTGTAATTAACCCAGTTATCAACTGGACGTATAGCAATAGAAAAGGACGTATTGAATTAAAACTTGGTGTTTCCTATAAATCTGATATTAAAAAAGCAAAAGAACTTATTTTAGAGGCTGCTAAAGAGCATCCCAGATGTAGTGTCGACCCAGAGCCGACATGCGTTCTAACTGATTTTGCTGACAGTTCAGTGAATTTTCTACTCTTTTTCTGGGTAGATGATGTTATTCAAGGTCGCTATGAACCTAAAAGTGATGTTATGTTTTCTATTTGGGATAAATTTAAAGCAAATGGTATTGAGATACCATTCCCTCAGCAAGATATTTATATTAAAAATCCAGAGGCGCTTAAATAATGGTTAGAATTAAGATTATGAAAAAATCCACTTACTTTTTTCTGCCATTAAATTTATTGTTAGTCTTATGTGAAGGTCTAGCAATAGTTCAAAAAATAGAAATAATAGAAAGAGATAGCATAATTGCGCTATAGTTCTGCGACAGAAATATCTATTTTATAATATTAAATATTTTTTCATAATTTTTTTCCATGCTTTGAAGTATAGGAATATCTGTGAACTCTTTTATTTCTCGAATGGCTAAAGGTGAACTGGAGCATAAACCGGAGATAGCATCTGGGGTTAAAGCAAATTTTTCGTGTAAAGCTTTAATACCACCATATACAGCAATTGAGTCTGGGGCACAAAATATAAGTTTGTCTATGCGTTCCTGTATTTCTGGAATTTTTAGTAACATAGCTGTTTCCCTTTGAAATATACCATCTGCGAACTCAACAACAATATAATTCTTTGGGTTATTACCATACTTATCATCAAAGTTTCGGAACATTTCTAATAATTTAGCCTCTTCCATCATATATGTAGAGGGGTAACCAAAATAAGTAAAATCTACAACATGATCTGCTCCACAATCATTCATTAATAAAATATCTTTTAGGCTTGCTGTGCCT
Organism: Gammaproteobacteria bacterium; assembly: GCA_018674175.1. Lineage (GTDB taxonomy): Bacteria > Pseudomonadota > Gammaproteobacteria > Poriferisulfidales. The sequence goes on along the minus strand of JABHAT010000005.1, from coordinate 10,532 downwards.
GTAATTTTTGCAGCACGGCTACTTTTCCCCATAGATGAAATGGCATAACAGCATGCCGCAGCTGCATGAGTTTTCCCACTATTCATTGAAGTACCAACGCATAAAATAAGTTTCGCCCTACCTTTATTTTTTTTATCATTATTTGGATTTATAAGTTTATGCTTAGTTGTATTTATAACATTACCTCTATTATCGCAAACGTACCCCAACACTTTTATTTTAGTTGGTACGCCAATTAATTGACTTTGTGTTTTTACGTTCCCAATCACACCACCTTGACTAAAAAGATCAACAAATTCCTGTGATAATTTAGGAACTATTCCTTCGAACTGGTCAGGTGCATAACGATTACCAAAGACAAAAATTGCTCGTGTGCCGACATTTAGAGTGTGCTTCCTACTAGATTTACTCTCTATAATACTATGATGCCCAAGCGTGCTGACTTCGCCAAATACAAGATCTCCAATAACTGGAGGTTTTTGAATAAGAGGGTCATATTGAGTAATTAAAGATTTTTTAACAGCAAATGCTGCGCTGGAGATAATACATCTTGATTTTATTTTTTTTGTCATAATTATTTATTATTTCAAACTATAGTTTGCATTATTAATTTGTTCTCTTTTGAATCAATTCAAAATGATAATCTCATCTTTTATATGCCCGACCAATATAATAGATAGCTCCTTTCTTTAAATTAATTAATTGGTAGATTTTCATGCTCTATACATCGATAAAAATTATATATTATTATTATAATTATATATATATTATATTTTTTAGAATTAATGAATCTTTAAGAAGTAAAAAAGGGTAATAAATAGGAAAGAGTATTGTATGAGGATTACGGAGAGGGTGATGGTCTTACTTCTTTGTCAGGAGAAGATAAGCCTGACGCAGTCGACCCAAATTCATTGTCATTTAGCATTATAAAAAACTTCTAGATTTTAAATCACAAATTTAATTTTTAGAAAGTTAAAGCTAAGGTAATCCCATAAATTTATTAAATGGGAATATACATGGGAATATGGCAAACTCACGTCTTAAATAGACCTATACATAGGCATATTCAGATGCACCCATAGCCACCATAAATTTATAGTCAGTAACTGCAGAAACTATAAATTTAAATTAAAGAAAATCAGCCGCAAAAAATGTAAAGAAGACACCTATTAAATAAATTAATGTAGAAAATATAATACTATATAGACTTATTTTTCTTAATTTCGTACAAGCTTTGGCCTGTATCGGGTCAATTGGACACGGAGCATTTCGATTAAGCCATAATATTAAAATAGAAAGAGCCAGCATAATTCCTGCTATTATAAATATATAGTTTTTGTAATTAGAAATATTTGTTATCCAAGGTGACATAGAAATTAAGCCAGCTAAAACTGCACCCATTCCAAGCGTCACAAGTAACGCAGGAAGAGCGCAGCAAAGTAGTGTTCCAATACTTGTAAACAAGCTTAGTATTGAAAATAAAGCCTGTTTATTAGCATTATTGAACACGATGAATACCTTCAACGCTATATCCAGATTGCGTTATTAATTCTGTTATTTTAACGTCATCCATAATCGCATCACTTTTAATGTGTATTGTGACCATGCCCATTTTTAGATCCACGTCTATATCTTGCACGGCTTCTTCTTTTTTAAATAATTTTTCTATAGACTGTGCGCAAAAGTCACAAACTAATCCATTGACTGACACATGAACTTCTTTAAAATCATTTTTTTCATTTGCATTAATATTTAAGCTAAAGCAAAATAACACTAGGGTTATAAATAAATAAATCTTTTTCATGATTTTCTCCTTCATAAATATCTTAATAACGTTTTACATAATTAAATAAGAATTTACCTCTATCATTTAATCCTAATTCAAATAAATGAACATTCTTAAATAGGCGTACTAATGGAGTTACTGTTAAGTTATCTTCTTTTTCAGGCTTATTTTCTACTTTTATCATTAACCAAGTATGCAAGTCTCCATAACTCCCCTCATAAGGAGCTATACCAAAAGTTGCAGATTGTGAAAAAGAATTGTAGATTTTTTCAGCTTCAAAATAACGATTTTCATACTTAACAAAATAACTTCGATTTTCCCAATCAAATGATATTCCTGTAAATCCTGCAGCTTGTGATTTTCCATCAAATTTATTTTTATCAGTATAGGCAATTCCAAATCCAGACTTAAGATATAAATTTGCCTGACTCTTTTTTTTGTTCCAACGTTTAAGAAGATTATTTACTTGAATGGAATTAAAAAATAATTCTTCGTCATGAAAATATTCAATATTTAATCCTATAGACATTTTATGTGTTGGCGAAAAATGTACATGCATTTTATTTCTGTTGTCATCGTTCATGAACATAGTGGTCCAACCTCCAGCATAAGAAATTGGACGTGCGTAAGATACTGAATTAAACAGAGTGAAAATAATTATAATATAAAATAAAAATCGCATTACTTTTCCTAAAAATTAAAAATATACAAGCTATCACCTTTAATGGTGATTAATTTTTTAAGAAAATAATTTGGGTGGAGGCCCTTCAGGGTGTTTTTTTTGAGATAATAATTTATTGATTAAAACATTATGAGCATTACCTTTTGTTTTTGCTAAGTATTCAAACTCATAAACAATTAATGAAATTTGATTTATGTTGGAGCATTTATCACATTCTTGGCATTCCACACTTTCTTTCTGAACTTGGTTATCTAAATTATTTTTGACATGGCCAGGACATGTTGAGTTTTCTACACTATTTATCATAGAATACAAAGCTTGTTGTTTAACGCAGTCTTCATTAAAAGCGTAAGAAAGGTTAGCGTTAAATACAAATAATAAAGCAATAAAATACCCTAAATATTTGGTTTTTTTTGAATTTCTAATTTTTAAAATAGTTTTGATCATAACTAAAAAAAGATATGATAAAAGCTAAATAAAGTCAATATTTATTAAAAAAAATATATAATTAACTAAGTACATATAATTTATGAAAATTATTAATTTAGATCTTACTTTAAACACAAAGCCAAAGTCTTTAGTTGATATTACTTTTGATGTTTCTCAACATGTGCGAAGTTCAAAAATTCTGAACGGATTGTGTTCACTGTATATAAAGCATACTTCTGCTTCATTAATAATTCAAGAAAATGCAGATCCAGCTGTTTTAAAAGATATAGAATCATTTTTTAGTAGAATTGCTCCTGAAGATGAAAGTTTGTATGAACATAATTCTGAAGGACCTGATGATATGCCAGCTCATATAAGAAGCCTTTTGACAAATACAAGCCTTTCTATACCAATAATTAATTCAAAGTTAGTGCTTGGGACATGGCAAGGTATATATTTATACGAACATAGAAATCGTGGTTATGTTAGAAAAGTAATTGTTAATATAATGGGCGAATAATATAATACAAGTATGTTTGGATTATCAAAAGCCTCAAAAGCAAAAAAAATTTATGATTCTTTATCCTCTTTATTAACTTCTATAGAAGGATGGACGCCAGATAAAAAGCTGCCGGAAAATATGTGGGTGGACTCATATATGATTGGATATTTTTTTAAGACCGTAGCTTTATCAGAACTAATTACAAATAAAAAACCATATAGTTCTTCGCCAGATCAAATGGTAGTGAAATTATGTTTTGAGGATCATATCTGCCCCAATAATTTTAAAGAATTTGAAAAAAAATTATTTCATTTAATGAATAAAGAGTTTGCCGCTAAAAAAGAAGGAAAATTAAACTTTGATAGTTTGGGAAATCATACTTCAAAAGATGTCTCTAAAGATGTTGATGAGTTTTTACTTGGAAATAGGCATGCTAGCCGAGTTATTTTTCTATTAGGTGGTGTTCTTAAAAAAGAGATTCAAGAAAAAGATTCTCAAGTTTTAGAAGCTAAAGAATTGACTCATAAAAATAAAGAGAAAGATAAAATAGCGGCTGAAAAATTAGGATTAAGATACCGAGACATGTTGCCGTTCTATCTTTCTGAAATATATTTAAAAGAAAGAATGCAAAATTTTTTTATAGTCCAAGAACCTAAGTGAGCCCATCTATAAATAGATGAACTCGTTCTTAACATTAGGTTAAGTATAGCTTACAGCTTATGTGGCATTACTCCACGATAGTACAATCTTCTGTACTGACCATTGATTTTCCTATTTGGATGTGCCGCCATTATTTTTGCAAGTTTATACATATTGCCTCCTTATAAAGTAACTTAAGGTAAGCTTTTTTCCCATGCTTTATGGCTGTATAAAGAGATACTTTATACGTATCTTTATAATAAACCAATATTTATGGTTTTTGCAAGAAAATATTTTTAGTTAAATAAATAGTATATACCGCCTACAATGAAAACTATACCTGGTACTATTGTAATTAATTTTTGAAAAGTATTTTCGAAAGACTCCGGGGTCAAGATTAGTTTTTCCAGCAAAACAAAAATAGTTAGAGCAACTACAAAGTATAGGTTCATAACGCCAGCAACTAACAAAATGGCCATTAAAAACCAACAACAAAACACACAATAAAAACCATGCCCAAGACCCATTCTTAAAGCACCAACATTTCCATCTTTCCAGTTAGACATTACTAAAGATAAAGGTGATCGACATTTATCTAGGCATGCATTTTTATATGGGGTTAGTTGATAAATGCCAGCTATTATTAATACTAGTGCAGACAGGGAATTATTTATGGATGACATCATTGGATTTATTAAGCTTACTTGGTGCAAAGGATACTGAATAATAGATATAGCAATTGAAAATATCACCCATGCGATTAAGTAACCGAAATAAAATATATATGTAGGTGTGTATTGTAAATTATTTTTTTGTTTGGCTTTATTTACTGTGGCAAACATTAGTACAGTTGGAATAATACTTGGGCTCATCATAGCTATCATCATAATGATCCACATTACAACTAACTGATAAAAATCATTTGTTCTCCAGTTATTATCCATTGGTGGCATCCAATACGTATCTGGAAGCCAAGTTTCACTTTTTGGCTTCATGTCCATTTTCATTTCACTTTTTGGCTTCATGTCCATTTTCATTTCACTTTTTGGCTTCATGTCCATTTTCATTTCACTTGAACTTGTGCCCATATTCATGTGCGCCATATTTGAATTCATTGTGAAAAGAAAATACCAACTTGCCAAAGAAATCGCGATAATCCCTGAAACTACTGTATTTTTTTGAATTTTACTTAAATTTTCTTGGCTAGACATGCAGTATTCCTTATTCTATTTTTTTTTATGACTAAGAATTTAATACTTTGTGAACAATATTTCAACATGTTGAGACTAATTTCTCTTATATAATTAATATTTTTATTGGTATACAGCCTATTAAATATATGATTTTATTAATTTATCTTAAAAGATTGACTTTATGGACAAGGACGATAAAGTATTAGTAATTAAAGAATTTTATAAATCCATAATTAGAATTAACTAAGGGGGAAGACAATGTCAGATAACTGGAGTGTAAAAGGTAATTATTTTGAATCATGTAACTGTGATTTAGTATGCCCATGTATATTTTTAGAACCACCAACAGAAGGATTTTGTGAAGCGCAAGTTGGTTGGACAATAGACGAAGGAAACTTAGATGGTGTAGATTTAAGCGGACGAAAAGTTGCTGCTTGGTTGCATGCTCCATGTAAAGGTGAAACAGGAAATTTAACAGATGGTGGATGGTCATTAGCTTTATATGTTGATGATGGTGCGTCGGATGAGCAGTTCAATGCAATTTGTGAGCTTTGGAGTGGAAATCATGGCGGCCATTTAGCGGTTATAGCTAGTCTAGTAGGTGAAGTAATGAGTGCTGAAAAAGCAGCAATTACAATTGAAGACTCTGCCGAAAGAAAACTACTTAAAATTGGTGATGTAGGTCATGAAGAGCTTTTAGCTGTAGCTGGAGCTGACGGTGGTGCTGTTACAGTAAGTAATATGCCATTAGCAGTTGCTCCTCCATTTGATATTCAAGTATTTAAGTCTGTTAAAAATACATACACAGGAAATGGTAAAAATTTCTCTCAATCAGGGAAAGTTGGTTTAGCATCTCCATTTGCATATGGTCCTGAGTAAAGAATAATAATAATAATAATATATATGTTGAGCTCTTAAGGTCGCTTTTGCGGCCTTTGTTTTTATATTAATATAATATAATGATTTTAATATGATAGAAGTTACAGAAAAAAATGCTTTACCAGATAGGATAGATGAGATTCAAGTTGATGAATGTCACTTTGTAAATAAAAAAAAGGTAAAGTCATCTTACCCAACTAATTTCGCAGAAGTTTTTCTTGGTCTTGGATGTTTTTGGGGAGCCGAGAGATTATTCTGGAAACTTCCATATGTGCATGTAACTTCGGTAGGCTATGGCGGTGGTTATACAAAAAACTCTACTTACAAAGATTTGTGTACTGGCTTAACTGGTCACGCTGAACTTGTAAAAGTTATTTTCAAAAATGAAGATTTAATTTTTCAAAAAATACTTAAAGTTTTTTGGGAAAACCATGATCCTACGCAGGGCATGCGACAAGGAAATGATATTGGAACCCAATATCGATCATGTATTTATTTGAATGATCAGAAGCTTTATGATGTCTCAAATAATTTAAAAGAAAAATATCAGCATGATCTAGAAAAAAATAACGTAAATAGAATTATAACTACTGAAATAAAATTAAATGAAATGTTCTATTATGCTGAGGATTACCACCAACAATATCTAGCAAAAAATCCTGCAGGATATTGTGGGATACAAGGCACAGGTATTAATTTAACTATTTAAATTAAGGGAATCTAAAACCTTCTTTACTTTCTAGTGATTTTTCAGGCCAAAAAGTTTTTTCTTCATTTTCTGCAATTAGCTTCTCACATTCCTTTGTAGCATCGCCATAAGACATTTCTTTATCAAATTTACCAAGATCGTTATGGTTTTGTTTATGCTTCCAAGCAACAATATAGCCCTGTTCATCATCTTTTTTGATCAAAGTATCTGTCATTTTTACCCCTAATTGATATATCATTAATAATGAAAACATTATAAACGGAATTGTTAACGGTAGCCAGCATGTATTTAAAAGAAGAAAACATAAATAAGAATCCTTTTAAGCAATTTGAGATTTGGTTTGAAGAAGCTAAAAAAATTGGTTTAAAAGATCCCAATGCTATGAATGTTGCATCAGCATCTAAGGATGGAATACCATCTTCTAGAATGGTTCTTTTAAAATCATATGATGAAAATGGATTTATATTTTATACAAATTATACTAGTAGAAAATCGAGAGAGATTATTGAAAACCCAAATGTGGCATTAAATTTTTTCTGGGATGCACTAGAGAGACAAGTAAGAGTTGAAGGAAAGATTCAAAAAGTAGAAATAAAAGTTTCTGACGAATACTACAAATCAAGATCAAGATTAAGTCAATTAGGTGCTCATGCATCTGAGCAAAGTCAGATTATAGAAAATTACGAAGTGATAACTGACAAACTTGAAGCTCTTGAAGATAAATATAAAGGAAAAAAAATACCTCGACCAGATCATTGGGGAGGATTTATAATCATTCCTGAAACTATAGAATTTTGGCAAGGACACGAAGGTAGAATTCATGATAGGCTGAAATTCTTTAGAAAGAATGAAAGTTGGAATATAGAAAGACTTTCACCATAATAATAATAGGAGTTTATAATGAGTAATACATCTGGATTTTTAAAAACAACAGTTTCAGCAGAAAATTATGAGCCATTCATGATAGGTGATAAGCAAGCGGGTGAGGTACATTGGTTAAGTGTAACCAACTCAAGTGATCAGCCAACATACTCAGGTTTGTGGAGATGTGATCCTATGACATTTGATTATGAGTTTCCAGGTGATGAATATATTCATGTGCTTGACGGAAGTTTGCTAGTTGAAACTGAATCTGAAAGCTATGAATTAAACAAAGGAGACGTAGTTCTTTTTAATAAAGGCATAAGATCTGTTTGGACTATCAAAAGTTCCTTTAAAAAATTCTTCGTAATAGATAATTGTTAAACTTGTGGGGAAAATAACAGTAATCATTTTTGCTTTTATTTTCCTCAATTTAAAAACTTTTGCTGACACGTCGGCTATATATATAAAAAAAAATAGTGATGGCTCAAGAAATTTCAATATTGAATTTGAATTCAATTCTCCCAATAATTTAAGAAAAAATTTTAATCTTCTTACAGATTATGAAAATATTTATAGGTTTAACCCTTCCTTAGTAAGAACAGAAATTCTAAGTAAAGACATTAATAGAGTTGAAGTAAAAAATACATTTAGAAATTGCATATTATTTTTTTGTAGAGAAATGATAATGTATGAATCTTTACTAAGTTATTGTGTGGATAATAGTTACTGTCTTATAAACGCTGAAGTAATTTCAAACGCAGAAAGTCCTGTTACTTCAGGAAAAACTTCATGGATAATAAAGCATAGAATTGATTCTAAATCTAAAATTATTTATAAATCAGAATTTCTTGCTAATATTTCATTACCTCCTTTCATTGGAGAATCTATCTTCAAAAAAACTATAATTCGTAATTTAAATTATTTAGAAGAAAGCTTAAATACTTTTTAAGTAAGTAATTTATAATATATATATATATATAGATTTTATATATATTGTGTTAGATTGTGTTTCCTTAATTATTTCAATTTCTTAACCCAGATAAGGAGACAGAACAACTAATGTTGTTTACAAAATCTTATAATTTTTCAGAAGTTAAAACTAATTTATTAAGTGGTCTAACTGTTGCTCTTGCAATGGTCCCAGAAGCTATCGCATTTGCTTTAATCGCTCATGTATCTCCTTTAACAGGCTTATATGCTGCAATAATAATATGTCTAACAACCTCGGCTTTTGGTGGACGACCAGGAATGATTTCTGGTGCAACAGGAGCATTGGCAGTTGTTATGGTTGCTTTAGTAGTTCAGCATGGAGTTGAGTACTTATTTGCGACTGTTGTTTTAATGGGAATTTTGCAACTTATCTTTGCAATTTTTAGGCTTGGAAAGTATATAAGAATGGTTCCTTATTCAGTTATGCTGGGATTTGTTAACGGCTTAGCGATAGTAATATTCATTGCTCAATTTGGTCATTTTAAAGTTATGAGTCCAGAAGGTATTAGTGTTTGGATGAGCGGAATGCCACTTTTCATAATGATGACCTTAACAGCTGTCACAGTATTAATTATCTATATATTTCCATTAGCTACAAAAGCAATTCCATCGACACTAGCTTCTATATTAATTGTATCAATAGTTGTAATTTTATTGGGGTTAGATACAAAAACGGTAGGTGATCTTGGGTCAATTAGTGGAGGAATTCCAGAATTTAGAATTCCAAATATTGATTTTAATTTAGAGTCATTAAGAATAATTCTCCCATATTCATTTTTGCTAGCAAGCATTGGTCTTATTGAAACATTGCTTACATTAAATTTGATAGATGATATGACAGATACAAATGGGAAGCCTAATAAAGAGTCAATGGCGCAAGGAATAGGAAATATAATAACAGGTTTTTTTGGTGGCATGGGTGGGTGTGCCATGATAGGGCAAAGCATGATAAATATAAATAATGGAGCTCTTAAAAGATTATCTGGAATATCTGCAGCAATATTTTTAGCATCGTTTATTTTATTTTTATCAAAATGGATTGAATTAATACCATTAGCTGCATTGATTGGAGTTATGTTTGTAGTTGCAGAAAAAACATTTGAGTGGGGAAGCTTAAGATTATTTGGAAAAATTCCAAAAGAAGATGTGTTCGTAGGACTCTTAGTAGGTGCCGTCACAATAGTAGCTGACTTGGCAATTGCAGTAATTCTAGGTGTGATAGTGTCAGCATTATTTTTTTCCTGGAGTCATGCAAAAAAAATTGACATTAAGATTAGTTACAATAGAGATGACTGGAAAATTTATGGTCTTCAAGGAACTTTATTTTTTGCTTCCGTTAAAAACTTTCATGAACTATTTTCAGTTCAAGAAGATCCTGACAACGTCATAATTGATTTTGAAAATGTAAGAGTTGTAGATCATTCTGCAATAATGTTGATTGATAATTTAGCCAATAAATACAAAGTATCTGGAAGAAAATTACATTTAATTAATTTAAATTCTGATTGTTTAAAAATTCTCAATGGCGCACAGGATATGATTGAGGTTAATTTACTTGATACTGTTAAAGCAGCAAGCCTTAGAGCTGAAGACAAATCTAAGCGAAACGCGCAGTTAGCATTAAGATTAAAAGAAAGTAAGATATTTTAATGGTGCCCTGAGCAGGGGTCGAACCTGCAACCTTCCCCTTAGGAGGGGGACGCGCTATCCAGTTGTGCCATCAGGGCAAATTCTATTAAAAAATGGTACCGCTGAACGGACTTGAACCGTTACTCCCTTGCAGGAACGAGATTTTGAATCCTCCTCTTTAACCCACAACCCTTAATACCATTGACTTACATCGTATCACAAAGAGGAGT
>JABHAT010000007.1 GCA_018674175.1 Gammaproteobacteria bacterium | reverse complement strand
CTTTGCATTTACCGATCCTTTAAGTTCAACATAGTCATCGAATGCTATAACTTCGGCTCTTATAAAGCCTTTTTGAAAATCAGTATGAATTTTACCTGCTGCTTCAGGCGCTAACGCTTTCTTTTTAATAGTCCATGCCCTTGTTTCTGTCGGTCCCGAAGTAAAAAATGTACCTAAATTTAAAATATCATAACCATGTTTAGCTACTCTATCTATTCCAGACTCTTTAAGATTATATAATTCAAAATATTCTTTTTTCTCCTCATCGCTCATCATGGACAAATCATATTCTATATTTGCTGAAATCACTATGTACGATATATTTTTTTCATCACAATATTCTGCAACATCTTTTGTAAATTGATTGCCGTTGATTTCATCATCAGCAACATTTAAAATTAAAAAAAATGGTTTTGCTGTTAAGAAATTATATTGCTTAAGTAATTCTTTATTTTCATTATATATTTCTTGTAAAAAATTACCGTTGTTTAATTCTTCTTCAATTTTTTCTATAACTTTTAGTTCTGGCATTATTTCTTTATTACCAGTTTTAGTTAACTTCTTTAAACGTGTTAAACTTTTTTCAACTATTGCTAAATCAGATAATAATAATTCAGTATTAATTGTTTGAATATCAGATATAGGATCAATTTTTCCTGCTACATGAGTTATATCATCATTTTCGAAGCATCTAATTACATGTGCAATTGCATCTGTTTCTCTTATATTAGCTAAAAATTTATTTCCTAAACCCTCACCTTCTGAAGCTCCAGCAACTAAGCCAGCTATATCTACAAACTCAATTACTGCTGGGATGATTTTTTTTGGCTTATCAATTTCTGACAACTGATTTAATCTCTGATCATTCACTTCTACAATCCCAACGTTAGGATCAATAGTGCAAAAAGGATAATTCTCTGCTGCTACTTTATTTTTTGTTAACGCATTGAATAAAGTTGATTTCCCAACGTTTGGCAAGCCAACGATTCCGCATTTAAAACCCATTTTTTACCTCGTGTGTAATTGTTTTGTGAATTTTTCAAATTCACCATCTAATAATATATCTATTAACTGAAATGATTCACCAATGGATAAGCTAATTTCTTCTGCGTCTTGTTTTGATGGATTATTTAAAACATAGTTATGAACTAAATCTTTTGTTCCTGGGTGACCTACCCCAATCCTTAATCTCCAGTAATCTTTTCCTAAATGATTAGTTATATCCCTTAAACCATTATGCCCTCCGTGTCCGCCACTAAATTTTAATCTAATGTCACCCACTTCGAGATCAATATCATCATGCATTACTAAAATACTTTCTGGCTCAATTTTATAATATTTAGAAAAGCTGGAAACTGATTTTCCGCTATCGTTTATAAAAAAAGTTGGTTTAACTAGAAAAATTTGATCATCTGCGTAGTCTACTTTTGAAAAATAACTATTTAGCTTTTTATCTTCAGACAGCGTTGTATTAAACTTATTTAAGAATTTATCTAGGTACCAATAACCAGCATTATGCCTAGTACTAAGAAGATTTGTTTGAGGGTTACCCAAGCCTACTATTAGCTTTATTTTTGGCAGACTTCCTTTATCATTATTTGACATAGGGCATCGAATTGATTTTTATTCTTCTGGCTCTTTATCTTTATCATTGCTCTCATCATTTTTCTGATCAGATGCAACTTCAGATGCTTCAGGTGCAGCAGAAATTTCTTCTTCAACTTCTTCAGCTCTTGCTTTATGAATTACAACAACTGCCATATCAGAATCTTCAGCGCCATGTTGCAATAAAGTAATTTCAACACCTTTTGGTAAGCTTAATTCACTTAAGTGAATAGCTTTATCAATTTGAAGCTCAACTAAGTCAACTGTAATATTTTCTGGAATATCACCGGGTAAACATATAACTTCTAGCTCTGTGATCAAATGACTAACAACACCACCATCAACTTTAACTCCTGGAGCAATGTCTTCGTTAACAAAATTTACAGGTACAGTAACATTAATTTTTTGATCTGCTCTGATTCTCTGGAAATCCATATGTAACACTTCTTTTTTAGCAGGATGTCTTTGGATATCTCTAAGAATTACTTGCTGTTTCTTTCCATCTAAGGAGATGTCAAGAACTTGACTATAGAATGAATCACTTTCAAGGTGTTTAGCAATTTCAAACTTATTGAGCGAAATAGCCTCTTCTTTAGTTCCAGAACCATATATTATGCCTGGTACCATACCTTCTCTTCTAATATTCCTAGAAGATGAAGTGCCTTTTCTGTCTCGTTTTTCTGCGTTTACTATAAATTCCATGTCATTTTCAAATTAATTTAAGAGGGCGTATTATCAGTTAAATTCACTATAAGAACAAGTTTTTTTACTCTGTAAATAAAGAACTAAGAGATTCTTCCGTATGAACCCTTATTATAGACTCAGCTAAAAGATTTGAAACAGAAAGTTGTCTAATTTTTTTACAATTTTTTGCTTCTTTAGATAATTGTATAGTATCGGTAACAACTAACTCGTCTAATTCGGATGCATCAATGTTCTTAATAGCTTCACCAGATAAAACTGGATGTGTGGCATATGCCATAACAGCACTCGCGCCTTGTTCTTTCAAAGCTATAGATGCTTTGCAAAGAGTTCCAGCTGTATCAACCATATCATCTACTAATAAACAGGTTTTTGAATCTACATCTCCGATAATATTCATTACCTCTGACTCATTAGCTTTCTCTCTTCTTTTATCAACTATAGCAAGTTCATCAATACCTAATTGCTTGGCGACAGCTCTTGCTCTTACAACTCCTCCTGTGTCTGGAGAAACCACAACAATATTAGGGTATGTTTTCTTCCACATATCAGATATAAGAATTGGAGAGCCATAAATGTTATCTACCGGTATATCAAAAAATCCTTGTTCTTGATCGGAGTGCAAATCTAATGTTAGCAATCTATTCGTTCCAACCGTGCTTATCAAGTTTGCAACAACTTTTGCAGATATTGGAACTCTCATTGATCTCGCCCTTCTGTCTTGTCTTGAATATCCAAAATAAGGAATTACAGCAGTAACTCTTGCTGCAGAAGATCTCTTCAAAGCATCAACCATTATTAATAACTCCATCAGATTCTCATCTGTAGGATTGCAAGTTGACTGAATAACAAAAACGTCCTTGCCTCGAACATCTTCATGAAGCTCAACCTGAACTTCACCGTCGCTAAATCTTCCGACAAGAGCTTTACCTAGAGGAATACCAATCTTTTTTGCAATCTTTTCTGATAACTCTATATTAGAATTTCCTGAAAAAACTTTTAGACTTTCGTAATCTGACATGACAGGCCTTAAGAAATTAATATCATTTATAAATGTAATGATAATACAAAATGATTAAAAAAGAAGTAAAAATAAATATAATGGCTGGGCCGGTAGGGATCGAACCTACGAGTGTCGGGATCAAAACCCGATGCGTTAACCGCTTCGCCACGGCCCAATATTTATATTATATAGAAATTATATTCTATTTAAACTGTGCACTATATAAGTACAATATTTATCTGGTATATGCTTACTAATATTTTTTGCACTATCTTCGTCTTCAAACATAGAAAATAAACAACCACCTGAGCCAGATACAGAACCGTTACCAAATTTCCTAAGGATTCTTAAAAGATCTTCAATTTCAGGGTTCTCTTCACATAAAAGACTTTCAAAACTATTAAACCCAATATTCTGATGCATATTATCTAAATTTATATGCTTAATACAATCTTTTATTTCATATTTTTCATACATTTTTTTTGAAGATACGTGTATTTTAGGGTCAACTATAAGGAAATATTTCTTTTCTAGGCTAAAACTCGTTAAATCAGTTCCGGTTTTTTCACCATATGCTGAAAAACCATTGATAAAGACAGGAACGTCTGAGCCCAATTTTTCACCTAAAAATAATAATTCTTTTTTTTCCAAATTACACTTCCATAATTTATTTAATCCTAATAATACTGATGCAGCATTTGAACTTCCTCCTCCTAAACCACCACCGATAGGAATATTTTTTAAAAGTTTTATAGAAACATTAAGGTCAGAGCTAATAGCAACATACTCTTTTAATATTTCTGCAGCTTTTACACATAAATTATCATTATCAGATATACGATCATTGCTAGAGGAAAAAATTATCTTAGATCCAGGTATTATGTCTAAGGTAATTTCGTCATATAAATTTACAAATTGAAAATAAGTTTCAATATCATGATAACCATCATTTCTTTTTTTAACGATATTTAAAAATAAATTAATTTTAGCTGGTGATTTTAATATCATTACTTAATAATTTTCCAATTTATAATTTTCAAATCAAAATTTATATTAAAAAAGTCTATATTCATAACAACTGGTAAAGAATTTTTATTGTAGGTAATGTAAGTTACCACATAATTTTCGTTTTTTATTTTTCTAAGTAATCCGTTGTTATATCTTTCAGAATCAGCTAAAGAGTTTTCTTTACACATTAGTATATTAGAAAAATTTGTAATAATATTTTTAAAAATTGGCCTATTAATTATTTTTTGCAAAGCTTCTGAATTTAAATTTTTTTCATAATTTTTTATCTCAATACTACTTTTTTCTATTTCAAAAGTTGCAATAACATTATTAAATAAATCTAGAAACTCAATCTCTTCAATATTATTATTTTTTATAAAATTAAATCTAGAAGATATTTTTTTTTCATCTACATAAAATTTAACTACGCCTGTTGCAATAAATCTCTCGTAAGAGATATTTTCTTTTTTTATATCCTCTTTTACAAAAAATTTTTTTTGAAATAAATTAGTTCCTGAGCATCCTACTATAATAAGCGAGAATGATAATAATAATAATTTACTATATTTCATTTAATATTTTCTTGATTTTTATTAGCTCTTCATCGTTTGGATTCTTTTTTACATATTTTGCGTATATTTTTTTTGCTTTTTTTATTTTTTTTAGTTTTATTAGAACCTGTATAAAGTGACTTACAATTTCTGTATCATCACTTATTTTTAATGCTCTAATAAGATAATCTTCTGACTTTTTAAATTTTCCTAATCTATACAATACCCAACCTTTGCTATCCAATATTGCTGCATCATTAGGCTCAATCTTTAAGGCCATATCAATGTATTTATTTGCCTCTATTAGATTTATATTCTTGTTAGCCCATGTATACCCTAAAGCATTTAATGCTTGAGCGTTTTTTGGCTCCATATTAATTAATTTTTTTAGGTCACTCTCCAAAATATCTAGTCTATCTATTTGCTCTGCTACAAGCGCTCTTGTGTAAAGAAATGAACTATTATTCTTATACTTTTTTAACCCTAAATTTATTCTTTCCATAGAATATTCATATTTTTTTTCATTAAAGAAAATTTCAGTTTCTATAATGATTAATCTTATTTCTAATTCCTTACTATTAATATCCTCATGTTGATTTATGAAAAAATTTTTCAAATTATCATACTCTTTTCTTTTAATTTTTACTTTTGATATTTCTTTAACTGAATTTATATAATTATCATCTTTTTTTTCTACTTTCCTAAAAAATTTCTCTGCTTCAGGGTAATTATTTTTTTGAATATAAAGCATTCCTTTTAAAAAATTATAACTATTAGTATCTTTACTTTTCATTGATTTAATAAAAGTATTTGCATCTATATACTTTTTGGCCTTAATATTTAATAAAGCCATTTTTTTTGCCACCGAAACATCACTAAAATTGATCAGTTTATTAGCAGACATAAATCTGTAATGGTCTATGGCCTCATCATAATTTTCTTGCGATGTTAATATCTCTACATAATATTGATTTAAATATAAATCTTTTGGTGAGTAACTCAAATAGTCTTTAAGGGTTTGTACGGATAAATCTTTTTTACCTAGCTCATAATATGCGTTAGCTAAAAATATACCCCACCTACTTTCTTTTTTATTAAATTCTTTGAATTTATATGAATTTTTAACTACTTTAACGGCTTGCTCATATTCGTTGGAGTTTAAAAGAATCTGTACATAATAAAAATTTGCTAAGTATTCATCTTTATATTTTCTATAAACTTCATCAAATATTTTTTTTATTGCATCATCCTCAAAAACTCTAATAGTGTCATAAACTAAAGCAAACTTATCTTTATCCTTAGAGACTTTTATTGCTGCCAAAGTTTCTTCTGTTGCTAATTCAATCTCATCTAATGCTAAAAATATTGATATTCTAATGTGAATTACTGTTGATTTGTCTTTACTTATATCAAGCCACCTTTCTGAACTTTTTAGCATTAATTTATAGTTGTATGCGTAACCTGCTAACTGCGTGGCTCTTTTAGCAAGATCAGGATCATCTGATTTTAAAGATATTTCATAATAAATTTTTGCTGCTTTCTGATACTCCTCGTTTTTAGCTAAAATTTCTGCCTCAAAAGCTTTTTGCATAATAAAACTCTCTGTCTCAGAGTTATTTACCCTGAAGCTTCCAGATTTATGCTCAATAATATTACTTAATGGATAGGCAGAACTTATAAATAAAATATTTATAATGATAAAATGTTTAAAAAACATCGCTATTTTTGTAAAATAGCTATTATATAGTCTTAAAAGATATCTCATATAAGTTATAATATACTTTGATAGATAATCAATCTACATAAATGAAATAATTTAATTGGTAAAAAGATGAGTTTAGTAACGATTGGGATGAATCATAAAACTGCTACTTTAGACGTAAGAGAAAAAATTTCTGTGGATAAAGAAGAATCACGAAAGATTCTTAAGAAATTGCATAGCATGCCTTTAATTAATGAAGTTTTTCTACTATCAACGTGTAATAGAACTGAGCTTTACTGTGAAATGGATGATTTGCAGTATATTGATAATGTTTCAGGTTGGCTTTTGAAGCAAAAAGGCCTATCAATTAAAGACTTTGAAAATAATATATATAGCTACTCAGATAGCTCAGTAGTGCGACACGCGCTAAATGTAGCGTCTGGTTTAGACTCAATGGTAATTGGCGAATCTCAGATACTTGGTCAATTTAAAAGTGCTTTTTCCCAAGCGAATAGTGCTGGCACTATTGGTAAAAATTTAGACAGACTCTTTCAATATGCTTTTTCAACAGCTAAAGAAGTAAGGACTGATACAAAAATTGGTGCCAGTTCTCTCTCGATTGCAAATGTTGCAGTTTCATTAACAGATCAATTTTACGATGATCTTTCTGAAAAAAGTGCTTTACTAATCGGAGCTGGAGATACTATTAATATCGCAGCGAAAAATTTAAGAAAAAAAAATATAAAAAATATATTTATAGCTAACAGAACTTTAGAAAATGCAGAAAATATTGCTAAAGAGGTTTACGGTAATGCTATCTCATTAAAAGATATGCCAAACCAAATTAAACACTCTGACATTATAATTAGTGCGGTTTCAGGGAATGTCCCTCTGATAGGAAAAGGAGCTATAGAAACAGCTCTTAAATACAGAAAACACAAACCAATATACATGGTTGATTTAGGAATGCCTAGGAACATTGAATCAGAAGTAAAAGATCTTTCGGATGTATTTTTATATACATTAGATAATATACAAGAATTAGTTAAAAGAAATTACAAAACTAGAAAAGAAGCAGCTTTTGATGCTCAACATATTATTGACACAAGAGTAGAAGAATATATGAACTGGAGAAAATCCCAATCTGCATTTTCAGTTATTAAATTGTATAGAGATGATTGCGAAAATATAAGAAAAGATTGTCTTGAAAAATCAATAAATCAATTAAAATCGGGGAAAGAACCTGGTAAAGTTATAGAGCAATTAAGCTCTACCTTAACTTCAAAACTTTCTCACAAACCTACACTTGCACTCAATAAAGCCGGGCAGACAAATAATAGAAAATTAATAAATCTAGTTTGTGATATTTTCTTAATAAATAAAAAGAAATGAAAAAATCTCTTAGACAAAAACTTGATGAAATCTCAACGAGACATCAAGAAGTAGAAGCATTACTGTCAGATCAAAATATTGCTAACGATATGGATAAATATAAAAATCTATCTGTAGAATATGCAAAATTAGATCTTATAGTTAAAGATTATAGAAAATATATAGTAAATGAATCTTCATTAAAAGAATCTGAAGAAATTTCAAAAAACGAAACAGGAGACTTAAAAAAGCTAGCTGATGAAGAAATTAAGATTTCTAAAGAAGAAACTTCTTTACTTGAAAAAAATTTAGAGATTTCACTTTTACCAGAAGATCCTAGTGATAAAAGTAATGTTTTTGTTGAAATAAGAGCAGGAACAGGAGGGTTGGAAGCTGCAATTTTTGCTGGTGATCTTTATAAGATGTATTGTCGTTTTGCAGAAAGACAAGGCTGGGAAGTTGAATTATTGTCAGAGAATGAAGGTGATAAGGGTGGGTTTAAATTAGTCATTATAAAAATTAATGGTGATAGAGCTTATTCAAAATTAAAATTTGAATCTGGCGCTCATAGAGTTCAAAGAGTTCCAGAAACAGAATCTCAAGGAAGAGTTCATACTTCTGCAGCAACTGTAGCAGTAATGCCAGAAGTAGAGCAAATTGAAGAATATAAAATTAGTCCTGACGATTTAAGAATCGATACGTTTAGAGCATCTGGTGCAGGCGGTCAACATGTAAATAAAACAGACTCAGCTATAAGAGTTACACATTTACCAACTGGCGTTGCAGTTGAGTGCCAAGATGGTAGGTCCCAACATAAAAATAAAGCCAAAGCTATGTCTCTACTTCATGCGAAATTACTTGATTCGGAAAAATCTAAGCAAGCAGATGAGCAATCACAAATGAGAAAAAAATTAGTTGGGACAGGCGATAGATCGGATAGAATAAGAACCTATAATTTTCCGCAAGGGAGAATAACCGATCATAGAATTAATCTAACCGTTTATAACTTAGAAAGTTTTTTAGATGGAAATATTTTAACAATAACTACTCCGCTTATAAGTGAGTATCAAGCAGATCTTCTAGCTAATAATGAAATCTAATATTATTGAATTTGAAAAATTTAAACTGAAAACAACAAAAGATGTTTTCTTTCCTAGAGATGACATAGAGATATTCCCAAGAGCATTAAAAAATATAATAAAAATTGATAGTAAAATTTTAGAGTTAGGTACTGGCACTGGAGCTATTAGCATAGCTATAGCCAAAAATTTTAATAATATAAAAATTGTTGCAACAGATATAAATTCATCGGCCCTAAGAATTGCAAAAGAAAACGCTATAATTAATAAAGTTGATAAAATTATTGATTTTAAAAAATCAAATTGGTTTTCTAAAATAGAAGAAAATAAATTTGATTTTATTGTAAGCAATCCACCGTATCTTTCAAAAAAAAATTCTAAATACTATACAGAATTAACTGATCCAGAAAATAGTTTATATGCAAAAAATAATGGGCTAGATGATATATATAAAATATTTGAATTAGGGGTTAATTATTTAAATAAAAATTCTTATATAGTTATAGAACATTCTCATAATCAAACACTAACTCTAAAAGACCACTCAAAAAAATATAATCTTAGGTTACTAAAGTCAGAAAAAGACATTCTAGGTTTTAATAGAGTTTCTATTTTCTCAAATAGCGTCTAATTCTTTAATAATTTTATCTTTTATTTGACTGGGATCAGAACCTTTAGAATCTTTTAAAACCTGCCCTACAAAAAAACCTAAAATTTTTGTCTTTCCACTTTTATATTCTTCCACCTGTTTTTTATTTTTATTAACTACATCTTTTATGAGCTTATCAATTAAATCTGAGTCTTCATTACTGTTAGAATATTTATCTATAATTATAGAAATAGATTCTTTGCTAACCCATGACTCTTCAATTACGGTTTTTAAATTATTTTTTGATAGAGTTCCGACATTAATTGAGTCCATAACTAAACAAAAGTCTTTTGCAGTAAAACTATTTTTTGATAATAATAAATTATCTTTATTTATTTTAGAATATATTGATGAAATAAAGTAATTTACTATCTTTTTTGGCTCTATTTTTGATTGCTTAATTACTTCATCTATAAATTTAGCATAATCTTGGTTACTTAATAAAATACTAATTTGTTCGTCTGATAAATCATATTCAGAGCGATAGTATTTTTCTTTAACTTCCGGAAGCTCTGGTAAACTTTTCTTTATTTCTAAAATGTACGCTTCATCAATTTCTATAGGAAGTAAATCAGGATCAGGGAAATATCTATAATCATTTGCTTCTTCTTTAGATCTCATAGATTTTGTTACATCATTATTTTCATCGTACAGTCTGGTTTCTTGTGTTATTTTTCCACCCTCTTCTAATATTTCAATTTGTCTTTTCACTTCATAATTTATTGCCTTTTCGACAAACTTAAATGAGTTTATATTTTTAAGCTCTGTTCTAGTTCCTAAATTTCTATCCCCTACTTTTCTTACAGACACGTTAGCGTCACATCTAAAAGAACCTTCTTGCATATTACCGTCAGAAATTTTTAAAAAAGTAACAATATTATGAATTTTTTTCATGTACTGAACAGCCTCAAAAGCAGAGCACATTTCAGGCTCTGAAACAATTTCTAATAAAGGTGTTCCAGCTCTATTTAAATCAATAAATGTGCAATCATTCTTGTCACTATGAATTGATTTACCAGCATCTTCTTCTAAATGAGCTCTAGTTACATTAATTATTTTTGATACATTTTCTTCGTCAACTATAGTAATAGTGCCACCTTCTACAATTGGAAATTCTAACTGACTTATCTGATAACTTTTCGGTAAATCTGGATAAAAATAGTTTTTTCTATCAAAAATAGATTTTTTAGATATTTTTGCACCTATTGCTAATCCAAATTCCACAGCTTTCTTAATTACCGACTTATTTAAAACTGGAAGAGTGCCTGGCATTCCAAGATCAATATATGATGCCTGTTTGTTTGGGCTACTTCCGTAAGATGTAGATGAAGAAGAAAAAATTTTGCTCTTTGTTAAAAGCTGTACATGTATTTCTAATCCTATTATAGTTTCCCAATTACTCATGATTAAAATTCTCTGGAATTCTTAAATGCCAATCTGTTTCTTTCTGAAATAAATCAGCAATATTTAAAATATTATGTTCTGAAAAATAATTTCCAATTATTTGCATTCCTATGGGCAGTTTGTTACTAAATCCAATTGGAATAGACGCGGCAGGTAAACCTGATAAATTAACCGGGGTTGTGTAAATATCTGACAAGTACATCTCAGTAGCATCCGAAGTTTTTTCTCCGATATTAAAAGCAACAGTAGGAGTGGTAGGAGCAAAAATATAATCTACTTGATTTAAAGCTGAGGCGAAATTATCTCTTATAATTCTTCTAATTTTTAGAGCTCTCATGTAGTACTCATCATAGTAACCGGATGATAATGCATATGCTCCTATCATAATTCTTTTTTTTACTTCGGTGCCAAAACCTTCTTTTCTTGTTCTTAAATACAAATCCTCAAGATTTTTTGGCTCACTGCATCTATGGCCAAACTTAATGCCATCATATCTAGAAAGATTCGATGAAGCTTCTGCAGAAGCAATAATATAGTAAGCTGGTATTGCTAAGTTTTGGTTTGACAAACTAATATCTTTAAAATTAAAACCAATTTTCTCAAATGTCTTAATTGATTCAAAAATACTATCAGAAATATCCTTATCCAAATCTTTTAAAAAATACTCTTTTGGTATCCCAATTGTAATATTTTTTGCATCATCTTTTGAAATCTTTAAATTACTTTTTTTTTGTATAACTTTATGATTGCTTGTTGGGTCATTTTTATCATAACCCTTAATTTCGTCAAATAATATTCTGCAATCTTCGGCGCTTCTACCAATTGGTCCTCCTTGATCTAAGCTTGATGCATATGCAATCATTCCATATCTAGAAACAGATCCATAAGTTGGTTTTAAACCTGTTAAGCCACAAAAAGCTGCAGGTTGCCTAATTGAGCCGCCAGTGTCTGAGCCAGTTGCAATAGGAGCTAGTCTTGCAGCAACTGCAGATGCTGAACCTCCTGAAGAACCACCGGGAACTTTACTTAGGTCCCATGGATTCTTTACGGGCCCAAAATAGCTAGATTCATTTGAAGATCCCATTGCAAATTCATCCATGTTTGTTTTCCCTAATTTCACCATTCCTAACTTATCTAATTTATTAACAACCGTTGCATCAAAAGGAGGTATATAGTTTTCTAACATCTTTGAAGCGCATGTAGTTAAAATATCTTTTGTTGAAAATAAATCTTTATGTGCAATTGGAATTCCTGTTAACAAAGTATTATTTTTTTCTGCTATTAACAAGTCTGCATTGATTGCTTGTTTCTGTGCATTTTCTTCATCGACTGTAATAAAAGAATTTAATTCTCTATCAAAAGAGTTAATTCTTTTTATAAAATAATTTGTCATTTCTAAAGATGATATAATTTTTTTATTCAATAAATCTGACAGCTCAGCAATTGATTTTTTATATATATCCATAACCTTTTAATCTATAACCTTTGGAACTATAAAATGCTCTCCATTATGTTCAGGAGCTGAATTTATTCCATCATTTTTAGGATTCACATCAACCTCATCTTCTCTTGCTCTTAGAGAATTTTCGGGTGCGTGATATAAAGGCTCTACTTCTGATAAATTAATATCATTTGTTTGCTCAACAATTTTTAAAAAATCTATAATTTCATTAGAAAAATAAGCTATATCTTTATCATCTAATTCTATCATTGATAGCTTAGCGACCTCTTTAACTTTTTTTTTATCAAACATTTATGCTCTTACCAGTAAATAATCATATTAATATAGATAGCCTTGAAGGTTTGGTTCTCCTCAGTTAGAATCTTACTATATACATATGCATAGCATATCAGAAAACTTGGGGGTTTTAATGATTTTAGATTTATTTTCCAGTGATTTATCGATTGACTTAGGAACAGCTAACACAATTATTTATGTTAAAAATAAAGGTTTGGTTTTAGATGAGCCCTCAGTTGTTTCAATAGTTGATGAGAATGGTAAAAAAAGAGTTAGGGCTGTAGGTTTAGAAGCAAAAACAATGCTTGGTAGAACTCCTGCAAATATTGAAACTATTCGGCCATTGAAAGACGGAGTTATAGCTGATTTTACAACCACTGAAAAAATGCTGCAATATTTTATTAAAAAAGCTAGTGGTAAAAATTTTCTGCTTGGGCCACGAGTATTAATATGTGTTCCTTCAGGAGCTACACAAGTCGAAAGAAGAGCTATTAAAGAATCAGCTGAAGGTGCTGGAGCAAGAAAAGTATACTTAATAGAAGAGCCAGTTGCTGCTGCACTTGGTGCAGGCCTTCCAATTAAAGAAGCTATTGGATCTATGGTTTTTGACATCGGCGGTGGGACTACCGAAATAGCAGTTTTGTCCTTAGGAGGAATTGTTTATTCTGAATCAGTTAGAATTGGTGGTGATAAATTTAACGAAGCTATTTTAAATTATATTAAGTGGAATTATGGTATTTTAATTGGTGAAGCAACTGCCGAAAGAATTAAGCACACTATAGCGACGGCTTATCCAGGAAAAGAACTACAAGAAATGGAAGTAAAGGGTAGAAACATGTCAGAAGGTATTCCAAGAAGTTTTACGATTAACAGTAATGAAATTTTAGAAGCTCTGCAAGAGCCATTAAAGGGTATTACAAATGCAGCTAAAACTGCTCTCGAAGCAACTCCTCCAGAACTAAGTACCGATATAGCAGAAAATGGAATAGTTTTAACTGGTGGTGGAGCATTGCTAACAGGATTAAATAAACTCATACAAGAAGAAACTGGTATACCAGTAATTATAGCTGACGACCCATTAACATGTGTAGCTAGAGGTGGTGGCATGGTTCTAGATTTAATTGATAAAAAAGGTCAAGACTTTCTTGCGTTAGAATAATAATTTAACAATTAAAATATAGTGAATAACGACTTACATTTTAAAGATAATAATATAACAATATTAAAATTATTATTATATTTTTTAATTTCAGTATCTTTTTTGATTGTAGATAAAAATTTAGAATTTAGCAATAAAGTAAGAATAAATATGTCGTATATAATACATCCGATTTATTTAGCTGCTTCATTTCCCTCAAATTTATTCAATAGTGCAAAAAATTACCTAAATAGTAAAAATAGTTTAATTGAAGAAAACAAAATTCTCAAAAATAGAGTATTTATACAGTCAGGTATTATTCAAAAAATCCCGGCTTTAAAACAACAGAACAAAAGGCTTAAAAAACTACTTGGTTCATCAAACTCACAAAGCTCCTCTAAAATATTAATTGCAACTTTAATTAAAGTAGATTTAAGTCCATTTTCTAATAAAGTTATTATAGATAAAGGAAAAAATGATAATTTATATTTAGGACAGACAGTCATTGATAGCGAAGGTATTTTAGGACAAATATCTGAAATTAATTATGATTTTTCTGTTGTTACTCTAATTTCAGATGCAGGTCACGCATTGCTAGGTATTAACCCACGAACTAGCAAAAGAATATTTATTTCAGGAACTGGAGATAACAGAAAATTAAAAGCAAGATATATATCTCTAAACGAAGATATTCTTGAAGGTGATATTCTAATAACTTCTGGTCTTGATAACGTATTTCCAGAAGGACATCTTATTGGAGAAATATCAAAAATTAATAGGGACGATCATAATGATTTTCTAGACATTACAGTTATACCTAGTTCATCAATGTCATTGAACAGGGAAGTAATGTTATTGTGGTAGCATTTAAAAAAATACATTTCGTTACTATTCTAGTGTTGCTATTTGGAATAATATTAAACTTATTTCCGTTGCCGCAAATTTTATTACCATACAAGCCACCTATAGTATTACTATTTTTAATTTACTGGGCTTTAGCTTATCCAAATCTTATTAATTTAACTTATGCTTTCTCAACTGGCTTAATAATGGATATATTACTAATAACTCCACTTGGCTATCATTCGCTATGCTTCACAATAACAATATACTTAATATTACTTTACTATCCGCAAATTAGACTCCAGTCAAATGCAAATAAAATGTTTTCTCTTTTAATTATTTTAATACCTTACTTTTTAACATCAACAGTCGTAAATAAAATTTTAGGCATAAATTTTAATATTCTAGAAGTAATTGCATCAGTTTTAATTTCTGTAATTATTTGGCCAGCATTGTTTAACGTGTTAAGATTTATTCGTCAAAAATACACATCTTAAAATAATGCAGAACAATAAGCTGCTTACAAAAATAGAAGGAATTAAATTTTTTCTCGATACATTAGAAGACTCAAAAATAATATCTGTGGATATAGAATTTATGAGGAGAAATACATTTTTCCCAGAGCCGTGTGTAATACAAATCTCTGATGGACATAATCATGGGTGCATAGATCTAACTCTTGAAGTTAATTATAAAGAAATTTTCAAAAGTATATTTGATAATAATAAAATTATAGTATTGCACTCGTGCAGACAAGATCTTGAAATCTTGTATATGATATTAGGATATATCCCAGAAAAAATATTTGATACACAATTTGCAGCTTCATTTTTAGGATATAAATATCAGATAGGCTACGCAGAAGTTATGAAAGAGATATTCCAAATTGAGATCGATAAAACTGAAAAAATGACTAATTGGAAAAAAAGACCTTTAACAGAAGAACAAATTAAATATGCATTAAATGACGTTATATATTTGAATGATTTACATAAAAACTTAGAAGAGAAGTTAGTTAAATCAAAGAAAAAAATTTATTTTAGAGAAGAATTTAAAAATTATTTAAATGATATTGAATGGGAGCCAAAAACAAATATGGCTTGGAAAAGAATAAAATCTATTAATGGCTTAGAGAAAATTACTTACAATGTTGCAAAGACAATATCTGCCTGGAGAGAGAGAAAAGCTATTGACTTAAATTTACCTAGAAACTGGATACTTTCAGAAAAAGAGATAATAGAAGTCTCTAAAAATTTTTCTATAAATAATAAAATTATGTTGCCAAAAAATAATAGGATCCTAGATATTGAAAAAGACTCATCAGAAATTCTTTCTGATATCGAAAATATTTCTACTAATAAAGAAAATATTGATGAAATACCGCGTATGAAAATAAAAAATAATAGCGAATATAAAAAAATTGCTGATGATCTTTACGAATATTATAAGATGATCGCTTTGAAGAATAATATTTCCTATCAGATTGTATCTCCTAAGAAAATGATCCTAAGTTACTTAAAAAATAATGATAAAAACTCAAGGTTAATTAATGGGTGGAGAAAGGATTTGATTGATGTTAATAAAATAACAGAAATGACTAAAGATTTCTTTCATGCAAATCATTAGCCCCACATTTATTGTTTTGTGGTACTGCAAAATCAATTTTTTTCGGTTTATCTAAATTTAAATTTGACATATTATTTACAAAATCTCTAATTTTAATATTCTCATTTATTAAAGTATTATATTTTTTTTGTTCTCTGATTGTTGTGACATTATTATTATTATAGTCATGAGCTGGATATATTCTAGTTTCATTTGGCATTGAATAAAATGTTTTTTTAATTGTGTTAAATAATTCTTCGGACGATCCAGATTGGAAATCTGTTCTTCCACATGTATTAATTAAAAGCGCATCACCTGAAAACAAGAATTTATCAAATTTATTATTTAAAACATATGAAAAATGTGCTTCTGTATGCCCTGGCGTATGAATTGCCTCTAGTTTTAAACTATTACCAATTATTAAACTGTCTCTGTTTTTAAAATTAATATCCCTACACTTTAATTTATCATTAGCTGGACCTGCAACTTTACATTTTGTTATTTCTCTTAGTGCAGACGCGCTAGTTACATGATCCGCATGAATATGGGTATCAATTGCATATGTCAATTTTAAACCCATTGATTCTAGGATTTTAAGATCTCTATCTAAAGTTTCTAGAACAGGATCTATTAGTATTGCCTCCTGTTTTTCTTGACATGATATCAAATAGGTATATGTTGATGATTCGTTTTCAAATAGTTGTTTAAATAACATATTATTGTAGATTTTTTTCAGTATTAAACTTAATATTAATATACAATTTTTACTCTAAAGGATAAAGATAAAAATAATGGATACAGATAAAATAAAAAATTTAATTGAGAATTCCTTAGAGGGTTCAATTGCAGATGTTAATGGTGGTGAAGGCAAATATACTGCAAATATTATTTTTGATGGTTTTAAGGACCTTAACACTGTAAGCAGACATAAAATTGTTTATAGTGCGCTAGATGCGTATATAAAATCCGGTGAACTTCATGCAATCAGTTTAAAAACACACACTAGTGAAGAAAAGAAATCTTAGTCTTCTAGTTTTTTAAGAGCAATTCTACCTTGGTTTATTTTTTGCATTCCTTTTTGAGAAGAGAAATATTTAGAAAGTTTCTTCATTTGCTTTTCATTTAACGTACTAGAAATACCATTCATTATTGCATTATTTCTTTCGCCATTTTTATATGCTTTTAGAGCATGATAAAGATAGTCTTGATACTGACCAGCAATTTTTGGGAAAGTAGGAATCATACTGTTACCATCTGCGCCATGACAACCCACGCATGAATTAGCTTCCTCAATCATTTCTATATCAGCAGTATTTGTTACTTGTTCTTGATATTTAATAGAGGAAAAATATTCTGCTATTTTTACAATATCAGAATCACTTAAATTAAAAGCATGTGCTCTCATTGTTAGATGAGTCCTTTCTCCCGACCTGTAAGCTTTTAAAGCTGCAACAAGATAATCTTTATGTTGATTGCCTAATTTTGGTACTTTGTAGGTAGGATAAATATTGTTATAACTCACCACTCCATGACAACCTAAGCATGTAGACGAAAGTTCTTCAGGTGTTTTTTCAGCAGAAACATTGGTAATACTTAAAAGAAAGAACCAAATTACATAAATAGAAAACTTCATTTTTTACACTTACTCCGTTAGGTTGAAAAATTGATACTAGAAATTTCGAAATTATTATAGCTTTATTTATTAAAAATTACACATACAATTTAAAAAAACATTACAATCGCGCCTACTTTGGGATATTATTTCGATAATTATAGTTAGTAATTCACGAGAATTTAATACTTATTTAATAGAGGGTCTTATGAAAATTGAAACAATTGCTATTCATGGTGGTTATGAACCTGAAAAAACTACAAAAGCGGTAGCTGTTCCGATATACCAAACAGCATCTTATGCATTTGATGATACTCAACATGGGGCTGATCTATTTGACCTTAAAGTAAAAGGTAATATATATACCAGAATAGGAAACCCTACTACTGAAGTACTTGAGGATCGAGTTGCTGCTATGGAAAAAGGAATTGGGGGGTTAGCATTTGCATCAGGTATGGCTGCTATCTCAGCTGCAATAATAAATATCACCACAAATGGTGATAATATTGTCTCTACAAGCTCACTTTATGGTGGGACTGTAAGCCTTTTCAAAGATACTTTTCCTAAAATGGGCATCGAAACTAGATTTGGTGATGTAAAAGATCTTGAGGCTCTTGAAAAAAAAATTGATTCTAAAACTAAGTTAATATTCTGTGAGTCTATTGGCAACCCTGCTGCTAACGTTACCGATATTGGTAAAATTTCGGAATTAGCGCACAAACACAATATACCTTTATTTATTGATAATACCGTGCCGAGTCCTTATGTTTGCAGGCCTATAGAGCATGGTGCAGATATAGTGATTCATTCATTGACAAAATATTTATGTGGGCATGGTACAACAATTGGGGGGATGATAGTTGATTCAGGGAAGTTTGATTGGAAATCAAATTCAGAGAAATTTCCTATGCTAACTACTCCAGATCCAGCTTATCATGGAATAGTTTTTGCCGATGCTTGTGGTTCAGCAGCCTTTATTACTAGAGCTAGAGTTGTGCCTTTAAGAAATATGGGTGGTGCAATTTCACCTATGAGTAGTTTTCAAATTTTACAAGGCATAGAAAGTCTCGCTGTAAGAATGGATAGACATTGCTCTAACGCTGAAGCCGTAGCAGAATTTTTAGACAGACATGATTCTGTGGGCTGGGTAAATTATCCAGGATTAAAATCACACCCTGATAATTCTCTAATTGAGAAGTACATGAATGGAAAAGCTTCTTCCGTAATGAGTTTTGGCATCAAAGGAGGCGCAGAAGCAGGTGGAAAATTTATCGATAAGTTAAAGTTAATTGTGAGATTGGTTAATATTGGAGACGCAAAATCATTAGCTTGTCATCCAGCTTCCACAACACATAGACAATTAAACAAAGAAGAATTAAAAGCTGCAGGAGTACCTGAAGATATGGTAAGGCTATCTATTGGTATAGAACACATTGATGATATCTTAGAAGATTTAACACAAGCTTTAAAATAATTGTCATTAATTAATATTTATTAATTGCGAAACTCTTATTGTATTCTTATTATTTAGGATTGAGTCGTAAACTAAACTATATTCAATTACAAGTTTAACGTATTTTCTTGTTTCGTTATAAGGAATGAATTCAATCCAAGCATCTTCTGGAGCATTATTTTGCTTTCGCCATTTGCTCACAATATTTAATCCTGCATTATAAGACGCGATTGACTCTACATAGCTTTTCTTTTTAGAAAATAAATATTTAAAATAATAAGAACCAATAAAGATATTCATGTTTTTATTATAAAGATAGTTTTTTGAAACCATTTTCATTTTTGCCTTCTTAAGAACCCAATAAGCAGTTCTGGGAAGGATCTGCATTATACCTAAAGCTCCCGCTGAAGATTTTGCATATTGAATAAATATGCTCTCTTTTCTAGCAATGCCAAGTAAGAGACTTTTTTCAATATTAGAATCTGAATATTTATCAAAATAATTTTCATACAGCACTGGGAATCTAACCTTAACATCATCGAAATATTTTGTATTTCCATAACCTAAAATTGCTCCTTCACTCCAACCCCAATTTTTAAATAAAACATTAAGAGAGTTTAAATCTTTAATGTCGGAATACTTGAATAAATACTGCAACTCTTTTCTTGCTTCTCTTTTTTTACCAAGCATATAGAGTTCATATATTCTTTTTATTTCAAATTTTGAACTAAGTTCTTGTAAATAATTTTTATCTGCCTCATACGGAATATCAGTAATATTTAAAGGTTTTTCCAAAATGTGTGAGGATAAAAAACCATAATAAGATCTATTTTTACTCAGCTTTTCTAAAACTACCTTATATTCTTTATTTTTTTCAAGTTTATATAGCGATTTACCCTTCCAATATATCCATTTTTCGCTATTTGAAATTGATTTTGGGAGACTATTTATAGAATCTATTAATTTATTCCAAAGCGAATTATATATTGCATAATTTGCAGATGCTAAAGTAAAATCTGTACTTTTGTACCCCAAGAGCAAAATATCTTTATCGCTAAAAATATTTTTTTGATTTTTTTGCAAAGCAATAATAAAAATTTCCAATAATTTTTTATTATAAAAATCGTCTGATATTTCATATAAAGATTTTATCTTTAATAAATATTTTTTTGCTAACAAGTAATCTTTTTTTGCTATTCTTGCTATACCATGACCAAGTATAGTATCTCTATATCTATTATCTTTAATATAAATTTTGGAAATTATATTTTTCTTAGGGTTCCTGTGTACTTTTAATAATTGATTAGCCCAAATTTTATTTTTATTTGACAAGAACCTTACTAAGTATCTTGAGAGGTAATAGTTATTAGCATCCAATGCCATTTGGATTCTTTGCCAAACAAGTTCATCTGTTAGTTTTTTATTTTTATAAAACCAACGAAAACTATAGTCGCATGATTTTGGCTGAGATTTTGCACTTAGCCATATTGGGATTATCTCCTTATCGATATCTTTTAAAAAATTTTGTTTAATTTTTGCTCTAATGAATAAGCATTGTAAATCTGTAGAATCTATATCTTTGTAGTTAGATATTAATTTATCAAATTTCCCCTTACTTGATAGCCTATATATTAAATTTATATAAGCTTTTTCAGAAATATAACTTTTTTTATATTTTTCAATAAATTCTATTACTTTCTCATCATTGATATTTTTTTTATTATGTAAATCTTTGTATTCTAAATTTGCATGTAAAGGATAACTTTTTAGCTCATTCTTGATAATTTGGTATTTTTTGTAATTCTTGTTCTTATAATATTTTATTGCTTTGACATATTTATTTCTTTCTAAATCATAATTTTTGGCTTCACTAGTAATTGCAAACATAAGTGAGATTATAATAAGAATTATTTTTATGGTCATTTTGAAAAATTTGATATTTTATTAATTACTATAATGTAAATATAATGTCCTAGCTAATTTTATGAAAAATGCATAACCTAAAAAAAAATGTATAATATATTAATGAATATTTCATATAAATACATATATTTAGCTAAATCTAACACATTATAATGATCAGTATGTTAAATTTTTTTATTTTTTTATTTTACGTTTTGTCTGCTATTGCAATATGGCGACTCATGTCATCGTATAAAAAAAATTATACGCTTCAAATATTTGTTTGGATTTTTTGGATTTTAGCAATTATTGGACATATATTAAATATATTACCTATAATTCATGAAAATTATAGCGTCAACCTATCAATAAATTATGCTCTAATAATAGTTGGTTTCATTATATCTCTAACACTATATATATCTTCTATTTTAGGAAATACTCAGTATTTGGGAATAATTATACTACCAATTATATCTTCTATATTTTTGCTTGATTTCTCTAATAACCCAGTCAATGTGGCATTAAATAATTTTTTATTTTTGCACGTGATTATTTCATTAATTAGTTACAGTATTTTATGTCTTTCGGCAGCCCAATCGCTAATATTAATACTACAAGAAAAAAAATTACAAGATAATAAACCTATTGGTATTATAGCATCGCTACCATCTCTTGATGCCATGGATAAATTACTTTTTAAGATATTAGCACTTGGCGTTATATTTTTATCCGCAAGCCTTTTGTCTGGTTTTATATTTTTAGAAGATATTTTTGCTCAACACTTAATACATAAAACAATTTTATCTATCTTGGCATGGGTAATTTTTGTGTCATTGATATACGGGAGAAAAAAATACGGATGGAGAGGAAGAAACGCTGCAAATATAACTCTGATTGGCTTCTTTATTTTATTTTTGTCATATTTTGGAACAAAAATAGTTTTAGAAATAATAATATAATTTAATTATGATAAATGAGCTTATAAATGGATAGCATATCTACTGAGATTTTAATTATTGTACTTGTAATTTTATTTTTACTTTCTGCTTTTTTCTCGGGGTCAGAAACTGCATTAATGTCTATTAATAAGTATAAAATGAGACACCAAGCTAAACTTAATAATAAAGGTGCAAAAGCAGCAAAAAAACTTTTAGAAAACCCCGATAAAGTTATTGGAGTAATTCTTCTTGGTAATAATTTAACAAATATTTTAATAACACAGATAGCGACGCTTATATCCTTAAGGCTTTATGGAGATATTGGCTTGGCAATAGCAACAGGCTTACTTACTATTTTTATTTTAATATTTGCAGAGCTAACACCAAAAACCATTGGTGAAATGCATTCAGAAAAAATTGCTTATTCGTCATCATTGCTATTTAAACCAATGCTAATAATATTGTATCCATTAGTTTTTTTAATAAATTTTATTGCAAATAGTATAATTAAATTTATGGGTCTTAAAGATAATACTTCTAAAAGCTCATTAACTTCTGATGAACTTAAAACAGTTTTGAGCGAGTCTTCTATTAAGTTTCCTAAACCTCATTTAAAAATGCTAGAAAGTATTATTGATTTAGAAAAAGCCACAGTTGAAGATATTATGATTCCAAGAAGTGATATATATGGAATAGATATTGGGGACGATATAGCTACAGTTGTTAACAACTTTAAAAGCACACCTTATACCAGAATACCTGTGTATGAAGATAATATTGAGAACCTCTTGGGTTTAATTCACATTAAAAATATTGCGCCAATGTTAGCCAGTAACAGTATTGATGAAACTGAGATAAAAAAACTTATAAAAAAACCATACTATATTGTTTCGGGGACTTCTTTGTATAGACAACTACTTAATTTTCAGAAAGAAAAAAGAAGGATTGGTTTTATAGTTGATGAATATGGAAATATTCAAGGATTAGTTACCTTAGAGGATATACTTGAAGAAATTGTTGGGGATTTTACAAGTGACCCAGCAGATAGTGAAGAAATAATTCCAACTGATAATGAAAATATTTTTATTATTGACGGAGGTGCGCACATAAGAGAAATAAATCAAATTCTAAGTATTAATTTAAATGCTAAAAGCGCTAAAACAATAAATGGTTTTATATTAGAACATATAGAAAATCTTCCCAGGATAAATGATACAATTAACATTCAGGGGCACACTTTCAAAATTATAGAAAATCTGGATAATGCAGTTAAAACCGTGCATTTAGAAATTAATAATGAACAATAAATATAAAAATAAAATAATAAAAATATCTAATAATGGTCTATCCCCGACTAATGATGTTACAACTTTTAATCATTTAGGAGAAAAAGTTGCCTCCAAGGTAGCTGGAGAACTTCCGTTAACAATAAAAATTAATGATGCAGAAATTATTACGCTCATGACTTTAGGTACAAAACCAGAAGAACTTACATTAGGTTATATTAGAAATCAAGGAATAATAGAAGATATAAAAGACATTATTAGTATCGACGTAAGGTGGGATACTGCAGTTTCTAATGTAAAGACTAAGCACAATGATATTAAAGAGATTACAAGTAAATTAAAAAATAAAACAGTTACAACTGGATGCGGGCAAGGAACAATTTATAGTAGTACTCTTGAAAAACTTTATGATAAAACTCTGCCAAATATTAAGATAAAAAGGTCTGAGATATTTAGTCTATTGGCAAAAATAACTCAATATAATGATATATATAAAGAAGCAGGTGCGGTTCACGGTTGCGCACTATGTAATACATCCGGGGTAATAGAATTTGTAGAAGATGTAGGGAGGCACAATGCTGCAGATACATTATCAGGAATTATGTGGCTAAATGAAATGCCTGGTGAGAAAATAATATTTTATACAACTGGAAGATTAACCTCTGAGATAATTATGAAGGTAAAACATATGAATATACCAATTATAATATCAAGGTCTGGAGTAACAAACATGGGCATAGAGCTAGCAAAAGATTTGAATGTAACAATGATTGCAAGAACTAAACAAAGATCTTTTTTAATATATAATAATAAAGATAATATAATATTTGACTAAATAAATGAAAAAAGAAAAAAATAAAACATATGAGAGTATTTTAGAAGAACTAGAGAATATTATCTCTAAGCTTAACTCTTCAAACATACCAATTGAAAATTCAATAAAGCTTTACGAAGATGGAGTAAGACTTTCAAATGAAGCAGATAAAGAATTGCTTGCTATAGAAAAAAATATACAAAAAATAAAAAAAGTAAAAGTAATCGATACTAAAAGTATTAATATTGAGAAATCTTTTATTGAGATTGATAAGATTATAGAAAATCTAGAAGATGAAGAAATTAGTATTAATGAAGCTGAAAGCTATTACAAAAAAGCATTATTAATAATCTTTAATATAGAATCTTATTTAAAGAAAGCTAAATCAGTAATAAAAAAATATGAGCAATAAAAAACAAGAATTTTTGGAATTTAAAGATACGTACACTTTAAAAATTCAGAATAATTTGCAAGATATCTTTGCATTGTATGGTAAAGATTCGTGCGGATTGATAGAGCCCATGAAATATTCTTCTTTAAATGGAAGTAAATTTATTAGATCTTTATTAGTATATGCCACAGGCTCAATATTAAATATTGATTCGAAACTGTTAGAGCAGCCTGCTATAGCTATTGAATTAATTCATACTTACACATTAATACACGATGACCTTCCTTGCATGGATGATGATGACATAAGAAGAGGGTCGCCATCCTGTCACATAGCATTTAATGAATCCTCTGCTGTATTAGCAGGAGACGCTCTTCAATCGCTAGCTTTTGAAATATTAAGTAATAAAAAATATGATGAAATATCTCATAAAACACATTTGAATTGGATTAATTATCTTTCGTCTTCAATTGGTTTGAATGGTGTTGCAGGTGGGCAGTATTTAGATTTATCTATTAATAATAAAAATGTTGATCTGAGCCAACTAAAAAAAATATATTACTTAAAAACATCAAATCTTATAGCTCCATGCATTATACTGCCTTATATGCTAGATGAAAATTACCCTGCTGACTTTGATGCGTTGCTATTATTTGGCCTAACTCTAGGTTTATCTTTTCAAATTAAAGATGATTTATTGGGCTATACTAGTTCTTCTGATACTCTAGGAAAAACAAAAAATAAAGATGAATTAAGAAATCAGCCCAATTATGTTAATTTACTTGGTATTGATGAAACAGTAAAATTGTTAGAAGAAAATAAAGAGCTTATGAATAAAATTTTAGAAGATATGGGGTTTAAGAACACTATGTTACAAGATATTTCAAATTATATCTTCGACAGAAAATTTTAATTTTAAAATTAAATTATGAAATATGAATTTCTAGATAAAATAAATGACCCTTCTGATTTAAGGATATTGTCAATCAACGAATTAGATAATGTGTCAGAAGAGTTAAGACATTATTTAATTGAGACTGTATCTCAATGTGGTGGTCACTTTGGTGCAAGCTTAGGTGCAGTAGAACTTACTGTTGCTCTTCATTATTCTTTCAACACTCCAGAAGACAAAATAATTTGGGATGTTGGGCACCAGTGTTATGGACATAAAGTTCTTACTGGAAGAAGAGATAAGCTAAAAACCATTAGAAAAAAGAATGGGCTTCACCCCTTTCCTTCAATAGAGGAAAGTAAATATGATGTATTTGGGGTAGGACATTCTAGTACCTCTATTAGTGCAGCAATAGGTATGGCCATTGCCTCCTCATACAAAAAAGAAAATAAAAAGATAGTCGCAGTAATTGGTGACGGCGGATTAAGTGCAGGAATGGCTTTTGAGGCATTAAATCATATGGGCTCAATAGACGAGGATGTGTTAGTTATTTTAAACGATAACGAGATGTCTATTTCGCCTAACGTTGGAGCAATGACAAACTATTTAACAAAAATCATATCTAGTAAAGCCTACTCTACAGTGAAGGAAAGTAGTAAAAATATTTTAAAAAAAGTACCGCCTTCTGGAATGTTCCTTACAAAAACAGAAAAACATATTAAGGGTTTATTAGCTCCAGGTATGCTTTTTGAGGAAATGGGAATTAATTATTATGGACCAATTGATGGTCACGATACTCATTTTCTAGTAAAAACTTTAAAAAACTTAAAAAAAATTCCTGGGCCAAAACTACTTCATGTTATAACAAAAAAAGGGAAAGGTTATTTACCAGCTGAATCAGATCCGGTTAAATACCATGCTGTTCCAGTTTTTGATAGAAATAAAGGCGTAGAAAAAGCTATAAATCAAAAAATTACTTATACTCAAATATTCGATGATTGGATATGCGCTATGGCAAAAAAAGACCCAAGAATTTTTGCTATTACCCCAGCAATGAGAGAAGGCTCAGATCTTGTTAATTTTTCGAAGAAATTTCCAGATAGATATATTGATGTTGGTATTGCGGAACAACATTCTGTAACTCTTGCGGCTGGATTGGCTTGTGAAGGACAAAAACCTATAGTCTGTATATATTCTACATTTTTACAAAGAGCTTATGATCAATTAATACACGACGTAGCGCTTCAAAATCTTGATGTTTTATTTGCTGTTGACAGGTCTGGCTTCGTTGGTGCAGATGGAGGCACTCATAATGGTTCTTATGACTTATCGTATCTTAGGTGTATTCCAAATATGCTAATTATGGCACCTAGTAGCGAAGAAGAGTGTAAAAATATGTTGTATACAGGATACCTGCATAATGGTCCTGCTGTTGTAAGGTACCCTAGAGGTGAAGGGTTGGGAGAAAAAACTAGTGAAAAACTAGAAAATTATGAAATAGGAATTTCAAAAAAAATTAGAGTAGCTGAGAGTATCGTAATATTATGTTTTGGCTCAGTATTAGATGTTTGTTTGAGCGTTGCCGAAGAACTTAATGCATCATTATTTGATATGAGATTTATAAAACCTATAGATGATAAGGTTATTTTAGATTCGGCAGAAAAGTACTCTTTGATAGTTACTGTTGAAGATAATAGCATTATGGGTGGAGCTGGAAGTGCTGTAAATGAAGTGTTAGCTAAAAATAATTCAAGCGTCAATATAATAAATATTGGAACACCAGATAGATTTTTTCGCCATGCAACGCGAGAAGAACAGCTAAAACAAAGTGGTGTTTCTAAAGAAAATATACTTAAAAGAATTAAAAAATGTATAAAGAATAATAACTTGTATGATTTAAATCACTCTAGTAATATTGAAAAATAAACAAAAATATTACAAACTTTATAAATTATGGATATTATTAAAGAAGAAAGCAAAAAAAAGGACCAAAAAGCATTAAAAGAGCTTCAGGATACTCAAAATAAGGTTGATGTCAGAAATATTCCTATTACAAGAGTTGGAATTAAAGACATTAAATACCCTTTTGAAATATCAGATAGAGACGGGGTTCCTCAATCTACAATTGGTAATTTCACAATGTCTGTTGGCCTTCCACATAATGTCAAAGGCACACATATGTCAAGATTCGTAAAAATACTAGAAGACCAAGACAGCTCTCTTAGTATTAAAAACTTTGATAGTTTGGTTAAAAATACAACAAATATATTAGATTCTGATTCTGCCTATATTTCAGTAGATTTTACATATTTTAAGAAAAAATGTGCTCCAGTATCTCGCGTGGAAAGTCTTCTAGATTACTCAATAAACTATACATGTGAAGTAAAGAATAATGTAGTAAATAAATATTTGAAGGTTACGGTTCCAGTAACTAGCTTATGCCCATGCTCGAAAAATATATCAGACTATGGTGCCCATAATCAGAGGTCCCATATTTCAGCACATATTAGAACTGAAAAAACAGTATGGATTGATGATGTCATTGAGATGTTGGAAGATCAAGCATCTTGCCAAATTTACGGGCTATTAAAAAGACCTGATGAAAAATATGTTACTGAACAAGCATATGACAATCCAAAATTCACTGAAGATATAATAAGAGATGTTGCAGTTACATTAAATAAAGATGAGAGGATTACCGCTTATAAAATTGAGTCTGAGAACTTTGAATCTATACACAATCATTCAGCGTATGCGTATATTGAAAAAGATAAAAAAAAGGATATTCATAACAACAAAAAAAGTAAAATATCATATTTAAAGTTTTCCCAATTGCATTCAAATTTTCCGGGATAAATTAATTCTTAGCTATATTTGAGCTGTAAGCATAGATTATATGTTTTAAGATTTTTCTTGCATCTTTGTTAGATATTTTAGATTTATTCAATTTATGAGCAGTAATAATATATTTGTCCTTTCTTTTTGTTAATTTAATTTCATAACTAGTTTCTTTATTAGATATTTGATTTGTAGAAATAATATAAATTGCTTTGTCTCTGTTTTGATCAGTAACTACTAGCCCACTTCTATCTAGAGATAAACCAATTTCTCTCCACATTTTACTAAATGACTCTTCTATTAGTATTGCTGGTACCCCATAAAAATCAATCAAATCAATAGACACTTTCTTGTCATATTTTTTACTTTCATTTAATGACTCCATTGCAACAACTCTGTTGGTACCAAAATACTCCATCATTCTGACTAGCATTTCAGCTTCTCTCGATAAATCTGATTCTCTTTTTTTCCAAATAATTTTACCTTCACTAACCACATCATCAGCCTCTAAAATATGATTTGAAATATAAACATTTGTATAACCATTCGGCTGTCTTTCTACTCTAATTCTAAACTTTTCTTTTGATGAGTTATAGTTAAAATCCTCGCCGTCTAAGAGCTTTCCTTCAGATTTGAAATTTATTTGATTTTTTTTCCACTCCGTCTCTAAAATACCATTGATTGGCTCATTTACTGTTACATCGAAACCTTGCGAAATCCAAAATTGGTTTAAATATGGCCATAATGATACTGGGTCAGATTGTATTTCTAACCATCTTGCTATGCCCTGCTTCATTATTGTCATATCTATATAAGAAGGCAATACTGGAGCATCTGACAAAGATTCTATTTCTCCTTTCAAATTGATTGATTTTGGAACCTTGAGTGAATCTGAGAAATTTGGATTGTCTAATGACGGGGGTATTTCTAACATTGCGATACTTTTGCTATCACCATAATTATCTGAGTCGTCCTTTCCAAATACCTCAGCTATATCTGATCCAAGTCCAGTTATATCATCAATTGTTATTGGTTTGTCCGAACAACCTGAAAAAACCACAATAGAAAGAAATAAAAAAATTAATCTATAGAACATAATTTTATACCTCTGCCATTTTCATAGAATTTAAAAGCTTTTCATGATGCTTTTCAGAAAATAATGTTAATGGTAAGCGTATCCCTTTTTTCATTAAACCCATTTTATAAAGAGCCCATTTAGCTGGAATTGGATTTGATTCTAGAAATAAATCTCTATGTAGGCCAATAATTTTTTTATCATATTCTTGCGCTAAATCTTTGTTTCCTTCAATTGCGGCTTTACACATCAGATGCATATATTTAGGCGCAATATTTCCAGTTACAGTTATTACCCCTTTGCCTCCTAATAATAACGCATCCATGGCAGTTAAATCATCACCACTCAAAATATTTATTTTATCACCACATATTTCAACTAACTGCTTAATTCTATCTAAATCTCCTATAGCTTCTTTTACAGCAACGATATTATCAATATTCAAAAATCTCTCTACTGTTTTAGGTAGCATATCGCAAGAAGTTCTACCCGGAACATTGTATGGTATCAATGGGACTGGCACAGCCTCTGCTATCGCTTTATAGTGTTGATACAACCCTTCTTGAGTAGGTTTATTATAGTAAGGAGTTACAGATAAACATCCATCTACTCCGGCCTCATACGCATATTTTGTAAGAGCAATAGCCTCTGATGTAGAATTTGCTCCCGTACCGGCAATTACAGGAATTCTTTTCGCAGTCTTTTCAACAACAAAACTTACTACCTCGCAATGCTCATCATGATTTAATGTTGCAGATTCTCCGGTAGTCCCAACTGGCACAAGAGCATCTGTAAGATTCTGTATATGGAATTCTATTAAATTTTCATAACTTTCAAAGTCTACTGACCCATCATCATTCATAGGTGTAGCTAATGCAACCATACTCCCTGTAAACATAATTTTTGCCCTAGGTTTTTTTGTTATAATATATATTAAGTATAGTGTAATTCTAACTGATTTTAAAAAAACTTGTAGGGGCTTATTTTATGAAAAAGATGGAAATTGGCAGAAAAATTATAAATTTTAAAGCAGAATCAACTAATAAAGATGAATTTATTTTAAAAGATCAGATGGGGGGTTATGTGGTTATGTTTTTTTATCCAAAAGATAATACTCCGGGATGCACTCAAGAAGGGTTGGATTTTTCCAATAATTTAACGAAATTTAAGAAATTAAATACAAAAATATACGGGGTATCTCGTGATAGCATCAAATCTCATGATAATTTTAAAAATAAATATAAATATAAATTTGATTTGATTAGTGATCCAGACGAATATCTTTGTAATTTATTTGACGTAATAAAAGAAAAAAATATGTATGGAAAAAAGTATATGGGGATAGAAAGGAGTACATTTATTATTGATCCAAAAGGTACTTTAATAAAAGAGTGGAGAAAAGTTAAAGTAAATGGTCACTCAGATGAAGTTTTACAATATATTAAAAATTTAAATTAATTTTTAATTACAACTTTTTGCATAATTAATTAACTCATCCGTAACTTTTAATCTAAATTTATGACGTTTTTTCACAAAATAAAAATTTCTTGTTAGCTTTGGGCTTAATGGAACGTAAGACAATCTTTTTAATTCTAATTCTTTTTCTATAGTTGTTTTTGATAATATAGAGACTCCAATTCCAGTTTCAATGGCACCTTTTACAGATTCTGAATTCCCTAATTCCATACAAATATTCATATTATTTTTCTCTATATTCTGCTTTGAAAAATAATCAAATATCACCGATTTTGTTCCAGAGCCTTCTTCTCTAGTTATAAATGGCAATTTTGAAATTTCTATTGGCTTTACAGATTTACGATTTGCAAACTCATGTTTTGGGTGTGTGATTAAAACTAATTCGTCTGAGCGAAAAATATCTACATCTAAATCTTGATTAGAAACAGGAGCTTCTACTATACCAAGATCAATCATGGAACTTTCAACTTTGGCAACTATTCCATCGGTATTTGCCTCACATATTTTAATACTTAAATCTGGGTATTTCTCTCTAAAACCTTTTAAAAGTGATGGAAGTGTATATTGAGCTATTGTTGTACTCCCACCAATTGATAATGTTCCTGAAGTATCTTCGGCTAAAGCCCTTAATGAATGTTCCATTTCCGTATTTAAGTCAAAAATCTTCTCCGCATAAAAAAATACTTTTTGCCCTGCATCTGTTAATAAAATTTTATTGTGGGTCCTATCAAATAATCTTGTATTAAAATGGTCTTCTAATTGCCTAACCTGAAATGTAACTGCGGGTTGCGTCATATGCAAAGTTTCAGCTGCTTTAGTAAAGCTTAAAAGTTTTGCTACAGTATAAAAAACTTGTAATCTTCTATCTGACA
This sequence comes from Gammaproteobacteria bacterium, assembly GCA_018674175.1. GTDB lineage: Bacteria > Pseudomonadota > Gammaproteobacteria > Poriferisulfidales. The sequence goes on along the minus strand of JABHAT010000007.1, from coordinate 102,224 downwards.
TTTTCCCCTCTCTATTTTACGGGAGCTTCTCCTTTATTTTTGGGAGTATTCTCCTCTTATAATATTAAGTTATATCATATATCATATAAACTTTATAACTTAAATTGTTAGTCAAAATATGAAGTACACAAAGTCTGGGATTACAACAACAAAGAATACTCCAAAAGATGCAGAGGTTATTAGTCACAAGCTAATGATAAGATCAGGCATGATAAAAAAATTGGCGTCAGGTTTATACACCTGGATGCCTTTAGGATTAAGAGTTTTAAAAAAAATTGAAAATATTATAAGGATTGAGATGAATAAAGTTGAAGCTCTAGAGATTTTAATGCCGGCAATACAGCCCTCAGAGCTTTGGAAAGAATCAGAAAGATGGGAAAAGTATGGTCCAGAATTATTAAGAATAACTGACAGACATGACAGAGAGTTTTGCTTTGGACCAACTCACGAAGAAATAATTACTGACATAGCTCGTAAAGATATTAAAAGTTATAAGCAATTACCGGTTATATATTATCAAATACAAACTAAATTTAGAGATGAAATTAGACCAAGATTTGGTGTTATGAGAGCGAGAGAATTTTTAATGAAAGATGCTTATTCATTTCATGAGAATGAAGAATGTTTAGATAAAACTTACCAGACTATATTTGAAGCATATAAAAATTGTTTTGATAAAATAGGTTTTGAGTACAAAGTAGTTAATGCAGATAATGGGCAAATTGGCGGAAGTGAGTCACATGAATTTCATGTTATTGCAGAAAATGGTGAAGATGAGTTAATTTTTTCAGATTCTTCAGATTATGCTATAAATTCAGAATTATTTACTGAGCCTCCAAAAGAAGGAGATGATTGTCCAGATGGAGCTGGGAAAGTTAAAATAAAAAGAGGAATTGAAGTTGGTCACATTTTTAAACTTGGTAAAAATTACTCAGAATCAATGAATGCCAGTATCTCTAATAAAGAAAATAAAAATGTAAAAATGACGATGGGTTGTTATGGTATTGGAGTTTCAAGAATAGCTGCTGCAGCTATTGAGCAATCAAATGATGAAAAAGGAATTATTTGGCCAAAATCAATATCCCCCTTTGAGATTTCAATAATATCCATTGGTTATACAAAAAATAATATTATAAAAAATTATACAGATAGCATTTATAAAGAGTTAAAAGATAAGAATGTTGAAGTGTTGTTGGATGATAGAGATATAAGTCCCGGAAATATGTTCTCGGACTCTGATCTTATTGGAATACCTTTGAGGATAACAATTGGCAAACAATTTTTAGAAAATTACAATTTTGAATTAAAAGATAGAAAAAATAGTAAAACCTATACAATTAGTGAAAATAATAATGCTGAGAAACCCACAAAAGAAGCCATGGATAATGTTTTTAATCTTATTAATAGATAATAATCAAAGACTAATGAGTACATAAGTTCTTGTTAATATCATAATATAATCAAACACTTAAATTTATATAAACACTTGACGGAACCCTCAATTCAAGTAAATTAGATAGTCCATCTATAAGTTATTTTAATAATTTTTGGTGGCTCAGGTAATCAGGAGGATCAGAGAAATACTGCGTTTTGAAATAGGCCTGAGTATAGTAAGTAGGATGAAAACAATAATTATAATTGTTCATTCTGCAGTTAACTGCAACATGAACCTCTTAAGGAGGAGTACAAAATGAAAATAAAAGCAATAATTACTAGTATAGCGCTTTTGACTTCACTCGCTTTTACAGCACCTGTAGTACAGGCTGCCGATGGCGAATTATACGTACCAATCCCTAGTTACCGTGTCGGCCCATATGCTGTGGGTGGAACTGGTTACTTTGGTGGGATTTTAGACTATTACAATCTATTAAACATGCGTGATGGTGGTGTTAATGGAATGAAATTAGTTTGGTCGGAATGTGAAACAGAGTATTCTGTGGAACGTGGCGTTGAGTGTTATAAACGTTTAAAAGATAACAAAGGTGGAGCTGTATTCTTTGACCCATTAAGTGTGGGTATATCTACTGCTTTGATTGAAACTGGTCGTAAAGACAAGATGCCAATCATTGCTGTAAATCACGGAAAAACAGCTGGACAACGTGGTGACGTTTTCCCTTATTACTTTATGCCTGGAATCAACACATATGATGAGCATTCAATTATGATGCATTTCATAGGTGATGTTTTAGAAGGTGATAGAAGTAAATTAAAAGGTAAAAAAATCGCTATGTTATTCCATGGTTCGCCTTATGGACGTGAAGCAATTATGTTCATGGACATGATGTGTAAAAAACATGGTTGTGAGCACACAGCTATCGAAGTACCACATCCTGGTAACGAGCAACAATCACAATGGTTAAAAATTCGTAAGATGAAACCTGATTATGTTCTATTACGTGGATGGGGTGTGATGAACCCAGTAGCTATGCAAACTGCTGTAAGAACTGGATTCTCAGTAGGAAGATTAATCGGAAACATCTGGAGTAACTCAGATGGAGACGTTATCCCTGCTGGTGATGCTGCCGAAGGATATTACGCTATTACAACTCACCCTGCGGGAAGAGTTGCTAAAGTAATTGATGATATCGTAGGTACAGTATATAAAGCTGGTAAAGGTGACTTAGCTGATAAAAGTCGTATAGGTTCAGTATATTGGAACCTAGGTGTATTAGCTGGTGTATTCCACACAGAAGCTGTGAAAACAGCTCAAGAACGTTTTGGACCAAAAGTTAACAGTGCGCAAGTACGTTGGGGATTTGAGAACTTACGTTTAAATAAATCTGATCTAGATGCACTTGGTGCAACTGGCTTAGTACCTGAAATTAATATCACATGTATGGACCACGTAGGTGGACATCTAGCTAAATTCCAACAATGGGATGCTGGAAAGCGTCAGTGGAAAGTTGCAAGTGATTGGATTGAAGGTGATGTAGCATTATCACAAGCTATTATTGATGAAGGTGCTGAAAAGTATGCTGCAGATAATGGTGTTAAAAAACGTGATTGTAATAACGAAGATGATAGAGATAACTTCGATTTATAATCTTTAAAGTTTTTTGTAATATTAAAGGCCTCTAACGAGGCCTTTTTTTTAATCTAAGTTTAAATGTTATTCTATCCAGACAAAAGTGCCAAATCTTTTTTCATCAGAAAATTTTCTAAAAGAGTAAAGATCTTTGCAATCCTTGACAGTACATAAACCTGAATAATAAATATTATTAACGTTATTTTTTTTTAGTTGGTATGTCGCTATCCCAGAAAGGTCCATATGCAAATTATTGCTATTTTTCAAAAAAAATTCTTCATATTTTTTATCAATACTAACAAAAATTTTTTTTATACTTTCATCTACTAAATAATAATCTTTAGAAATAGAAGGGCCAATCCATGCCTCAAAAGAGTAGTTATAATTTTTTAAAATTTTAAAAGCACTTTCAATAATATTAAATTCCAATCCCTTTCTTCCAACATGCAAGACACATATAATACTTCCACATATGCTAGAAATCACTATCGGCATACAGTCAGCTGTTAATATAGAAATAACTTGTTTTTTTTTACTTGTGACTAACCCGTCTGCAACATAAGACTGAAAAATATTTCTGTCTAAGTCAATTACTTTTTCCCCATGAATTTGTTTTATGAAATATGGTTCAGATGGGAGAAAATTATCTGTCAGAAAATCAATATTCTTTTTAGTCTCTTCATACTTATTTTTTCCAGAAAATGAAATATTAAAGTCTTTTTTAGGAGAAAAACTTTTTTTTGTTACTAAAATTTTTATGGAGTCTGAAACGTTCCAGTCAATTTCTTCAAAGTTAATCATGATTTTCTAATAATTTTTCTAACTCAATAAGATCTATTGGTAGCTTTGATTTTATATTTACTGAATCTTTAGTTTCTGGATGGGTGAATTGTAAGGTTTCTGCATGAAGAGCCTGTCTTGGAAAGTTCTTTATCATATCATGTATATGATTTATCTTAGCACCATATGTTTGATCGCCAATAATTGGGTATCCTTCAAATTGCATATGAACTCTTATTTGATGGGTTCTACCAGTATGAAGTTTTAATTTTAATTTACTAAAATGCTTATAATTCTTTACTACCTCATAGTGTGTTATTGCCTCTTTACCACTAGCATTAACAGCCATTTTCATTCTATCTGTTTTGTGGCGTCCAATAGGTTGATTAATAGTATTATTTCTCATTATTAAGCCATGTGTGTATGCAGTATAATATCTACTTATTTCTCTATCTTGCATACTTTTTACTAAATTTGTATAACTTTTAATATTTCTAGCCACAATTAATAATCCGGTAGTATTTTTATCTAGCCTATGTATTAAACCTGATCTTGGTAGATTTACTAGTTCTGGATAAAGATATGCCAATCCATTTGCTATTGTTCCTTTATTATGACCTGCGGCTGGATGAGCAATTATGTTACTATGTTTGTTTATTACTATTAAATCATTGTCTTCATAAGCAATTTCTAAATTTATTTTTTCAGGATTAATGTGCTCAGGATTGATATTTTCTTCTGGAACGATTTTAATTTTATCATCTAAATTAACTATATCTCTAGGCTTTATCTTTTTACCATTTACTAGTACATTTCCCTTTTTAATCCACTTTTGAATCAAACTTCTTGAGAATTGATTATTTAGCTTAGCAATAGCCTGATCTGCTCTTAAGCCTTTACTTTCCTCTGATATTATATATTCTATAATATCTGTATTTTTTATCTCGTCACTCATGGTAATATTATAATTATTTAATAAACATGCATAAGAATATGATAAAAAATAGTATTTATATACTTTTAATTTTTTTACTTGCTGGATGCTCAAGCTTCCAAGGAAAAGAAGAGGGGCAAAAAATTGATAGATTTGGGAATACCATCAATTCTGATGGTGAAATACTGACTGCAGAGCAAATTTACGCAAAAGCTAAAAGCGCCCTTAAAAGAGAGCAATGGGAAGAGGCAATCGAAGCATATAGAGAAATTGAGTCAAATCATCCATTCTCTGAGTTTGCTGTACAGAGTCATATGGAACTTGCCTTTGCTGAATATAAGTTAAGACGATGGGATAGCGCTATTGCCATTATAGACAGATTCCAGAGAATGAATAACACTAGTAAACTTATTCCGTACTCATATTATTTAAGAGGACTTGTAAATTTTCATCGAGGTAAAAATTTCACTAATTACTTACTCCCACACGTGCATATTGATAAGGACCCATTAAATATTAGAGAATCTTATGAGGATTTTAATTATATTTATAAAAATTATAAAAGTTCCGAGTATCTAAAAGATTCTCATAAAAGAATGATATATTTAAGAAATACATTAGCCTCTTACGAATTACATGTTGCAAATTATTATTTTAAAAGAAAAGCTTATGTAGCTGTCATAGGAAGATGTAATTATCTAATAGAAAATTACCCAAATGCGCCTGCAAATATTGATGCTCTATTATTTCTTCAAAAATCATATGAAGCAATTATGATGAAAGATAGCGCAAGAGATATAGAAAAAATTATAAAAACAAATTATCCTAATCATGAATCAGCATACTTTAGTGAAGTCTTAGACAATAAAGTTAAAAGAAATATTTTAGCTATTAGCGAAGGTGCTGACAATATTGCTATAGGCCTTGGTTTTGATATTGAAGATCAAGTTAAAGATAATTTTTCTGGTGTGTACCAAGTAGAGTACTTTACTAATAGAGATTTAATTGAAATACCTAGAAATATTAAACCAGATAGATACGTTATAAAACATAAAAAAAATAATAAAGATAATGTCTACACTGAGGAAGAAGCTCTTAATATATTAGATTACTTTTCTGATGATGACGAATTAGACTTAAATGTAAAAGATATTATTGTGGGAGGTGAAAATGAAGATTCTAAAAATGGAAATACAAAAATTTTAAAAGAAAAAGAGGCTGAAAATTTAAACCCTATTGATTCAGAAAATGAAATTATTGAGTTAATAGAAAATTAATATTTAAATCTAGATACGATTGGAAATCTTCTATCTCTTCCAAATGATTCTGAGCTTACCTTAACTCCAGGTGCATACTGCCTTCTTTTGTATTCATTTTTTATTACCATATTAATTATATTGGATACTAAATTCAATTCGTGACCCATTGAACATATCTCCTCTAAAGATTTTTTTTCCTCTATAAATGATTTTAATATATTATCAAGCACATCATATTGTGGAAGAGTGTCAATATCATATTGATCTTGAGCAAGTTCCGCAGTTGGCATTCTATCAATTACTGCTTCTGGAATAACACTTGATATTGAATTTCTGTATCTAGATAAGTTGTAAACATCTGTTTTATATATATCTTTTAATGGAGCAAAACTACCTGCCATATCACCATAAAGAGTAGAATAACCGACAGCAAGTTCGCTCTTATTTCCAGTTGTTAATAAAATTTTTCCAGTTTTGTTAGATATGGACATTAATATTAACCCACGTGATCTTGCCTGTATATTTTCTTCGGTAATATCATTTGGTAGGCCATTGAACCTATCTTTTAGAGATTCAGAAATAGCATCATTTATACCTTCAATACTAATGAATGAATATTTAATACCTAAAATCTCACATTGTTCTTTTGCTAACTGTATACTAAGATCTGACGTAAATACAGATGGTAACAATACTGCCTCAATATTTTCCTTATTAAATATATCGCTTGCAATTGTTAATGTTAATGCTGAATCAATACCGCCGGATAAACCTAACAGTACACCATCAAAATTACTCTTCTTAATATAATCATATGTTCCAATCTTAAGGGCCTCATAAAGATATTCATATTGATTATATTTATGATCATTAGTATATTCACAGTTAACGCTAAAGTTTTTATCTTCAACTGAGAATTTATAAATTAACTCGTCAAAGGCATTACATTTATGTTTAATGTTACCCTCTCTATCTATAAGAAATGATGATCCATCAAATACAATTTCATCTTGTCCACCTACAGTATTTAAATAAATAATATTAAATTTATTTACAGATGCAATTTCTCTAAAAAAATTAATTCTTTCTAAATCTTTATTATTTTCATATGGCGAAGCATTAATACTAATTAAAAAATCTATATCATCTAAATCCTTATTACTTATAGATGAATAATTCCACAGATCCTCGCAAATCATAATACATATTTTATTTCCATGAAAATTAAAAAAAAAGTTTTCTTTGCCTTTTGAAAAATATCTTTTTTCATCAAAAACGCCATAATTTGGAAGCATCTGCTTATCATATATAGCCGTGATATTTTTATTATTAATTAAATATGCACTATTCCATATTTCTAATAAATTTTCAGAATAATGTGGCGCGCCAAAAATTAGATATTCATCGCTCCCTACATGACAAATAATTCTATCAATAGACTTTTTAACCTCTAAAGCAAAATCTTTTCTAAAAAGTAAATCTTCTGGCATGTAACCACAAAGAGCTAACTCAGGAAAAACTATAATCTTATGTGAACCATACGACCTGTTATCCTCAATGATCTTTATAATTCTATCCGTATTACCATCTAAATCGCCCACAACAGCGTTAAATTGAGCTAACACAAATTCTATTTTATCTTTCATAATATGACTTCAAAAAAATTCTTTTTAATATATGATATATAACATATATTCGAACATAATTGTTAAGGTATTTATATTGAATTCATACATATTAATTGGCCCTATTGGTTCTGGTAAAACTGAAGCCCAAAAAATATTTCAGAACTTAAATATAAAATGTTTTTGTGCAGATAATACTGTTAGAAAATTATATGAAGATCAAGAAGTTATTTCTAAAATTAATGAAATTATTCCAAACTCAGTAAAGAATGGCAAAATTGATAAAAATATAGTGAGGGAAAAAATATTTACAGATGAAGATAAACTAAAATTAATTGAGAGTTATATACATCCAAAAGTTTTTTTAGAGTTTGAAAATTTTAAAATAAAATTTAATGACCAAAATATTTTAATTTTTATAACGCCAATTATAAAAAGTAATAATTTTTTAGAGAAAAATAACATCATATATATAAATGCAGATAAAGATATTAGAATTAATAGACTAAAAAAAAGAAAAAATTATAATAAGAAAATTATAGAGAATATAATGAATTATCAAGAAAGCAGTGATATATATATAAAAAATTATTCTCATATAATACAAAATAACGGTTCTTTGTTACAACTTAAAATTTTAATACAGCAAACATTAAGTTATTTATGAACGAACATATTATTTATGAACAGCCAGTAGCAGAAAACATAAGAAATTTTTTAAAGTGTGAATATCTTTATGAAAAATACGCGCATGCATTAACTCAAGAAGACATATGGAGTATTAGATCAAGTATTACAACTTTGATAGAAATATCAGATTTTGTACTTAGAATTAATCTAAAAGTTGAGCTTTTAAAAGAACTAGAAAAATCAAAAATATATATTAATGCGTTAAGAGAAAATAATCTAATTGATATTATGAAATATGATGTTTATCATGAAAAAATAACAGAATGTTTAAATAAACTAAATGATATTGAAAACAATCCCTCAAAGACAATAGTGGATAATGATTTTTTAATGCAAATTAAAAATAAACTATATATACCGGGTGGTGATAATTTTTTTGATAATCCCTCGTATTTAAATTTTCTCGCATCAAATAAATCTAAAATAGTTGATAATATAAACAAATGGTACCATCCTTTTAAATATTTATTTATTTCATCAGAACTCATACTTAGCATAAAAAGGAGTAACACGAAATTTGAAAAATATACTAGCGATGTATCGTTTTTTGAAAAAAGATTGGATAATAGAGCTAGAATAGATTTAGTAAGAATTCGTCTTCAAAAAAATATTAATGTATTTCCTGATATTAGTGTAAACAGACAAAATATAAATGTGATATTTAAATATTCTTTAGGTAGTAAAATGCTATCTAAAGCAGTTGAAGATAATGTAAATTTTGAGATTTCACTGCCTGGAATCAAATAAACTATAAAAATATTTTGAGGCTGCTATGCCAACACCTCCATTTATTTTTACATTTTCAATATCATCAGGGTATTTTAATCCACCGAGAGCAAACACAGGAATCTTAGATTCATTTACTAACTCTTTAAATTTTTTCCATCCAATACCAGTTTTATTACTAGTGCTAAATACTGGAGAAATAAGTATTAAATTTATTTCTAAGTTATTACATATTTTAATTTCGTCGATATTATGACAAGATCCAATTAAAATATACCTCTTATCTAGATTCATTTTTCTTATTTCTTTTAAGTTATTTGAAGTTAATTGAATTCCATCGCAATATTTATTTAAATTAAAATTTGAGTAGTCATTAATAATATAGCTTGCATCGTACTTTTTACAAATATTATAAATTTTTCTTGATATTCTAGAGTAATCTTTACTCTTAAGATTCTTAGACCTGAATTGAATAATCTTAATTCCTGAGTCTAACAATTTCTCTATTCTAAAATAATAATCTTTAGAATTGGTCTCAGAATAATTAGGAGTAATAAAATATTTGTCTGTTTTATTTATATTATGTTCTGTAATCAGCATTAATTTTTATGTATTCATATGATAAGTCAGTAGTCCAAGCAGTTGAATTATACTTGCCATTAGCACAATCAATATTAATTGATATATTTTTATTTTTTAAGTACTTTTTACAATTTTTTTCTATATAATTTTTATAAATTTTATTGTTTTTGAAAACTAAGAATTTACCTAATGAAATCTTAATTTTTGTAAGATCTTTTAGTTTTGTCTCAGCATTGCCTACTGCTGAGAGTATTCTTCCCCAATTTGGATCTTCTGCAAATAATGCTGTTTTTACAAGTGGTGAATTTGCAATTGACATTGCAATATTTTTACTTTCTTTTTGAGATGATGCGTTATTTATATTTATAGTAATAAATTTAGTTGCCCCTTCGCCATCCTTTATAATTTCTTTTGCTAAATCTATATATACTTGTTCCAATGTATTATAAAAAATATTTTGATCTTTAAAACTTAATTTGTCGTAATCAACATTATTTTCACATGTCGCAACTAATAGGCTGGCATCATTCGTTGAAGTTTCTCCATCTACTGAAATCATATTATAAGAACTATCTGTGACTTTTTTAAGTATTTTTGATAATGTTGTTTTTTTTATTCTTATATCAGTTGCTACAAATGAAAGCATTGTTGCCATATTAGGCTGTATCATACCTGACCCCTTTGACACACCTGTAATTTTAACTTGTTTCCCTTTAATTTTTAAGTTTTTTGAAACAATTTTATTATTTGTGTCAGTAGTTAATATAGATTTAGAAAAATCTTCCCATTTATCACCTTTTAAATTAGATAATAATTTTGGTATTGCCTTAATTATATTATTAACTTTTATTCTTTCTCCTATAACGCCAGTAGAAAAGATAAGAATTTGGTCAGTAGAACATTTTGCTTTATTTGCAAGAGCATTACTATACGTCATTATGTCTTTATATCCATCAGAACCAGTACCTGCATTTGCATTTCCAGAATTTACAATAATATATTTAGGCATCATTTTTTTTAAATTCTCTTGACTAATAATTATAGTACTAGATTTAGCTTTATTTTTTGTGAAAACACCAGAAACAACTGAATTTTTATTAATACACATAATTGAAAGATCTAATCTTTTTTTTCTGTACATACCAGAATGCACAGAAGAAAGACTTACTCCATTTATCTCGAATATTTTTTTATTTTTTTTCTTCAACATTATTTATTTTTTTTTCTTTTTTTCTTTTTATTTTTTTTACGAAAATTTTTATTAGTATTGTTTATAATTTTACTATCATTAAGTTTTTCTTTACTACTTGAATATTTAAGATCTACATTACTAGGAGATTCTTTTTTTACATATGATGCCTTGTAATCCAGTCTAAATAATAAACTTACAAAGCTGTAATGTAAATTATTCTGCATTATTGAAAACATCTCAAATGCTTCTCTTTTATATTCTTGTTTTGGATTTTTCTGAGCATAGCTTCTTAGCCCAATTCCTTGTCTTAATTGATCCATTGACTGTATATTTTCTATCCAACTTCTATCAATTATATTAATAAATATTTCTTTAACTAATTCTAAATATATTTCATCAGGAATTTCTGAAATATTTTTTTCGTATATTGAATTTATTTTATTTACAAAAGCTAGACTAACTTCTTCTTTTTTTGTAGATTTTTTAATAATTTTTTCTACATCTATATCTATATGAAAATCTCTTTGTAAAATATCGCTAATTTGATTAATACTATTATCAACTAAATCTATATTGCTTTCTATTACTTCAAGAAATACTTCTTCTATTAAAATCTTTATTATATTTTTTCTATTCTCTGTTTTTAGGAATTCATTCCTTTTGTTGTATATATATTTTCTTTGTTCATTTGCTACATCATCATAATCAAGTAAATGTTTCCTTATATCGAAATTGTGACCTTCAACTTTTTTTTGTGCATTTCCAATAGCCTTTGAAACCCAGTTATGCTCTATTGCTTCACCCTCATTCATTCCTAATTTTTTCATTAGTGAACTTACTTTATCTGAAGCAAAAATTCTCATTAAATTGTCTTCTAATGATAAATAAAATCTTGAAGAGCCTGGGTCGCCTTGTCTTCCAGATCTCCCTCTCAGCTGATTGTCAACTCTACGTGATTCATGTCTTTCAGTGCCTATTACATGTAAGCCACCAGCACTTATAACTTCCTTATTATGTGACTCCCATTCTAAATTTTTTTCATCTATATTTTTACCACCTAAAACAATATCTGTTCCCCTGCCTGCCATATTTGTTGCTATTGTAACGCTGCTCAAAGCTCCAGCGTTTTCTATTATCATTGATTCTTTCTCATGTTGTTTTGCATTCAACACATCATGTCTAATTTTTTCTTTGTTTAAAGCCTTAGATAGATACTCTGAAGATTCTATAGATGAAGTGCCAATTAAAACTGGCTGCTTATTTAATTGACAATTTTTCACGTCTTCAATAATTGCACTGTATTTTTCTCCTGCTGTTAAATAAACATGGTCAGCATGATCAGATCTAATCATTTTTTTATGTGGAGGAATCACAATTACTTCAAGATTATATATTTCTTGGAATTCTTGTGCTTCTGTATCTGCAGTACCGGTCATTCCTGAAAGATTACTATATAATCTAAAATAGTTTTGAAAAGTTATTGAGGCTAAAGTTTGATTTTCATTTTCAATACTTAAGTTTTCTTTAGCTTCAATAGCTTGATGCAATCCATCTCCCCATCTCCTTCCCGGCATTTTTCTTCCAGTAAATTCATCTATTATCACGACCTTAGAATCTTCAATAATATAGTCTATGTCTTTTATGTATAGAAAATTCGCTCTTAACGCGGTATTAATATAATGAAGTAAATTTATATTATTAGAATCATATAAACTTTCATTAGCATCAATTATATTATTTTGTAATAAAAGTTGTTCATATACTTCATGACCTTTTTCAGTTAAAAATGCTTGTTTTGATTTTTCATCTAAGAAAAAATCAGCATTCTCATCTTCCTCATTTCCTAGTTTGAATTTCTTTACTAAGTTATTAATTTTTTTATAAAGTTTTGAGCTTTCATTTGTTGCTCCAGATATTATCAAAGGAGTTCTTGCTTCATCAATTAAGATTGAGTCGACTTCATCAATTACTGCAAAAGTTAATTCATTTTGAACTTTTTCTTTTAACGAATAAACCATATTGTCTCTTAAATAATCAAAGCCAAATTCATTATTTGTTCCATATATAATATCTGATTCATATGCGCTTTTTTTATCTTCAATATTTTGGCCTGATAATATTACCCCTGTCTCCAATCCAAGAAATTTATATAATTCAGACATCCATTTACAATCTCTATTAGCAAGATAATCATTGACTGTTATTATATGCACACCATTTCCTGTTAATGCATTCAAATAAGCAGGGAGTGTGGCTACTAAAGTTTTCCCCTCACCTGTTTTCATTTCGGCAATTTTTCCTTTATGTAAAGCTATTCCACCTAATATCTGCTCGTCAAAATGACGCATATTCATTATTCTATCTGATGCTTCCCTAACTAATGCATATGCATAAGGCAGAATTTCATCTAAGTTCGTGCCATTTTTATAATCTATTTTTAGTTTTTTTGTTATGTCTGGAAAATCGCTATCAATTAAATTTTTTATTTCATTGGATAGCAGATTAACTTCTCTAAGAATTTTTCTATAATCCTTTAATATTCTGTCATTTCTACTTCCAACAATTTTTCTTAAAAGATTCATATGGTTTCTTCAGATACTTCTAGTTATTTTTTGAGAATTTTTCTTTGTAGTGAATAAATTTATTTGGGTTAATATGTCTATTATTTTTTAATACCTCTAAGTGCACATGAGGTCCAGTTGAATGGCCTGTACTTCCCATTTTAGCAATAATTTGGCCTTTCTTTACTAATTCCCCCACCTTAACTAAATTTCTATTATTATGTGCATATCTTGTCACATAACCATTTAGATGACTTACTTCAACTAAGTTTCCATATCCATATTTTTTTCCTGAGTAAGTAATTTCTCCTCCAGCGAGAGACCTGATGTCTGATTCTGTTTTGTGTGCTATATCAATTCCCTTGTGGAAATTAATTTCTTTTGTAAATGGATTTATCCTGTTTCCATATTCAGAAGATACATACCCTTTTGGTGTTGGAGAACCAGAAGGAAAAAATTGCTCTTTCATTTCCATGTTACTCACAATTTTATTAATATAATTTAAATCATCAGTCTTTAATGATAGATTAGATATCATGTTATCTAGATATTTATCAAATTCTGATTCATATTCAAATTCTATATTTACTTTATTTGCTCCACCGATATTATTTTCTCTCTTAAAGTCAAATTCTTTTTTGTCTAACTTAGCTATATTACTTATTTTATTACCTAAAGAGTTTATGTTTTGAATTTGATATGATATCGATATTAATTTTTGAGAGAAAAATTCCATTTTTTCTTTATTCTCATCTTTTATCAATTTTATTTCATTTTGATAGTGAGAGATATCTTGAATTCTATCTTCATTTAGCTCATAGAACCCTTGCTTATAACCATACATATATGTAGCTGAACTAAATGCTAATGTTAACGCTATCACTAATGAAGTTACTAAAAATAAAAATAATAAACCACTTATTTTATATGAAGATGATTTATTTTTTCCGGATTTAAAAATTATTATTTGCATTTTTTCAAAATTTTAATAAAGATGGTCATTATACAACTAATTTACTCTTTTAATATTATATATATGAAAAAACTTAGTGATACAATTAATATTAGTATATTAGAGAAAGCTAAAATACTGGAGATAATTACTAATCATATTAATAAATATATTGGTAGTGAAGCAAAATGTTATGCCTGCAATATAAACGATAATATTTTAGTGCTAGGAGCAACCAATAGCTCTAGTATAAACTTAATAAGAAATTATCAACGTGATATTTTAAAGGATGTTAACTATGAGTTTAGAAAAATGCTTAAAGTTAAAATTATTAAAATAAAATTTAGAATTATAAAAAATCCAAATATCTAAGATTCGATAGTACTATATGCATCTATGTAGTTAATAGGCAGATCTTCTGAAGATTCGTAATCAACTTCTTCCCATGCATCTTTATTCGCAAGTAGTTTTCTAAGAAGCTTATTATTTAAGTCATGGCCTGATTTGTAGCCTTCAAACGCCCCAATTAAACTTTTTCCAAGTAAATATAAATCACCTACAGCGTCAAGAATTTTATGTTTTACAAATTCATCTTCATATCTAAGCCCATCTGCATTTAAAACCCTATGATCATCAACAACAACAGCATTATCTAGGCTCCCACCTAATGCTAAATTTTTAGACCTTAATAGCTCAACATCTCGCATAAAACCAAATGTTCGTGCCCTACTTACTTCTTTAACAAATGATACTGTAGAAAAATCTAGGACAGCACTATGTGTCTTACCATTAAATACTGGGTGATTAAAATCAATAGTGAATGCAACCTTGAATCCTTCAAATGGGGTGAATTTTACCCATTTTCCTGTCTCATCGTCTTTTACTTCTATAGGCTTCAGAATTCTAATGAATTTTTTTGATTTACTTTGCTCTTTAATACCAGCGGACTGTAATAAGAAAACAAATGGTCCTGCGCTTCCATCCATTATTGGAACTTCTGGGCCATCAAGTTGAACATACAAATTATCAATTCCTAATCCTGCGATTGCTGATAATAAATGCTCCACTGTTGAGACTTTTACTTTTTCCGAGATAAGTGTTGTAGATAAAGTTGTATCGCCTACGTTTTCTGGGCAGGCTTTTATTTCGACCTGGGGCTTTATATCTGTTCTTATAAATATAACTCCAGTCTCTGAAGGTGCTGGAATCAAAGTTAAAGTAATTTTTTTACCTGTGTGAAGGCCTATTCCTGTAGCCTTTATAGTATTTTTTATTGTTCTTTGATTAATCATATTTTTATTTTTTATTATATAATTTATTATATATATTTATTATGTATTCTTAAAGATATAAAATACTATGTATTTTATGCACATAATAGTCTAATTTTATGATTTGTATAGTATTTTTTTAAAAATACTTCTAGTTATAAAAAATATTCCTTAAGATCTTCTTAATTACGTGAAGAAAATCTTCATTTAGTGGCTCTAACTGTGGGTTATTTTTTTCTTTAGCATATAATAATAGACCTATACTGGCAGCATATTCTGGATGTTCAACTCTATTTTTAGAGTTCCCATAGATAGGTTGTGGTACACCAATTCTAGCTTGCCTATGAAATACTTCTTCTGCTAAATCAACAAGTCCTTCAGCATTTGAACTCCCGCCAGTTAAAACTATACCCGCAGGTATTTTTTCTTCAAAACCATTTTGTGAAATTTTATCACTTATAAAATCAAAGATTTCTTGATATCTAAGACTCATCACTTCAACTAATGTATATCTTTGAACTGATCTTGGTGGTCTATCACCTACACCTGGAACTTCAATAATATCATCATTTGAAAGTTCATGAGCAATACACCCATGTCTAATTTTTAATTCCTCAGCATTATACGAAGAAGTTTTTAAAGCTTGAGCAAGATCATTAGTGACTTGATCTCCACCTAATGATACTGATGAAGTATATTCAATAGCTCCATTACTATAAATTGCTATATCCGTGGTTCCTCCGCCCATATCAACTAAACATACGCCTAATTCTTTTTCATCTTCTGTAAGTACTGACATGCTTGAAGCAAGCTGCTCAAGAACTACCGTTTCTGGCTTAATTGAACATTTTTTTATACATTTCTCAATATTGTCTCTGGCATTTTTCGCACCAATTATTAAATGATATCTTCCGTCAATCGCAGTCCCAGACATTCCTAATGGAACTTTAATTCCATACTGCTTATCTATTACATAATCTTTTGGAATAAGATGTAATATCTCTTGATCATTTGAAAGCGTTATTGCTTTTGCCGATTCTTCTACAGACTTTAAGTCTTGATTTGTAACTTCATTGTGATCAGAAATTGCCGCTCTTCCATCTGCACTTATACTTTGAATGTGATTACCCGAAATACTAAAGTACACAGAACTAATTCTTTCACCACTCATAAGTTCAGCATCTTCTATTGACTTTTCTATAGAATCAACAGTAGAACTAATATCAATAACAACTCCTCGCTTCATTCCCAATGATTTTGATCGCCCTACGCCTTCAATCTCAATTTCGCTATCCTCATTAATTGAACCAACAATAGTTTTTACATAAGAGGTCCCTATGTCCAAACCAACAATTAAATTTTTTTTATCTCTAGCCATTATATTTTCCAGCTTTATTTCCAACCAATTGAAAAACCGTTTGAATACCTCATGTCAATATACCTTATTTTATTTAAATCGCTAGTTTTTAGTATTTTTTTGTATGATTTAAAAAATATATTCATCTTATTATTTATATTTTTTGAGCCAAAACGTACAGATATACCAGAAGATAGTAAAATAGATAATGATCTAATATCATTTTCATTTATTTCGATAATTTTATCACTTATCTTATTTGTTAATAAATTATTAGAGAAAAAAGAATAATATTTGAATAAAGTTTCACTTCTGTCACTTTTTGAATTCAATCTAGGTAATTTTTTACTAATATTTTTAACAAAGAAAATTTCACCATCACTATTCATATAATATTTATTATTCCATATTACTAAAGGCAAATGTTCTTCAATAGATAATTTTACTTCTCCCGGAAAAACTCTTCTCACACCTACTGTATTAACCCATTCAATTTTCTCAAGTTCTCTTTTTAAAATATTGATATCAAAATTAAACCATGACTTATTAATTAAATATTTTTCTGAATATTCACGTATTTTTTCTTCATTAGAGTTTTTTATTTCTGCCGAATTAATATTAATTTCAACTATCGGAAAGTATATTTTTTTATTATTTTTGTAATTATAAATATATAATATTCCTACCAAGAGAATAAATAAAAATAATAAAAGTAATTTTTTTTTTAAAAACATAATTTTATTCAAATGTTGTATCAAGTATTTTTAGAACCAATTCATTGAAGTTTATATTTCTATGATTTGCTGCCATAGGAACCAAACTATGTTCTGTCATTCCTGGCACGGTATTTAATTCTATTATCCATGGCTTATTTTGCTCATCTATAATTAAATCTACCCTTCCCCAGCCCCTACAATTTAGCAAGCTAAAACAATTTAAAGATAATTTTTTAATTTCTTCCTCAGTATTCTGATCTAACCCAGATGGACATATATACTGCGTTTCTTTTGAATTATATTTAGCTTCAAAATCATAAAATTTGCCAGGAGGAATTAATTTTATTACTGGAAGAGCATTATTATTTACTATACCTACAGTATATTCTTTACCGGCTATATACTCTTCTACAATTACGTCATTACTTATTTTCATATTTTCATTTATTGCTACTTTACAGCTCATTCTATCCTCAACAACATATACTCCTATACTCGAACCTTCTGATGTTGGTTTTACAACAAAAGGATAGTGGAAAGAATTTTCTATATCTTTAATGTTAGTACTCTTAGATATTTTTATATAACTAGGTGTTCGTATATTATTTTCTAGTAATATTTTTTTTGTAGTTTTTTTATTCATACATACTTTGGAAGATTCACTACCGCTTCCTGTATATGGTATTCCTAGATTTTCTAAATGGAGTTGTATTTCTCCATCTTCACCACCCTTACCATGTAATACTATAAAAATTCTATCAGGGTTTAATCCTTTAATCTTACCTATGTTATCTTTATTTAAATCTAACTTAATAACATCAAGCTTGGAAGCAACAAGAGAATTAAATACAGATTCTCCAGAAATTAAAGAAATTTCTCTTTCGTTTGACCAACCTCCCATTAGAACCATAATTTTTCCATAATCTCTTTTCATAGTTTACTACCAATAAATTTTACTTCTGTTTCTAAAAATATTTTTTTCTCTTCATAAACTTTTTTTTGAACAAAAATAATTAGAGACTCTATATCTGATGATTTTGTTCCATTATCTGAAATAATAAAATTTGCATGTTTTTTTGAAATATATGCACCGCCAATTTTATAGCCTTTTAATCCCAGAGAATCGATTAAGTTTGCAGCATGAGCATTATCTGGATTTTTAAATACCGATCCACAGCTAGGTAAACCCGTTGGCTGTTTACTCCTTCTATCTTTCAGATAGTTTTTTATTGTGTCTAATGAATTATTTAGAGGGTTTTCTTGCAATAAAAAACTTGCACTTATAAAAAAATTATTTTCGTTTAGATTAACGTTTCTGTAACCAATAGAAAAATCTTTTTTGTCTTTTTCTATTATTTTTCCATCCTTATTTATTAGATTAACCTTTATTACTTTTTCCCATATGTTGCCTCCATAGCAACCTGCGTTCATTGCTAATGCACCTCCTAAAGATCCTGGTATTCCACATAAAAATTCTAATCCAGTATAATTTCTTTTAGATGTAATTTGTGCAATTTTCATACATGATAGTCCAGCTTCAAAAGAAAACTCATTATTTTTATTTACCTCATAATTATTAAATGTATTTTTTAAGCATATAACACAGCCTTTTATGCCTTTATCTCTTATTAAAACATTGCTCCCGTTACCTAAAAACGTTATTTCAGTGTCCTTCGCTAATTTTAAAAATATTTTAAGTTCTTTTACATTTTTTGGTTCATAAAAATATTCAGCATTACCACCAACTTTCCAGGTGTTATAGTTCTTTGAAGATTTATTTTCTTCTATATTTCCTTCAATTTTTTTTCTAATATTTTTTAAATTTATCACTGTATTATCTCTTTATAATAATTTACAAATTGTGATATATTTCCTGCGCCCATTGTCAATAAAATATCATTTTCCTCTATAATATCATCTAAAGACTTTGCTAAATCCTCGTTATTGTTTATTAACAATACATTGTTATTATATTTTTTAATTTCCAAAGAAATTGCTTCAGAGCTAATATTATCAATTGGTTTTTCGTTTGCAGCATATATTTCCATCAATATTAAATTATCAACTTTTTTTAGAATATCAACAAATTGATTAAAAT
This sequence comes from Gammaproteobacteria bacterium, assembly GCA_018674175.1. Lineage (GTDB taxonomy): Bacteria > Pseudomonadota > Gammaproteobacteria > Poriferisulfidales. The sequence goes on along the minus strand of JABHAT010000007.1, from coordinate 82,456 downwards.
GTTCTGCTGTTCTTGAATATCTGTGAGGTTGAAAAATCATTATTACGCGCCTATTTTCCCATACATTTTTTATAGTCTTTAAAACTTCTTCTATTTCTGTTGGATGATGACCATAGTCATCAATCCATAAAAAAAAATTTTTATTAAGATTAAAATTACCAATTATTTCAAATCTTCTTTTAATACCAGGAAAGTTAATCAAGGCTTTTTGAATTATTTTAATAGGAACATTTAATTCTCTTGATACAGCAAGCGCTGCTAGTGAATTCATTATGTTGTGTTGCCCTGGCATATTTATTTTAATTTCATATTCTTTCCCATCTTCCTTATAAAGGTATGTAGCAGGCATAACATTCAGATTAATTTCATTTGCAACGTAATCAGCATTAGTATTAATTCCAAATGTTTTTACTGGCCTAGAAATTTTATTTATAATGGATCTTGTATTTATATCATTCATATTAATTAAACATAAACCGTAAAATGGTAAATTATTTATAAATTCTAAAAAATTCTTCTTCAGAACATCAAAGCTATTTTCATGGTTCTCTAGATGATCTTTATCAATATTAGTTATGACTGACATTAGTGGCTGCAAGTGTAAGAAAGATGCGTCACTTTCATCAGCTTCTGCTACCAAATAATCACTAGATCCTAATCTTGCATTACTAGAATTAATTATTTTCCCACCAATAATATATGTTGGGTCATAGCTAGCCTCATTTAGTATATGCGATAGAATTGATGTGGTAGATGTTTTTCCGTGAGTACCTGCAACCGCTATACCATAACTAAATCTCATTAATTCTGCTAACATTTCAGCTCTTTTAATAATTGGAATATTTAATTGTTTGGCATACTTATATTCAACATTATCATTCTTTACAGCACTAGAAATTATTACAACGTCTTTTGATAAGATATTGTCTTTTTTATGCCCTATTGAAATTTTAATATTTTTTTTCTTAAGTAAATCTGTAGTTTTTGAAGAATTTATATCTGATCCTGAGACTTTGTAACCAAGATCACTTAATATTGATGCAATACCAGACATCCCACTTCCGCCAATACCAATAAAATGAATATTTTTAACTCTCATCATAATTTTATTTTTTAAATCACTTTTCATAAGTATCGTTACCTCTTATTTTTGTAATAATTTCTTGGCATATATTATTTGTTGAATTTTTTTTATTTAATTTACTAATATTATCTGATATAGACTTAGCTAAATTTCTATTATCTATTAAAGTTTTAAAAACAGTTGTTAAGTGCTCGTGAGTGAAATTTTTTTGATTTATTACTATTGCTGCATTATTATTTTCAAGATAATCACAATTCTTTCTTTGATGATCATCAACAGCATATGGATACGGAACTATAATAGATGTTAAACCAAAATTCATTAGTTCTGTAATTGTTATTGCTCCGCCTCTACAAATTACAATATCACACCAACTATAAACCTCTTTCATTGAATCAATATATTCTCTTAAATCAATGTTCACATCAAAATTTTTATACTGAATTTGAGCAACCTCATATGTCTTTCCAGTTTGATGAATTACATTAATTTCATAATCTGTAATTTTTTTTAATCCAAAAATTGCTTTTGGCACCACTTCATTAAATACTTTTGCTCCCAAACTTCCTCCAACAACTAATATATTAAAAATATTATCTTGATATTCTTTTTTATTAGTTTTTTTATCTTCATATCTTGTTGGGTTTCCTAAAAACTTATATTTATTGCTCTTATTATCCATTGGAAATCCTAATAATACTGTTTTTGAAAGAAATCTTAGTATATTATTTGTCATTCCAAAAATAATATTTTGCTCGTGAATAATAATCGGAATTCTTAAAAAAAATGATGCTATGGAACATGGAAAACTAATATATCCACCCATAGATAATACAGCGTTAGCCCTATATTCTCTTAATATTATTATTGCTTGGAATATTGCTACTAATAATTTTATCGGAAGCTTTATATATGCAAGTAGCCCATTGCCTCTAATTCCAGAAAAATTTATGTACTTAATAGGAATATTTGTATCTTCTATAATTTTTTTTTCTATACCATTTTTTGTTCCAATCCATAAAACGGTAATACCCTTATTCATTAGTTCTTTCGCAATTGATAAACCTGGATAAACGTGCCCTCCCGTGCCTGCTGCAAAAATTGCTATTTTCTTCTTAATAGTACTCATAAATAATATAGATTACCTAATTGAACTGTTTATGCTTTTTTTATATACATCTCTATATATTCTAAACATTATAGTTATTGATAATATAGAAACTAAATAATTACTTCCACCATAACTAAATAAAGGTAAAGCTAGGCCTTTTGTGGGAGTCATTCCAAGGTTAACAGCCATGCTTAAAAGAACTTGCATAGTGATAAACATACCAATTCCATATGCTAAGTATCCTTGAAATATTAAACCAACTCTAATAGCTCTGTCTCCAATAAAAAAACATTTCCTAATAAATAAATAAAAGAGAGTTATTATTAGAACAATACCAAATATACCTAATTCTTCTACCAAAACTGCAAATATAAAATCCGTATGTGCTGCAGGTAAAAAAAATAATTTTGAGGTACTAGCACCAAGACCTTTCCCAAAAATACCACCACTTCCAATTGCCATTAATGAGTAACACAACTGGTATCCATCATTATCACATGGTTTTAAAAAATTAAATCTAGCAAGCATATAAGGATTCATTAAAAGAATAACTGATCCTGCTAGAGATCCAAATAAACCAGCAAAGAAAATATGCACAAATTTTGCTTTTGCAATAAAAAGTAATAGTAGTGTCATAAAAAATAATACAGCAGTAGATCCAAAGTCAGGCTGCTTAATAAGTAAAACTGCACTTACAGAAAACCAAATAAAGGGGATAATAAAAATATCTAATCTCCTTATACTATTTTTTTTATAATCTAAAAATGCACATAACCAAACTATATAAAATAATTTAAAAAATTCTGATGGTTGAATTTGATAACCCGCAAAGGTTAGCCATCGCGCACTACCGCCAGCTTCTTTTGTAAATATATTTAAATTAACTAAAAGCAATGAAAAGAGAAAAAAAATAAGTAGTACAAAATAATTTTTTTTTAAAAATTCAGTACTTATATATAAAAAAAAAGAACATATAAATAAACTAAAAAATAAATAAATAACTTGCCTAAAAAGATAATGAAACGGATTACCTTCAAAATTATTTGACGATAGCTCTATAGAAGCAGACCACAACATGAGTAAGCCAAATAAGATAATTGCAATTACTATAAAAAAAAAGTTTAAATCAAAAAAAGGTTTAATTATATTAATTAAGTCGTTTTTACTTTTAGATGACATATTTCTACCTATATGTATTTAAAACACTTTTTTTAAAAAAATTACCTCTTTCTTCATATGAAATAAACATATCAAAGCTTGAGCATGCTGGCGATAAGATTATATTAATATTACCATCATGAGTTTTGCCTATATTGTCTGCACATTCTCTTGAAATATTTATTGCTTCGTTTAAATCTTCAGCAATTATAGTTTTTTTCACAGACTTAATATTTTCTTTCAGAAGTTTTTTACATTCACCAAATAATATTAAAGTCTCTACATTATTATAGATTGCTGACTCAAGCTTCTTATAGTCATTTGTTTTTGACCTACCACCTAGTATTAAAATTACTTTATCTTTTAATGATCTAACAGCTGAGATTGTAGAATCTATATTGGTAGATTTAGAGTCATTTATCCAGATAAGATTTTCAGATTTGTAAAAATTCTCCATTCTATGCTCAATACTTTTGAAGTTTTTTATAATATTAATTGATTTTTCGATATTTAGATTTAAAGAATCTATGACAGCTAATGCTGCACATATGTTAATAAGATTATGATTACCAATAAGAAGAATATCTTTTTCACTAATTAATTTTTTTTGGTTTTTATAAATATAGCTTACACCATTTTCAGTACCTACTAAGAATCCACTATTATTATTTTCTTTCTTAACACCAAATGAATATTTATATATTAATTCTTCTTTTCTTATATTTTCGTCTGATAAATTTACTATAATATTACAGGAGTTTTTAAATATCTTGTGCTTAATATTTGCATAATTTTCAAAAGTTTTATGTCTATCCAAGTGATCGGGAGTTATGTTCGTAATTAAAGATGATCTACTAACTATTTCCTTTGTCATTTCTAGCTGAAAACTTGATAATTCTAAAATATTGTACTCATAATTATTTTCTAACAATTCTAGGGCAGGTAGTCCAATATTACCTCCTGCTTTTGCATTCTTACCTAGGCCCTTTAGTATGTATTCTATTATTAGTGTTACTGTAGTTTTTCCATTTGAACCTGTTATACATATCACATTATTTCTTTTTTTTTCATTAAATATATCTATATCTGTTTGTATATTTTTTCCTTTACGTTTTATTTCACTTAGAAGATAGCTACTAAGATTTATTCCAGGACTAATTATAAAATTATCATGATTTTCAACATAAGATTCTTTGAATTCACCTAAAATTATATTTTTTTCATTTATATATTTTTTTATTTCTTTCGTAATTTTAAGCTTTGATCTAGTGTCATAACATAGAAATTCTTTATCATTTTTTTTCAAATATTTGGCAACTGAAAGACCTGTTTTTCCAAGTCCTATTATTGCTATTGGTAAATTACTATTTATCATAGGTTTATTAGTTTTATCTTAATTTTAATGTAGCTAAACCAATCAAAATAAGTATAAAACTTATAATCCAAAATCTAACAACAACTTTTGGTTCCGCCCATCCTTTTTGCTCAAAATGATGATGAAATGGTGCCATTAAAAAAACTCTTTTCTTCCTATATTTAAACGATAAAACTTGAATTATTACTGATAATGCCTCTAATACAAATATTCCACCCATGATGATTAAAACTACTTCTTGCCTTACTATCACGGCTATTAGGCCAATTGCTGCGCCAAGTGCCAATGCTCCTACATCACCCATAAAAACTTGCGCAGGATAGGTATTAAACCACAGAAATCCTAATCCAGAACCAACTATAGCACCTATAAAAATAGTTATTTCACTAGAATCTTTTATATATGGAATCAAAAGATATTCTGAAAAATTTATGTTTCCACTTAGGTACGCAAATATTCCAAATGCACCACTTACCAATACTATTGGCATAATTGCAAGACCATCTAAGCCATCAGTCAAGTTAACAGCATTACTAGTTGCTACAATAACTAATATTGTTAGAGGAATAAAATATAAGCCCAAGTCAAAAATTATATGCTTAAAAAATGGTATTATAAATTGTTGCTCCTGTTGTGTTTCAATATTATTGAACATCATAAAAGATAAAAATCCTGCAATTATTATCTGAAAAATAAATTTTGCCCTAGCAGACATTCCATTTTTATTACCTTTTAATTTTTTATAATCATCAAAAAAACCAATTACTCCAAAAGATAAAGTTATAAAGATTAAATATAAAATATATTTATTTTCTAAATTTGCCCATAATAATGTAGTTATTGTCAGCGAAGATAAAATCAATAAACCACCCATAGTTGGTGTACCTGACTTATTGAAATGAGAACTTGGACCGTCGTCTCTAATCACTTCTGACAAATTATTAATTGAAAACTTATTGATAATGTATGGACCAAGTAACAATGATATTAAAAGAGCAGTAATTATACTTAATATCGCTCTTAAAGTTATATATTCAAAGACCAAAAAATTGGAATTATAACTACTTAGAAAATCTAATAAATATAAGAACATTATTAATAACTCCTAGTTTTCAAGAATTCTACATACTCTTCTAATTTTGATGATCTGGAGCCCTTAATAAGAATACATGTTGAAGACTCTAGATTATTATTTAAGTATGATTTTAAGCTTTCAGCATTTTTAAAATGAAAACCATTTAAACCAAATACATCTGATGCAAATTTACTATTTTTTCCAATGCTCAAAAATTTATTAATACCCATATCTTTAGCATATTTTCCAATACCAGAATGAAACTGCTCAGCTTTCTCTCCTAACTCTACCATATCACCCATTAAAACCAATTTTTTTTGATCTACTGTTGATAAAAAATTTATTGCAGCTTCAAATGAACTTGGATTGGCATTATAGGAATCATCTATTATATTAATATCGCTTTTTAGTTTGATTAATTTTAGCCTCGATGTTACAGCCGAAAATGTCTCTAATTTTTTTTTAATATCTTCTATATTAATTCCTAAAGAAATTGCTATGGAGGCTGCGCAAGCAGCATTTAAGAAATTATGATCACCGTTAAGATTTAATTTCAAAGATTCATTAATATTTTCATATTCTATTGTAAACAAATTTTTTTTAGTTTTTTTTATTGTTAAAAAACTTGTTTTAAAAAATAAGTTTCTAATTATTTTTTTAATTTTATTATAGTAATTAGTTGAATAGCCATAATAAATTTTATTTATTTTTTTGGTAATATTCTTAAATTTATCTTGGTTGTTAATTACAGCATATCCATCATCTTTTAAATGCTCAAATAAACTAAATTTTTCTTTAGCTGTATTACTTAAATTCTTGAAACCTTCGATATGCGCATAACCAATATTTGTTACAGCTGCGACGTCTGGCTGTATAATTTCTGAAAGAGGCTCAATTTCACCTAAATTATTTGAACCAACTTCAACTATTACGAAGTCTTCATTTTGATTTATAGATAAAAGTGTTAGTGGAACGCCAATATGGTTATTTAAGTTTCCTTTTGTATAACTTATTTTGTAATCTGATAATATGTGAGCCACCATCTCCTTAACGGTAGTTTTGCCATTAGAGCCAGTTATTGCAATAAATTTTGCTTTACTCTTATTGCGAATAAATTTACTAGTTTTCTTTAAAGCATCAAGTGTATCAGTTACTTTAATATAAGACTTTTCGCTTAAGTTAATATCGTCAATATTTCTTGACGATACAATACATGAAGATTTTTTTATACAATCTTTAATGAAATTATGTCCATCATAGTTCTTACCTTTTATACATACAAAAACTTCTCCGGGTAATATTGTTCTTGAATCTATAGAAAAGCCCGATACCAATTTATCTTTTCCATGTAAATCTCCACCTATATAATTTGCTATTTCTGATAATAAATACATATTTAATTTTTTATTTATTTAATATTTTTAAAATTTCTATGCTATCTTTATGTTTAATTTTTTTATTTTTTATATCCTGATAATCCTCATGTCCTTTTCCCAATATTAAAGCAATTTTTTCTGAATTATTTTTATTTAAACATTTTCTAATTGCCAAACTTCTTTTTAAAATAATTTCAAAGTTTTTTTCTGGTGGTATCCCAAGAATAATATCATTAGCAATTCTAACAGGGTCTTCATTTCTTGGATTATCACTTGTTATTATAACTTCATCTGAAAATTTGCTTACAATTTTACCCATAATTTTTCTTTTTTTTGTATCTCTATCACCACCACAACCAAAAACTGTTATGATTTCTTTATCTGGATAATGTTTTTTTATTGATTTTAATAATTTTTTAATTGCTTCTGGTGTATGTGCAAAGTCTATAAAAACTGTTGGAAATTTCTTTTTATAAAATTTATTCATTCTTCCTTCAACTGGCTTAAGTCTTGATAAATTATTTATACACGTATTATATTCTAATTTATTCTTCACTAAAGAAGCTATTGCTAATAAAATATTTTCTATTGTAAATTCTCCATATAATTTTAATTTAACCTCTCTACTTCCATATTTTGAATTTATTGTAAATTTTATTCCATCCTTACAATACTTTATATTAGTAGAATAATAATTAGCTTTTTTATTTATCAATGATACTGTTTTAATATTTTTTTCATTTTTAAAATGTTTATATATTTTTTTACCATAGTAATTATCAATACATATAACCTTTCGTTTACTTTTGTATTTCGTGAATAACATTAATTTTGTATCATAATAATCTTTCATGGTTTTATGATAATCCAAATGATCATGAGTAAGATTTGAAAATACCACTGTATCAAATTTTAAGCCTTGAATTCTATTTTGCTTTATTCCATGCGATGAGACTTCCATTACTAAATTAGTGGTATTTTTTTTAGCAAATAATGATATATTTCGATTTATGTCAATAATATTTGGTGTGGTTAATTTTTTTTCTATAAGATACGGATAAATGCCGTTACCCAATGTTCCAATTATTCCGCATTTTTCATTTCTAAATTTCATTAATTGCGCAATATAATTTGCTATTGTGCTTTTTCCATTTGTTCCTGTAATACCTACTATTTTTATCTTTTTATCGTCTATATTATAAAATTTTTTTGCTGTTATCGACATTAATTTGTTTATATCATTTGTTTTATAAAATTGACATTGATCTTTATACTTTTCTATATTAAATATTAGTTCGCCACTATAAATAATTAGTTTTGCCCCATTATTTATTGCATCCTGTATATATTTTTTATGAAATTTTTTTTTATTTTTATAAAAAAATATGTAATTTTTTTTTATTTCTTTACTATTCTCGCTTATTCCCAGTATATTAATATATTTGTCTTTTATCTCTCGACTATTAATAAGATATTTTAGTTTCATTAATTTTTTTATTCTTCGTTCACTGTTCCACTTACCCACTCTGCGGCTGCAGAAATATCTCTCCCTACTCCGTCTACTGTGTTACAGCCTATTAGCAATGTAAACCCTATAAATATTATTCCGTAATACATTATATTTTTCATTTTTACTCCTGTTTTATTAGTCGAATTGTTTTCTTAAAAAAGCTGGTATATCTAAATAATCTAGATCTAGCTCACCATTACTATCATTTTTGTATTCAATTTTACTCTCTGTTCTTTTAGCTTTATCTTTTTTCTTCTCTATTCCTTCCATAGACAAATATGCACCTTGCTTATCATAACTTGGTAAAATTTCTTCCTTTTCATTTATAGACTCTTCATTTCCCTGTAAATTACATAACGGTATATCTGCATAATTTTCTAAAATTTCTATTTCTTCTTTTTCATTATTTGCTATTGATGTTTCGGCTTCTTTCTTTATTAAATTATCATCTAAGATAATATCAACTTTACCCTCTGCAGTTTTTTCAACTCTATTCTGAGAATTATTCATACCAGTTGCTACTACTGTTACTTTAATTTTATCTTCTAGTGATTCATCAACTGTTGTTCCAACTATTACATCAGCTTCATCTTCATCCACCAAACTTCCTATGTGTTCACCTATAGCCTCAAATTCTCCAGTTGTTAAACTACCGTTTGATGTAATGTTAATTAATAGACCCTTAGCATCTTTTACGTCTACATCTTCTAGTAGTGGACTTGCAATTGCTTGTAGTATTGCATCTTCTGCTCTATCTTGACCTTCTCCTATACCACTGCCCATCATTGTTGAGCCAGCATTAGACATTACACTCTTAACATCAGCAAAATCTAAATTTATATCTCCAGGTTTTGTAATTAATTCTGCTATACCTCCTACTGCCCTTTCTAGAATTGCATTTGATTGATTCTTAGATTCTGATAACGGCATATCTTTATCTGCACACAACTTATCATTGGGTATTATTATCAATGAATCAACTTTACTTCTTAACTCTTCGATTCCAATTTCTGCATTCTTCATTCTCTTTTTCTTTTCGTATTTCCAAGGTTTTGTGACTACAGCAACAGTTAAGATTCCTAATTCTTTTGCTAATTCAGCAATTACAGGAGATGCTCCTGTTCCTGTTCCACCTCCCATACCTGCTGTGATAAATAACATATCGCAATTTTCAATTGCTTCTTTCAACTTATCCCTGTCTTCAATCGCAGCCTGTCTGCCAATCTCTGGATTTGCCCCAGCCCCTAAACCTCTTGTAATATTTTGCCCAATATTACATTTTCTATTCTCGCTTACAGGATTATTTCTTAGATCTTGGGAGTCTGTATTAACACATATAAAATCAACACCGCTTACTTTATTTTTAATCATATATTCGATGGCATTATTCCCACAACCACCAACACCAACAACTTTAATATCAGCTTGCTGCTCTTTAGTATCAATTAATTCAAAAGACATATGGAACCTCCGGGGTTTTTAAAGTGTAGTTATCTAGATTTTCGAACATTGTTGAAACTTGTTTTTGATAGTCCATTTTTTTATCTGGACTAATATTTAAAATTCTTAATGAGTCAGCTGCTACTTTTCTGAATACAGGAGCTGATATATGGCCACCAAAAAATTCGTTTGGTTTGGTTTTTGGTTCATCTATTACAACAACAATAACTAGTTTTGGCTCTATGATAGGTATTATTCCTGCAAATAAGGAAGTGTGTTCTTTTTTATTATATTTTTTTTGTTTTCCACCCATATATTTCTCAGCAGTACCTGTTTTACCTCCAACACTGTAACCTTTTACGGAAGCTCTTTTTCCACTTCCTTCTTCTACAACTTTTTCAAGTACATATTTTACTTTTGAGAAACTCTTTTCATATTTTTGTTTTTTGTCTTTTCGTATACTTTGTTTTTTTATAATTCTTGGATTTATTACGATACCTTCATTTGCAATTATGCTATAAGCTTTTGCTAACTGTAGAGGAGAAACTTTTAAAGCGTACCCAATAGAATGAGATATTTCATCAGTTGCATGCCAATAACTGTGGTGATCAAGCTTGCCCCCTGACTCTGAAGGAAAGTTTATATTTATCTTTTCTCCAAATCCTACGTACTCTAATAAATCATGATATATTTCTTTATCAAACTCTTGAGAGATTAAGATACTACCAATATTACTTGATTTAATTAGTACATCTTCATAATTTACTATCCCATTATTTTTTGTATCCTTATATTTTTTTCTACCAAATTTTTTATACCCCGGATTAGTATCAAACATATCTTTTAAATCTAGCTTTCCTGAATGTAATGCTGCTGCAATTAAAAATGGTTTTATTGTTGACGCTGGCTCTATAGAATCCATAATTGCTCTATTTCTTTCTTTTTCTGTTGTATATGAATTTTTATCATTCGGGTCAAATGATGGATAACTAGCTAAAGCTAATATGTCTCCATTTGTGGTATCAAGTATTACAACTGACCCTGATTTTGCGTTTACTAATTCAGCTTGTTTTTTTATTTCTCTATAAGCAACATATTGCAGGCGTTTATCAATAGTTAACTTTAATTCATCACCATCTTTTGGTGCAATAATAAGACTGATATGATCTACAATTTTACCGTTCCTGTCTTTTCTAACTATTTTTTCTCCATTTTGTTCTTTAAGATGTTTCTCAAATGATGCCTCATAACCAATTTTACCAATATGTTCTTTGTTTGTGTTTCCAATCAAATTTCCTGTTGATTCACCCTCGGGATAAAATCTCAGGAATTCTTTCTCATAACCTATTCCCTTTAGGTTAAGTTCTGATATTTTCTTAACTGTACTGGGCAACAAGTGTCTGCCAATGTAGATAAATTTTTTCTTTTCTTTATTTTTAAGATCACGAACGAAATGTGAATATTTTTTATTTAATATAATGCATAATTTTTTTAAACTTTCTTCTGTATTTTCCTCAAAAAATATTTTTGTACTTTTTACACCTAAAGTATCAGTTAACATACTTTCTGCTAAAATAGATCCATTCCTATCTACTATTGTTCCTCTTGTTGCCTGAATAATATCTGACTTAATCTCTCTTTTTTCAATTTCACTCTTATATACTTGAGTCTCTATATACAACAAATCTAGACTTCTTATCATAATTATAGAGATTACAAAAATTACAAGAAATAATATGTAATCTGACCTTTTTAAATTTTTAAAATAACTAATCATTTATATTTATTAATACCTTTTTTTTTGGCAAAGACATGTTTAATGAAGTTTGCGCTTCTTTTTCTATTCTGCTTAGTGATGCGTATCTTCCTTGGTCAATTCTTGCTTTTCTCCATATATTTTTTAAATCAGACTTTTTTTTTGAATAAATTTGTAAATCTCTAAACTGCGATCTTGTTAGGTGTTCTATCCATACAATTCCAAAAGATAATGTTATATTTGAAATTATTAAAAAATTAATAGTGTATATTTTTATATTACTCATATTTTTTCTGCCACTCTTATTTTTGCACTTCTAGATCTTATATTTTCATCTATCTCATTATCAGAAGCTTTTAATGGAACTTTAATTTTTTTAAGATTTAAATTTTGACTAAGATTTGTGATTGGTAACTTACTGATTACTTCTTTTCCTAATGAATGTTTATTGATGAAATTTTTTACAATTCTATCTTCTAAGGAATGAAAGCTTATTACGACTAATCGTCCACCTATTTCTATTATTTGCAGACAATCATCAAGTATTTTTTCTAGTTCTTGTAGCTCTTTATTTATATATATTCTTATTGCCTGAAAGCTTCTAGTAGCTGGATTTATTTTACTTGATATACTTTTTGGATAGCATTCACTTATAACTTTTGATAAATCAATTGTTGTCTGCAGGCTATCTTTCTCTATTGATTTTTTTATTGCTCTTGCAATTCTATATGAGTATTTTTCCTCACCATAAATTTTTAAAACTCTACTTATATCTTTTAAATCAGCTTCTTTAAGCCACAATAGCGCTGTCATCTTACTTGATGTATCCATCCTCATATCCAAAGGACCTTCTTTCATAAAACTAAATCCCCTTTCAGGATTATCTAGTTGAGGCGAGGATACCCCTAAATCCAAAAGAATTCCGTTTACTTTATTTTTTCCATTATGTTTCTCAACAATATTTACAATATTACTAAAATTATTTTTTTCAAAAATAAATCTGCTGTCGTCATTAAAATTTTCTTTTGCAAAATCTTCTGCTTCGTTATCTTTATCTATAGCGATAAGCTTACCGTTCTTACCAATCCTTTCTAAGATATTTTTTGAATGCCCACCTCTGCCAAAAGTGCAATCTACGTAAGTTCCATCTTTAATAATATTTAAATTATTTATTGATGTTTCTAGCATTACTGGGTTGTGTGAAAAACTCATATTGATACCTAAAGTTTTAGCTCACTAAGAGCATTATTATTTGAGTCATCATTTGTTTGGCTTACTAGCCAAGATTTCATATTTTTATTCCATATATTTTCTGACCATAATTCAAATTTGCTTCCTTGGCCAAGTAAAACTATTTTCTTTTGAATTCCTGCATAATCTCTTAAAGGCGTTGGTATTAAAAATCTTCCTTGAGAATCAATTTCTGATTCTGTTGCATAACCAATTAATAATCTTTGAATGAATCTTGCTTCTTTATTGTAAGAAGGAAGGTTTGAAAGCTTTTTTTCAATAGTTGCCCAATTACTTTGCGTATAAATTAACAGACATTTATCTTTATCAGCAGTTATGACTAATTTTGATTTATTTTTTAATGAAAAATCTGCTCTATACCTTTGCGGCATTGAAGCTCTTCCTTTAACATCTATACTTAAGTTACTAATACCTTTAAACATTATTTGTGTTTCCCCACAATTACCCACTTTTAGCCACAATAATGCAACATTAAAAAATTTTGTCAAGAATTTTCTATATTAGTCAATGACTTACAATAATTTATTAAAAATGAAAGTGTTGTTTAAATCATAGGTATATAAGTTTTACTTCAGAAACAACATTAAGTTCTTGTATTATTATATTTTAAGAAATATGTGAGCCGACCTATAAGCTGGGTTCTGTTGAATGTAATCATTAATCTTGTATGTTTGTCGCCAAACACATCTAGCAGCCTACCCAAAAGCAGCACGAGTAGCACTTTAGCTTTTCTATTTGGCCTTGCTCCGAGTGGGGTTTGCCTTGCCAACAACATTACTATTGCTGCGGTGAGCTCTTACCTCGCCATTTCACCCTTACAATTTACATTGCGGTTTATTTTCTGCTGCACTTGCCGTAAGTTCGCACTTCCCAGGAGTTACCTGGCACTCTACTCTATGGAGCCCAGACTTTCCTCTTTATAAATAAAGCGATTACACAGTCGACTCAACATAATTAGATATTAAATATTATTTTTTTGCAAGATTCATATATTTTTTATATATAACGTTTTTTTTAACCTCAAAGTGCTTGCAGGCTACTTTTACTGAAACATTATATGAAATATTATTTTCTAGTAGCAGTTTTATAAAGTCTTCTATTTCACTGTCAGGTACTCTATTTTCTATAACCTCGATCTTAGGAATAATAAATACAAACTCTCCTTTTAATTTTTCATTTTTATTAAAATTATAATACTCTATCCAATTATTAATTGAGCATATATTTATATCTTCATAAATTTTAGTAATTTCTCTAGCTATTATTAATTCTTTTTTTCCATCATATATAACTTTTAATTCCTCGAGGGTACTTAAAACTCTATTTGGCGACTCAAAAAAAATTAATGAGTAATTATTATTATTATTTTTTTTTAAAATATTTACTTTTTGTGATATTTTTTTTGGCAAAAAACCAATAAATTTAAAATCATTAGAAGCCTGACCACTAGCACTAATTGCAGATATTACTGATGATGCTCCAGGCACTGGCGAAACCATAATATTTTTCTTATGTGCTTCTGAGATTAGAATATCTCCAGGGTCTGATATTGAAGGGGTTCCTGCATCTGATATAAGCGCAATACTTTCTCCTTTAATAAGTAAATCTATTAAATATTCACTCCTCTCATTCTCATTATATTTATGGTAGCTAATTTGCTTTGTCTTTATACCGTAGAAATTTAGTATTTTTTTACTATGACGGGTATCTTCTGTTGCTATCAAATAAACCTTGGATAATATATCTACCGCCCTATAGGTAATATCATTTATATTGCCAATTGGAGTCGCAACAACATATAATGTACCGTAATTACTACGCTTTTTTTTATCAAAATTATGCAAAACGCTAAACCTTTAAATAGAAATTACTTTTCCAAATATATTGTAATTGGTACATTTAGTATATTGCTTTATGGCTGCAATTCAAACTATATCAAAATTATAACAGAAGATGACTACGACAAAAAAGAGAATGTTGAATCATCAGAAAGTAATTCGCAAATAAATATAGATGAGCTACTTTTAGAAAAAGAATCGATAGTATTAACTAATTCAAATACTATAAAGAAAATAGCTGTTCTACTTCCAATGACAGGTAAATATTCTAAAATAGGTAAATCTATATACAATGGCATTGAAATAGAATTAAACATAATTCCAGATGAAAGAAAACCAAAAATTATTATTTATGATACTGGGGATGACGATTTAAATCTTAAAAATATTTATTCGCAAATGCTTATTAATAATATCGATTTTGTTATTGGACCTTTACAGAAATCTTTAATTAATAAGATTACACGCTATGGTCAAGATTCACTACCAATACTATCACTCAACTATTCTGATAAAATTAGTGAAAAATTAAATTCTGTTTATCAATTCGGATTACTTCCAGAAGATGAAGCAATATGTATAGCAGAAAAAGCTATCATTGATGGCAATAGTAATGCATCACTATTATTCCCAGATAATAAATGGGGTAAAAGAATTGCTAATTCATTTTCTTTTAGATTTGAAGAACTTGGTGGAACAATAATTGATGTCATTGCCTATGAAGAAGATAATAAAAAAATTAATAATTCAATAAAAAGTTTGTTAAAAATTGAAAAAAGCATTGAGAGAAAAAATAAAATACAAAATATTTTAAATATTAAATTGCAATACAGGCCATATATAATAAACAATTTGGATATGGTATTTTCAGTGGGGACAGCAAAAGAAATGCGAGCTATCAAGCCTCAATTTAATTTTAATTATGCTGAAGATCTTCCTTTTTACTCTACCTCGCATATATATAATGGCGTAAATAATAAAGAAATAAATGAAGATTTAAATGATATTAAGTTTTGTGATATCCCATGGCTATATAATAATAATAATTTAGTAGAAAAAAATATTTTTCTAGAAAGTTCAGAAAAAAAAGATTTACTAAGATTTGTTGCTTTAGGAATGGATTCAATAAAAATTATACGTAATATAAATGATCTAAAATTATTTAAAAATAAGTATTTATCTGGAAGTAGTGGCTATCTTCAACTAGATGAGTTTAATAAAATAAGAAGAGATTTAATTATTATTAAATTTAAAAATGGCATTGCTAAAAAAGTTTCTTTTTAATTTATGCTAAATAAAAAACACATAAAATACTTTAATAAAATACTTCCCAAAGACTTTGTTTTTAGTGAGCCAGGAGATTGTTGGGCATATGGTTATGATAATAGTAAAATGCATGTTATGCCCGAGTGCGTTCTATTTGCTAACCATAAAAGTCAAATTAAAAATATTGTAAAATACTGTTTTGAAAATAATATTCCTATAACAACTCGAGGAAGAGGTACTGGAAATACTGGCGGTTCTGTTCCTATTGAAAACTCTATTGTTTTATCACTCGAGAAAATGAATAAAATTATAAAAATAGATACTAGTAATAGACTTTCAATTGTTGAGCCGGGTGTTATAAATACTGTCTTACAGGAAAATTTAAAAAAGCAAAATTTTTTTTGGGGCCCCGACCCATCTAGCCAAGATTACTCTACTATTGGTGGCAATATAGCAAATAATTCAGCGGGCCCTAGAGCTATTAAATATGGAACACCTAGAGACAATATACTTGGTCTTGAGTTTATATCCGGTAAGGGAGAAATTCATAAAACTGGCGTAAAAACATCAAAAGGAGTCGTTGGGCTTGACTTAACAAGATTATTTACTGGCTCAGAGGGTGTTCTTGGAATTTTAACAGAAGCAACACTAAAAATTTTACCACTAAATAATTCTGTAAAAACAATAGAGATTACATTCGAACGTGTAGAAAATGCATCTGAGACGATTATAAGTTTAATGACGCAACCAATAACACCGTACAAACTTGAATTTGTAGATAATGAGTCTATTAAGTTAATAAATACTATTAAAAAAAATCATTACGAAGAAAATTGTAACTCAGCAATACTTTTAGAGATTGATGGTGAGGAAGAGTATATAGATACAATGCTTGAAAATATAATTAAAGTGATAAAAAAAAATAAATATAAAGAAATTACTGTTGCAAACTGCAATTTGGATATAGAAAATTTATGGTCTGCTAGAAAATCTTTATCTCCTGCTTTAAGAGAAATAGGTGGTTACAAAATTAATGAAGACATAGTTGTTCCAATTTCTAATTTAACAATTTTATTAAAAAATTTAAACAAGATTTCAGAAAAATATTCTATAAAAATAGTTAATTTTGGGCATGCCGGTAATGGCAATATTCATGTAAATCTTTTGTTTAAATCTGATAAAGAAAAAAAATCTGATAATTCAAAGAAATGTCTTAAAGAGATATTTGACTTAGTATTAAGTCTTGATGGAACATTATCTGGAGAACACGGAATTGGAATTATTAAAAAAGAATTTATTAATAAAGAAATTGATAAAGGTACTTTATCGCTCATGAATGATATAAAAAAGCAGTTCGACCCAAAAAATATACTAAATCCAAACAAATCTATTTAATATATACTTCTCATTTCTTCTTCTTGCTCCGACAAATTTTCTACAAAAGAAGTTCTCTCAAATAATTTTTCTGCATATTTTAGTATTGGTTTTGCGCTTTTTGGTAACTCAATACCATATTCTGGAAGTCTCCATAGTATAGGAGCCATGCTACAATCTATAATGCTGAAATCATCACTTAGAAAAAAATTTTTTCCCTGAATAAAATCTAAAGACAACATTAAATTTTCTTTTAACTTAATTTTTGCTGTACTAGATTTTTTTTCTCCGCTAGATTTTATGTCATCTAGTAATCCATATAAGTCTTTTTCTATATAATGTAGAACCATTCTTGTCTTTGCTCTTATTACTGGGTCAACTGGCATCAATGGTGGGTGAGGAAATCTTTCATCTAAATATTCCATAATTACTCTAGATTCATATAAAACCAGATTTCTATCTACAAAAGTTGGGGTTGTGTTATTTGGATTTAATGCTATTAAATCTTCATTATTTTGACCTGATATTATATCCTCAACATTAAAGATTAAATCTTTCTCACCTAGTACTATTCTAACTCTATGAGACTGAGCACTATTTGGATCTGAATATAAAGTCATGGTATGCATAATTTTTACCTATTGGTTAATGTACATCTTTCCAAAATTCTTTCTTCGTATAGTACGCTATAATAGTAAATATAAATATAAACATTAATACCCAGAACCCCATTGAATATCTTCTCAATTTGGCAGGCTCAGAAACATAAACTAAAAAATTTGTAATATCGTTTGTTAATTGCTTATACTCTAAATCATTGTGGGTTCCTTTAGATATTTTAATAAAACCAACTGGATTATTTTTATCATCTAATTCAAGTTTCTGTCCCCCTTGAAGCCCTGCTAATATATTTGGCATTGAGGTATTTGGTAAAGCTATATTATTAAACCCGGTTGGGCTGCTATCATCCTCATAGTAAGTATTTAGCTTTGAATATATATAATCTGGTCCTTTTGATCTAGCTGTTAAACTTAAATCTGGTGGAATAGCATTAAACCATAATATGGCATCAGACTCTGACATAGGTATTGTCATTGTTTCACCAATTTTTTTATTAGAAAAAAGTAAATTTTGTGAAAAAACTACCTCTTCAATATTTAAATCTTCAGCTAAAGTGCTCATTCTCATATATTTCAAAGAATGACAACCACTACAGTAGTTTACAAAATACTTTGCTCCTCTTTGAAGGGATGCTTTATTATTTATACTGTTCATAGCTTTATATTTTTCAGCTAGTTCACTTTTTTGACTTGCTGCATAAGACACACTATTTACAATTACTAAAAATAAAAGTATAAAAATATTTTTTTTAATCATCCGGTTATCCTATCGGGAACTTGTTTCTCTTTATTTAAATTTGAAAATAAAGGAGTTAAAGTCATAAACATGATAAATATACATACTGATGCTAGACCAATTAATACAGAAATATAATTATCACTGGTGATTCTTGCAACATCATATATAGCAATTAAAAATACTATAGCTCCTGTGAAAATGTAGCTGTATAAATTGCCTCTGGCTGAACTGTAAAAATAAAGAAGTGCAAAAAATATAAAATACATTTCACTAAATCTAAGAGCTAGTGCGCTATACAATGGAGTTGGAGCTTTAACTCCTAAATAACCCAGAATTAGAAAACCAATTACAAATACAAAAAGATTGATTCTAAATAACATACTTCTATATCTTATAGATTTAATTGGATTGCTATCTATCCATGGCATAAAGAATAAGACCACAATAGACATTGCCATTGCTAAAGCCCCATATGCAGGATCAGGTATGGCTCTTAAGATCGAATAAAATGGAGTAAAATACCAAACCGGAGCTATGTGATCTGGGGTTACTAGTGGGTTAGCTGGTATGAAATTAGCATGCTCTAGGAAATAACCGCCCATTTCTGGTATAAAAAATACTGTAAGTGCGAACAAGAATAGGAAAACACCTATTCCTACAAAATCTTTAACTGTGTAGTAGGGATGAAATGGAATGCCGTCTAATGGTACACCATTTTCATCTTTATGTTTTTTTATTTCTACACCGTCTGGATTATTTGAACCGACAGTATGTAGTGCTGCTAAATGAAGTATAACTAATAGTAAAATTACCATGGGTACTGCAACAATATGTAATGCAAAGAATCTAGTTAAAGTTGGGTCTGATATTGCAAAATCACCTCTTATCCATATACCAAGCTCTTGTCCGATAAAAGGAATAGTTGTAAATAAGTTTATAATTACTTGAGCTCCCCAATAAGACGTCTGCCCCCAAGGAAGCAAATAACCCATGAATGCTTCTGCCATCAAAGCTAAATAAATAAATACACCGAATAACCAGATTAATTCTCTAGGTTTTTTAAAAGACCCGTACATTAGAGCTCTAAACATATGAAGATATACAACGACAAAAAAAGCTGATGCTCCCGTTGAATGCATGTATCTTATAAGCCATCCTAGGTTCACATCTCTCATAATAAATTCTACAGAATCAAAAGCGAGCTTAGCATCTGGCTTATAATGCATTGCTAAAAATATTCCTGTAAATATTTGTAAGAACAGAATTAAAAAAGCAAGAGAACCAAAAAAATACCAAAAATTAAAGTTTTTTGGTGTGTAATAATGTGTTAGATGATTTCTAACAAAGCTTAAAATTGGTAGCCTTTCGTCTACCCAACCTATAACTCCAGATGGAGAACTCTTATCATCGATCTTTCCACTAATTTCACTCATTTTTAACCTTTACTTTCGTTATCACTTTGTGGCAATTCACCAACAATTATAGTATTTTCGTCTTCAAATCTATAAGGAGGCACCTTCAAATTAGCGCCTGCTGGACTTCCATTTGCTACTTTTCCTGCTAAATCAAAGTTAGAGCCGTGACATGCGCAGAAAAATTTGTTTTCGTCAGACTTAAAAGCTGGATTACATCCAAGATGAGTACAAACTCCCTCCAAAACTAATATTTCAGGCTTTAACGATCTAAACTTATTTTTTGCAAAATCAGGCTGCTGCTCTGTATTTTCTGACATAGGATCTTTATGCTGCCCTTCATTAGTATTTATACTATCAAGCATATTTTTTGTTCTCTTAACAACCCATATTGGCTTTTTTCTCCATATCAAATCAATTTTTTCGCCATCTTTCAATCTACTAATATCAACTTTGACAGGTGCGCCAGCTGCCCTTGATTTTGCGCTTGGTGCCATTGATGATAAAAAAGGCCAAAGAGTAGCTGCAGCACCAGTTCCACCAACTAGTGACAAGCTACCTGTTAAAAATTTTCTTCTACTATTATCGGGACTGTCGCTAGACATTGATAAACTTCCTTTTCATGATTCTTAATATTTATAACTTGCGCCATTCTAGCATAATGTATGGTTTTTTTGTGCGAAAAATCTTTAATTTATTGAATTTTTCAAGGATTGTATAAATAAATTATTCTCTTTTTCTGATCCGACAGTAACTCTCAGATAATTTTCTAGCCCTGGAGTATTTGCCATATTTTTTATCAATATTTTTTTAGATATAAGGCTTTTAAAAACATTATCAGCTGTTCCAGATAGGACTTTAAATAGTATAAAATTTGTTTTACTTTTATAAACTTTTATCTTATCAATACCTTCCATTTTTGAGATTAATAATTCTCTAAGTTTAATAATATCATTAGTCTGATTTTCCAAATAATTACTATTCTCAAGTGAGAATTCGCTAATTTTTTGGGACAAAGTATTAATGTTAAAAGGAAGTCTAAGTTTATTAATATTTTTTATTATATAATCTTCTCCTATTAAATAGCCCACCCTAATTCCAGCAAGTCCAATCTTAGAAACAGTCTTCATTATTAATAAATTATCATAATTATCCATTTTTCCAATAAATGATTCTCCAGAAAAAGAACCATATGCTTCGTCAATAACGACGACTCCATTTGCTTTTTTTATTATTAGATCAATATCATTTTTATCCCATAAATTTCCAGTTGGATTGTTTGGGAAAGCAAGAAATATAATAGCAGGGTCAAATTCTTCTATTTTTTTTAGCATTAACTCTAAATCTAGTGAAAAATCTTCTTGCAATGAAACTTCTTCGAACTGAAGATCTAAGACTTGAGATATTTTTTTATACATACTAAAGGATGGCGCAGGACAAAGAACTACATTTTCTTTTTTAAGAAATGCTAGGCAAATAAGCTGTATTAACTCATCTGAACCATTACCAATTATTAGATCATATTTATTATCTAACTTATATTTACTATGCAATTTATTTTTTAAACTTTGACAATCAGCATCAGGATATCTGTTTAAACTTACTGACCCAGAAGACAATCCTTTTATTTCAAATTTTATATTTAAATCATAAGGATTTTCCATTGCATCTAGTTTAACCATATTTTTTGAATCAAAAATTTTATACTCACTCAAATCGCTAATATCATTTCTAAAAAAATTCATAATTTTTTCACTCATCATATTCTCCTTTTCTTAAGGCTGCAGACTCTTTGTGAGAAAATAACCCTTCTGCATTTGCGATAACTGTTGCATGCTTAGCTAATATTCTAGAAGATTTTTTTGAACATTTGATAATATTAGATCTTTTTTGAAAATCATAAACTCCTAAAGGTGAAGAAAACTTCGCTGTACCAACCGTAGGAAGAACATGATTTGAACCAGCACAATAGTCGCCAAAAACTTCTGGCGTATATTCTCCTAAAAATATAGCCCCAGCATTTTCAATTTTATCTAAATAATCTTCACTATTTTCAACAGACATCTGAAGGTGTTCTGGTGCTAAATCATTTGATATCTTTATAGCTTCTTCAATATTTTTTGAATTAATTAATAATCCAAAATTTTGTAATGATTCCTTTATTATGCCCTTCCTTTCTTGGTTTGGCAGTTCTTTTAAAATATGCTCTTCCACTTTTTGTAACAAATCTTTATCTGGTGAAATTAATATTGATTGTGCTAAGACGTCATGTTCTGCCTGAGAAAATAAATCAGCTACTATCCATGAAATATTTGCTTTTGAGTCAGCAATAATTAGAATCTCTGATGGGCCAGCAAAACTATCAATACCAACTTCTCCGTATAATTCTTTTTTAGCTTCCGCTACATACTGATTACCTGGACCAACTATCATATTTACTTTTGGTATTGTATTTGTGCCTATTGCTAGAGCAGCTATAGCATGCGCACCACCTATTCTAAATAATCTGTCTACTCCACCTAGGTGAGCAGCGGCTAATACTAAATTATTTACTTCGCCATTTGGTGATGGGACAACCATAATTATTTCTTTGACCCCAGCAACTTTGGCCGGCACTGCATTCATTAACACACTTGATGGATATACAGCTGAACCCCCAGGAACATATATACCAACTTTATTTATTGGAGTAATTTTCTCTCCTAATTTTATTTCTTCGCTAGTGTAATCCCAAGATTTTGATTTTTGGTGTGATGCAAATTCTTCTATTCTCTTTTTTGCATACTTTAAAGCCTCTAACTCTTCTTTACTTATTTTATCTAAAGCTTCAAGAAATTTTTCTTTTGGTATTTCTAAATCCTTAGCATTATCAATATAATAATTATCATATTTACCCGAAAATTTTATTAAAGCTTCATCTCCATTTTTTCTAACCTCAGATATTATGTCTTTTACCTTATCTTTTATACCAGAAGTATTAAATTTTCTCTGAAGAATATTATTTTTCAAATTCTCAGAAAATTTTTTGTCACTAGAACTAATTTTTTTTATACTAAGCATTACTTTTTCTTTTTTCTATTGCCTCTGACAGTATATACAAAGCTCTTTCAGTGTCTTCCCAACCAATACATGCGTCCGTCACACTTTTTCCGTAAATTAATTTATCATTATTGATATTTTGATTACCTTCAACCAAATTACTTTCAATCATTAGTCCTTTGATTCTTTTTTCACCTTTCTTTAATTGATTCGCAAGGTCTTCTACTACAACTATTTGCTTCTTATGATCTTTTAAGCTGTTTGCATGACTACAATCTACTATAATTTGTTGTGGTAATCCTGCTTTATCCAATCGGGCAGAAACGTCATCTATACTTTTTTCATCATAATTAATTTTATTACTGCCACCTCTTAAAATAGTATGGCAATATGGATTCCCACTGGTTGAGAAAATTGCAGAGTTACCTTTTGTTGTTACTGATAAAAAATGATGGGAGCCAGATGCTGCTTTTATAGCATCAAAAGTAATCTGTAAATTACCATCTGTTCCGTTTTTAAAGCCAATCGGGCATGATAAACCGGATGCTAACTCTCTATGACATTGACTTTCCGTAGTTCTAGCGCCAATTGCACCCCAACTTATTATATCCGCTATATACTGAGGGCTAATTAGGTCTAAATATTCAGTACCTGTTGGCATTTCTAAATTTACTATATCTAATAAAAGTTTTCTTCCTATTCTCACACCTTCATTAATTTTGAAACTACCGTCAAGCATAGGGTCATTTATTAAACCTTTCCAACCAATAGTTGTTCTAGGTTTTTCAAAATATACCCTCATTATTATAAATAAATTCTCAGAAACCTTTTCAGAAATTTTTTTTAATTTTTTTGCATATTCCATAGCGGCAATAGGATCATGTATTGAACAAGGTCCTATAACTACAAAAATCCTATCGTCTTTTTCATCTAATATATTCTCTATTGTTTTTCTAGAATTCAAAATAGTATTGGCTGCAGCTTCAGTGACAAAAAGTTCTTTTCTAACCTCATCTGGGGTACTAAGCTCTTGTGTTCCAATAATTCTCAGATCATCTGTTTTAAGTGTCATAATTTTTCTCTATATAATTTCTTCAAAAGAATTAATAATTTTTTCTATGGATTCTGTTTTTGTTTTCATAGACGCCTTGTTTGTTATTAACTGAGCACTAACGTCAAAAATAGAATCAATTTCTTCTAAACCATTGGCTTTTAAGGTTATTCCACTATCTACTAAATCTACAATATAATCAGCTAAGCCAAGTATTGGTGCTAATTCCATTGATCCATATAACTTAATTATATCAACCTGTTTCTTTTTTTTCATAAAATAATCAGTAGCACATTTTACATATTTTGTAGCTACTTTTATCCTCGGGCCTGGCTTACATCCAGGCAAACCAGCTAAAGTCATTCTACATTTAGATATATTTAAATCTAAAGGGATATATATATTATTTTCACCATATTCTACCAAAGTGTCCTTACCTACAATTCCAATATCTGCGGCTCCATTACCAACATAAGTTGGGACATCTGCAGCTCTAACTATAACTAATTTTAGATTACTATTATTAGTATCATATATTAATTTTCTTGAATCACTCATATTTACAATTGTTTCAATACCCATAGTTTTTAGAAGCTCCATACCCTCTTCTAAAATTCTACCTTTTGATATAGCAATAACAATATTATCTTTTAAATTCATTGTGGTAATCTCTTGATACTAGCCCCAATTTTAGTTAATTTCTCTTCGATACACTCATATCCCCTGTCTATATGATATATTCTATCTACAATAGTTTCTCCTTTAGCAACAAGGCCTGCTAAGATTAAACTAGCTGATGCTCTAAGATCTGTAGCCATTACAGGCGCTCCTGTTAATCCTTTCACACCTTTTATAATCGCAGTATTTCCATTTATTTCAATATCAGCGCCCATTCTAACTAACTCCTGAACATGCATAAACCTATTTTCAAAAACTGATTCTACGACTTTACTCTTTCCTTTCGAAATAGAATTTAAAGCTATAAATTGAGCCTGCATATCAGTTGGGAAGTCTGGGTACGGATTAGTAATAATATTAACTGCATTTAATTGAGACTTAACCTCGATATTTATACTGTCATTTTTTATTAAAATTTGTGCACCAGCTTTTCTTAACTTATTAATAATTACTTTTATCGTATCCGGTCTTGTGTGGGTTAAAGTAAGATTTCCTTTTGTTATGGCTGCTGCTACAAGAAATGTTGCTGTCTCAATTCTATCTGGTAATACATCATAATTGCATCCTGATAATTTCTTCACACCTATAATTGTTATATCCGACGTACCATCACCTTCTATCGACGCGCCCATTAATCTTAAACAATTTGCTAGATCAATAATTTCTGGTTCTTTAGCTGCATTTTTAATTACAGTTTTTCCTGAGGCTAAAGTTGCTGCCATCATTAAATTTTCAGTTCCAGTGACTGTGGCAATGGGAAGAGAAATTTTTGCTCCCTTAAGTCTCTTAGCTTTCGCAATAATATACCCATCCTCAACTTTAATATTTGCTCCCATTGCCTTTAATCCCTCAATATGCAGATTTACAGGTCTTGATCCAATAGCGCACCCTCCAGGAAGAGAAACTTTTGCTATTCCAAAATGAGCAAGTAATGGTCCAAGCACAAGTATTGAAGCTCGCATAGTTTTAACCATTTCATATGGAGCATAGAAACTTTTCATTGAAGATGAATTTATACTTACCTTCATTTTTTCATCAATTGATAATGTGGCGCCCATTTCTGTAAGTAAAGATATTGTTGTTGTAACGTCTTGTAAATGTGGAACATTACCAATGATTACCTCTTCATCACTTAATAGACTTGCAGCTAAAATTGGCAAAACTGAATTTTTTGCACCAGATATTCTAACTTCACCTTTTAAGGGTTTACCGCCAGATATTAATAATTTTTCCATTTTTTATGACTCGGATTCTAATCTGCTTATTACGAACTCAATACCTTTCTCTTCTATTTCTGGGAGAAGGCTTTTTCTTAAGCTTTTCACAAGTCTTAAACCATTAGCCACAACTTCAACAATCTTCCAATTTTCTAAAGATTTTTTCATTACATAGATAACCTGGAAAGGAGGTTTCCCTTGGCCAAGTGATAATTCAGTTTTCACTATATAAAAGCCTTTTGTCTCAGAAGTACTAATTACTTCTATCTTAGAATCTGAATATTCAACAATTGTTTTTGCATATATTCTTATTAATTGATTTTTTAAAGCCAACTTAAATCTATTTCTTAGCTCTTCTGAAGTATTCTGATAATTATTTTTACCAATAATGGTTTTAATCAAAATATCAAAATCTATTATTGGAGATAAAACACTGTCAACTCTTTTGTAAAAAGCAGCGATATCTTCTTCATATATTTTTTTATTCTTTTCTACATCGGAGAACAAGTTATTAGCTGCAGATAAAATTATATCTTCAGGAGTATCTTTGTAAGCAAAAGATGCTGAATTTCCTAATAAAATAAGCGGAAGTATAAATATTAATATTTTTTGCATTTTAGTTTTTTTCATAGTGTATTATTTCACATAATTGTGTAGTTCATCAAGAAACATCCTGTATATTTTCTTTTCCTAAGGGTTTAAAAATCATTAATAATGCAGGCAATAGTGTCAAGGAAGCCAAAAGAGCTGCCAACATTGCTAAACCTGTTAAAAGACCAAAGTATATTGTTGGTATAAAGTTTGATAGTGACAAAATTGAGAAACCAATTATTATTATTGAAGACGTGTAATACATTGCCTTACCTATACTACCGTGGCATATTTTAATAGATTCAGAATAATTTTTATTTTGTGAAAACTCTCTTTTAAACCTAATAATATAGTGAATGGTATTATCTACTGCTATACCTACACTTATTGCTGCAATAGTTATGGTCATTAAATCCAAGGGAATAGATTTTAGGCCCATAAAACCTAAAACTAAAGTTGCAGGTAGAATATTTGGGACTATTGCAAGTATTGCTAAATAAAATGATCTAAATAATATTGTAAACATAAACATTATTGATATGAAAACAAAACCTATAGTTTGTATCTGAGAAGAAAATAAGCTTTGCAGCATATTATTATAAAGAACCAACATGTTAGTTGTATTAAATCTTTCTGGCGTATACTGCATTTCTTCTGACAAAAAATTCTCAACTCTTTCAATAAACTCTTTTCTATTTAAATTTTTATCTGAGTCTATAATTCTTAAGGTTATTCTTGTCTGGGTCTCATCTTGAGATAAATAAGGATTCAATAAAACTTTTCTCACTTCTTCTGAAAGAGAACTTTTTATAGCTCCTATCTGTAGGTCAGACAAAGGCTCATCATCATTTAATCCAATTGCCAGTTTATACAATGTAGCAAGAGACAAAACTTTTCCCGTCTCTGGCTGAGAATCTAAGTAGTCATGAATTTTTACTATTTCTTTAAATTTTGGATTACTTAACCAATAACCTTTAATTTCTTCTTCATCGTCTCCTAATAATTCTGATAACTCATCAAATTCAAAATCATCATCACTATCGATTATTTCGTCATCTGGGGCTAATGGTTTA
Organism: Gammaproteobacteria bacterium; assembly: GCA_018674175.1. Lineage (GTDB taxonomy): Bacteria > Pseudomonadota > Gammaproteobacteria > Poriferisulfidales. Next base: position 54,422 of record JABHAT010000007.1, on the reverse strand, counting down.
TCAATAATAATGTCAAAGGGGGTTGTGCCACCTAATTTTTTATCAATCTCGAGCATCCCCTGATGTATTTCAGTATTTTCATGAAAGTAATCTATAAATCTGTTTTCAACTTTAATTTTTGAAATCCCATATACACTTATTATTAGTATTAAGAGAGCGCTAATAATTATTTTTCCATAATTTTGTATTGAAAAAATAGCAAACTTATTAGTTATATTTTTTGTAATATCATTTTTTTCAGTGATATTTTCGTTTGGCAGTATCATCAAAATTGTAGGAAAAACTATAAAAGTAATTATAAATGCTGATGATATTCCGACAGTCATCATATATCCAAAATCTATAACAGGACGTATACCGCTTACAACTAACGATATAAAAGCCACAATTGTTGTTAAGGAGGTGTAAACACAGGGAATAAACATGTAATGTATTGTTTCTGAAACAACCTCTTTTTTTTCTAAATTTATATTTTTTGAAGTAAGTTCTCTATACCTAACTGCCAAATGAATGGTCATTGACATTGTAATAATTAATAATATTGCTGCAAAATTTGACGATATGACAGTTATTCTCCAATCAATATAGCCAGCTAAACCGCTTACAAAAATAACAGAAATAATGCACCCAAACAAAGGAATAAAAACCCACCTTACACTTTTGAAAATTATAAACAGAACTAGCACTAAAAAAATAAAAACTCCAATGCCAAATTTCTTAATATCTTGCGCAATAAAATCTGTCATATCTGATGTAATCATTGGTACACCACCCAAAAACATTGAAGCATTTTTTTTATACTTTTGAATTACTTTTCTTATTTTTTTTATATTTTCTTTTTCTCTTGCAGAGTTTTTAGCACTATAATTCTTAAAACTTAATTCAAGATTATTTAATAGTTTTTTTTCATTTGATGTCAATTCTCTACTTAATTTAATTTCTCTTAAGTTGTTTCTTTTATTAAGAAGATTAAAATACTCTTCGTCTTTAGAAAAATTTACAACAATAATAGTTGTTGTAGAATCTTCGCTCATTAATAAATTTTTATATAGTGGACTAGTTAGAAACTCTTTTTCTACTAAACTTAAATCAATATTCTTAGATCTAAGTGTTCTCTGTTCTTTAGAAAGATCAGAAAATCCAACTTTTGGACTATCTAAAAGTGGGACATCTAAGATAGTTAAAACATTACTAACATCTGGAATGTTTGATTTTATATCTTTTGATATATTGTCCAGTAAAACGAGTGATTCTTTATTATATATTCCATTATTAGGCTTAAAAGTAATAACTACAAAGTCTTCGGTAGAGTATCTAGCGCTTGTGGCTCGAAAATATTTTAAAGCCTTATCATTTTCTAAGACTAGTGAATCTGCGGAGGCATCCATTTTAAAATCTTGAATACTTAAAGAAAAAAACGAAATTATCAATAACACTGAAAATAGTGATAGATACGGTCTTTTTAATATTAAATAATCGTAATAATTTATTGCTTTAGCTATAATTTTCATAAATAGGATGCTTTTAATTGCTTAAAATAATAATAATTTTATCATTATATCGCTTTTATATCAGCATTCTATAAAATTTACGAGATATAACTCATATTATCTTATATAATTAATTAATTATTTTTTTTGTAAAAAAACCATGTCTAAGATTAGTGAAAAAGATGCACTTAAGATAGCAAGAGAAGTTATAGTTTCGGAAGTTTTAGCTATAAATAATTTAAAGAAGACTTTAGGCAAGAAATTATATTCTTTTTGCAATAAAATTTTTCATTCTAAAGGTAAATTAATAATTATAGGTGTCGGTAAGTCAGGGCATATTGGTAACAAGCTGTCAGCTACATTCTCGAGTACAGGAACACCTTCTTTTTTTATTCATCCCAGTGAAGCAATGCATGGCGATATAGGCGCAATTTCAAAAGAAGATACTGTAATTTTAATTTCTAACTCTGGGTGTACTCAAGAAATTATGCATATATTACCTAATTTAAAAAAAATTGGCTGCATAATACTAAGCATATGTGGTGATAATAAATCAAAAATTTATGAAGAATCAGATGTATCCTTAATCGCAGAAGTAAAAAAAGAGGCATGCCCTCTAGGCCTAGCGCCAACTACAAGTACAACTGTCACATTAGTGCTAGGTGATATAATTGCAATTATTTTAATGAAGATGAAATCTTTTAAAGAAAAAGATTTTGGAGGGAACCATCCTGGCGGTCGCCTAGGAAAAAATCTAAATTTAAAAATTAAAGATATAATGAAAAAAGAAAAAGATATACCTATTGTAGAAGATAATAAAAAACTTAAAGATGTATTGATTGAAATGACAAAGAAAAATATGGGCTGTGTGATAGTGTCTAATAAAAATAATAAAGCTGTCGGTTTTTTTACTGACGGTGATTTAAGAAGATCTATTAAAAAGTTACTTGATATTCATGATACTTCTATTATTCAAATTATGACAAAAAAATTCCTATCGTGCAATCAAGATGATTATGCTTCTGATACTTTGGATGTTATGAAAAATAATAAAATTAACTCTTTGCCAGTCTTAGATAAAAAAAATAAAATTATTGGCGCTATAAATATGCATATCTTAATTGATTCTGGAATAAACTAAGAACGTGAACTATATTAAAAAAAATATATTCAATTTATTTATTGTCATTCTAGGTTTTGTATTAGCATTATCAATAAATAATAAAGCGGAAGATGTATTGGGCATAAATTCTAGCGATATTAAAACAATGCCGGATAATTTATTTAATAAAGTTAAATATATTGCAATGGATAATAATGGGATTCCCTTGTATACAGTTTCTAGCCCAAAGATGAAGCAATTTTATAAAAGTGAAATTATTGAGGCGGATAGTCCAAACATATTATTATTTAGAGATAATAAACCTCCAACTAAGATTGTTGCCCAATCTGGCTCAATAGCTTATAAAAGAAAAAATATAAAATTATTTGGTGACGTCAATATGTATTTTAAAGAAAAGCCTGATGAGCCTTTTTTAAAATTAAATACTGAAGAAATATATATATATCTTAACGAACAGTTAGCGGTTACTGACTCTAACGTATATATAAAAAAAAATAACTCATTTCTAAATGGTAAAGGCATGAAAAGTAGCTTACTTAAAGGTGAATTTATAATTTTTGATGAAACAAGAGGAAAGCATGTTCAATAAAATTAAAAATTTAATTTTTGCAGTCTCATTTTTGTTTTGTAATTGCGCATATGCGAACGAAACTGATAGAAATGAACCAATTTTCCTAGAGTCTGACTCTGCAAAATGGGATGAAGAGTCGCAAAAAAGTACTTATCGAGGAAATGTTGTAGTTACTCAGGGAACTATGCTTCTTACTGGAGATTTACTTATTGTGACTTCAGAGAATAATGAAATAAATCATATGATTGTTACTGGAGAAAAATCAACTTATAGACAAAAAACAAGAACAGGGAAAATAGTAAATGGAGAAGCAAAAATAATTGAATACTATATGAATCAATCTAAAATAATTTTCTTAAAAAAAGCTATTCTTACACAGTCAAACAATGTTGTTAAAAGTAATAAAATTATATATAAAACAGATAGTGAAAATATTATAGCTGGGGACAATAAAGGCGATTCAAGAGTTAAAATGACACTCGAGCCAAAAAAAAATGAATAAATTAAGTATAAAAAAAATTTCGAAATCCTATGACTCAAAAAAAATTGTTTCCAATGTTTCTATTGAAGTTAATACAGGAGAAGTTATTGGCTTGCTTGGCCCTAATGGGGCTGGTAAGACAACATGTTTTTATATGATAACAGGATTAATATCACCTGGATCAGGAAAAATTTATATAAATAAAAAAAATATAACAAACCTATCTATAGATGAAAGAGCAAACTTAGGTATTGGTTATCTTGCTCAAGAACCTTCAATATTTAGAGGCTTAAGTGTGAGTGATAATATTCTTGCTATATTAGAGCAAAGACAAGACATAAGCAAAAAAGAAAAGGAAGATAAATTATCTTATTTGCTAGAAAAATTCAACATTGAACATATAAAAAATACAATGGGCATTAGTTTATCAGGTGGCGAAAGACGAAGGGCAGAAATTGCAAGAGCTCTTGCATCTAATCCAAAATTTATACTACTTGACGAGCCTTTTGCCGGTATAGATCCTATATCAGTAATTGATATACAAGAAATAATAAAAAACTTAAAAGAAAATAATATTGGAATACTTATAACAGATCATAATGTTAGAGAAACTCTAGATGTATGTGATAGATCTTATATTCTTAATAATAGTAAAATCATAGCTGAAGGAAGATCTAAAGAAATTTTAGAGAATGAGCAAGTTAAGCAAGTTTATTTAGGCGATAATTTTAAAATATAGAAAACTTAAATAATAATTAATTATGAAATTAAACCTTTCTTCAAAACAAACGTCAAAACTATCTATATCAACACAATTGCAAAATGCTATCAAACTATTGCAAATGTCTGCTGTAGAAATTAATCAAGAAATACAAAATATTTTTGAGTCAAATCCTTTGATTGAAAAAGAAGACAATTGTGAAGAATATGAGGAAGATAATTGTGAGGAACACTATTCACATTACAAGGATTATAATTTATCTGAAAATAAAAGTATAACCTCCACATCAGATATTATTGAAAAAACTATTGCAGAAGAAGATAGCTTGCAAAAATATTTAATTTGGCAAATACAGCTTTTAAATATAAGTGAGCAAGATAAGAAAATAGCTGAGACCATTATTGATTACATAAATAATGATGGATATCTAATAAAAGATATTCTAGATATTTTTGATGATATTTATGATGGTTCTGATATATCAATTGATGAATTAATTGCTGTGCAACATCTTATTCAAAATTTAGATCCTGAGGGGACAGGCACGAACGGAATACAAGAATCTTTAGTTATTCAAGTCCAAAACTCAGACTTAGAATCTAATATAAAAAATAAAACATGCCTTATTATAAATGAATATTTTAAAGAGTATGCGGACAAAAATTTTGAAATTATTATGAAAAATTTAAATATTAGTAAAGAAGAAATTATTCTTATAGATAAAATTATTAAAAGACAAAACGCAAGACCTGGTTTATGCGTAGGAAAGAATGAAATATGCGATTACATTATACCTGATTTAAAAGTTATAAAGAAAGGAACTGATTGGATTATTGTTCCAAATAAATTAGTTTCTCCAGATATAAAAATTAATGAGAAGTATATTAATATTTCAAGTTTAAAAATTTCAGATGAAGATAAAGAATATGTTAAAAATAATTTACAAGAAGCAAAATCATTTATAAAAAATATTAAATATAGAAATGATACCTTGTTAAGTTTGGCAGAAAGTATTCTTAGCAATCAAATTGATTTTTTTAATTGTGGCATTGAAAAGGTTAAACCTATGGTTCTTAATGAAGTTGCAAAAGATATTAATGTGCATGAATCAACAGTTTCAAGATTAACAAATGGTAAATATATTGATACACCTTATGGAATTTTTGAATTAAAGTTTTTTTTCTCTAGTTCAATTATTAATGATTTTGGAGATAATTTTTCTTCTGTATCTATAAAAGAAAAAATTAAAAAAATTATTCATTCAGAAGATAAATCTAATCCATTTAGCGATGAAAAAATCACTGACCTTCTTTCCAATCAAAATATAAAGCTAGCAAGAAGAACTGTTGCCAAATATAGAGAATCTTTGAATTTAATGCCATCCTCAAAAAGAAAAACTAAATAGAGTTTTTTACAGATATTGTTAAACTATGAAGTTATAGTAAAAGAATATTCAATAAATTATTATATAAGAGATATGTAAATGTCAAAAGATAGTCAAATTCTTAAGCTTAATGCAATTTCTGATTCTTTGAGTTCAGGAGCTATGCTCAAAGCTAAATTGATTCTCAATGGTCTACATCCTGCAGAAATTGCTAGATTACTTGAGAGTTCTCCAACTAGACAGAGAAGGTTGATTTGGGAAATGCTAGATCATTCTTTTGACGGAGAAGTTCTTTTAGAAGTTGGAGAGGAAGTAAGAAATAATCTTATGGAATCTATGGACGACGCCTCTCTTTTAGCCGCAACCAAAGGTTTAGATATTGATGATCTTGCTGACCTTCTTGATGAACTTCCAGAAACGCTTGTCACGCAAGCCTTGCAGGGTATGGATTATCAATACAGAACAAGATTAGAAGCTGTAATGAATTACAATGAGGATACAGCTGGTGGTTTAATGAATACAGATACAATAACAATAAGGCCTGATGTAACCTTAGATGTTGTTCTAAAATATCTTAGATTAAAAAAAGAAATTCCAAAAAATACTGATAACATTATTGTTGTTGATCAATATAACCATTTTTTAGGCACTTTATCTGTAACAAATTTATTATGTGCTGATCCTGAAAAAACTGTTTCTGAGTCAATGAATAAAAATTATATATCTATCAATTCGGACGCACTTGCGAATGAAGTTGTTAATATATTTGAAGATAGGGATTTAGTTTCTGCTCCTGTTGTTGATAAAAATAATATACTTTTAGGTAGAATTACTATTGATGATGTTGTGGATGTAATCCGTGAGGAAAGTGAAAGTGCAGTTTTAAATATGGCTGGTTTAACAGATGAAGAAGATATATTTGCGCCAGTTTTACCTTCGGCACGAAGAAGAGCAATTTGGCTTGGCTTAAATTTAATTACTGCTTTAATAGCATCTGGAGTTATTAGTTTATTCCAAGATACTATTGAAAAAGTGGTGGCTTTAGCAGTGTTAATGCCAATAGTAGCAAGTATGGGTGGTATCGCAGGATCCCAAACATTAACTCTAGTAATTAGAGGGATAGCTTTAGGGAATATAAGCTCAGCAAACTCAAAATCTTTACTGATTAAAGAGCTATTAGTTGGACTACTTAATAGTCTTTTATGGGCATGTGTAATTGGGGTTTTATCCTCATATTGGTTTGATAATTACTTAATAGGAGTAGTGATTGGTATTGCCATGGTGGCAAATCTTGTTTTCGCCGCTTTATCTGGCGTCCTTATTCCTATTATTTTTAAAAAAATTGGTATGGATCCAGCTCTTGGTGGTGGAGTGATTCTAACAACAATTACTGATGTAATAGGATTTTTCTCTTTTCTTGCTCTAGGAACTTTTTTTCTTTTGTAGAAAATTTATATAAAAAAAGCTAGTCGAAACTAGCTTTCTTATTAATACAAAAATAAATCTAATTCAATTTATGCTACTCTATCGCCTGGTTCTTTATTATTATAATATGCCTCCATATTTTCTAACACTCTCATACCCATAGCAATTCTTGTCTCAATTGAAGCACTTCCTAAATGAGGAAGTAACACTGCATTTTCGCATTCTAGAAAACCTGGGTTAAGTTCAGGCTCTCCTTCAAATACATCTAATCCTGCCCCAGCAATAGTTTTATTTTTTAATGCCTCTATCAGCGCATCATTATCAATTACATCACCTCTTGCTGAATTTATTAAATAAGCACCTTTTTTCATCATTCCAATTCTTTCTTTATTCATTAAATGATATGTGCTTTCACCACCGGGACAATGAATAGAAACAAAGTCAGCTTTTTCGAGTACTTCTTCTACACTCGAGCAAGGAGTTGCACTATATTTTTTTATAACTTCATCTGATGGCATATATGGGTCAGAAAATATAATTTTCATTCCAAAACCGAAGTGTGCTCTATCCGCTGTAGCTTGGGCTATTCTTCCAAATCCAATACAACCCAAAGTTTTACCTGTTACCTGTGTGCCTCTAAGATGAGTTGGTCTCCAGCCAGCCCATTCTCCAGAGCGTAATTCTCTTTCGCCTTCACCTGTTCTTCTAGCAGCACTTAATAGTAATGTCATTGCTATATCTGCTGTGCATGCTGTAAGAACTTCTGGTGTATTTGTAACCACCAAACCTTCTTTTTTAGCTGCATCTAAATCAATATGATTAAAACCCACACCAAAACTTGCGATAATTTTAGCTTTTTTATTTTCAACTGAAAGGACTTCTTCGTTAATAGGATCTGTTACAGTTGGGCACACGCAATCATAGTTCTGAAATGCTTTCTGAAGCTCTGGTATAGTCATTGCTATATCACTTTCATTAAATGTCACGTCATATTTTGTTTTTAGTTCTGCCTCAACTTCTGCAGGCCATTTTCTTGTAACTAATACTGTAGGTTTACTCATCACTTTCCCCAATTAAAATTTTATAAATGTTTATCCATTACTTCTTTCATTTTACTTCCCATTTCCGAAGGATTTGGGACGATATGTATTCCAGCCTCTTGAAGAAGCTCTACTTTTTCAGCTGCACTTTCGCCTTTACCGGAAACAATTGCTCCCGCATGTCCCATTGTTCTTCCCTTTGGAGCTGTTAATCCAGCTATATAAGCTACAACAGGCTTTTTCATATTTTTTTGAACGTATTCAGCGGCTTCAGCTTCTTGTGGCCCACCAATTTCACCAATTATCATAACTGCTTTTGTTTTATCATCTTCATTAAATAATTCTAAAATATCTTTATGGGAACTTCCATTTACTGGGTCTCCACCAATTCCAACACTAGTTGAAATTCCAATTCCTTCTTCTTTCATTTGTGAAGCAGCTTCATAACCTAGTGTTCCTGATCTTCCGATAACACCAACATCTCCTGGCATATAAATATGCCCTGGCATAATACCGATCATAGCTTCACCTGGAGTAATAGTTCCAGCACAATTTGGCCCTGTTAATATTAGTCTTTCTTCTTTTTTGTATCTAAGTAGATATCTTTTAACTTTAATCATATCGTGAGCAGGAATTCCATCTGTTATAGAAACTGCATATTTTATTCCTGCGTCGGCTGCTTCCATAATACCATCAGCTGCAGCTGCAGCTGGGACGAAAACTATAGTTGCTTCAGCACCTGTCGCCTCAACGGCCTCTTTCACTGTATTAAAAACTGGTTTACCAAGATGAGTTGTTCCGCCTTTTCCTGGAGTTACACCAGCTACTACGTTTGTTCCATAAGCAATCATTTCTTCTGCATGAAAATTACCTATCCTTCCTGTAATTCCTTGCACTAAAACTTTTGTATTCTTATTTAATAAAACTGACATTATTTTCCCCTTTTATTATTGTTTAGCAGCATCAACTGCTTTTTGCGCCGCATCTTTCAAAGTGTCAGCTAAAATAATTGGAAGTCCGCTTTCTTTTAAAATTTTTATACCTTCTTCCACATTTGTTCCCGATAACCTTACTATTAAAGGAATTTTTAAATCTACTTTTGGAATAACCTGAACTAGACCTTCAGCTATCCAGTCACATCTATTTATACCAGCGTATACATTTACAAGCATAGCTTTTACATTTTTATCTGCGAGAACTAATTCGAACGCTTTTCCTACTCTTTCTGGAGAAGCTCCTCCACCTATATCTAAAAAGTTTGCAGGCTCGCCGCCACAATATTTGATCATATCCATAGAAGCCATTGCTAAACCAGCTCCATTAATAATGCATCCAATATCACCATCCAAACCAATGTAACTTAGGTCATCTTTAGATGCTGCCACTTCTCTTGGATCTTTTTGAGTATTATCATTAAGAGCATGAATATTTGGATGTCTAAACAAAGCATTGTCATCAAAACTTATCTTTGCATCTAATGCTATTAAATTTTTATCTCCCGTAAGAACTAATGGGTTTATTTCTAACATATTCATATCTAATTCAACCATAGCTTTGTAACAACCCATTAATAGTTTAACGGATTTTGCTATAGCTTCTTTAGGAAGCTCTAATGCAAAACTCATCTCTCTAGCTTGAAAACTAGTGAGCCCAACCACAGGATCAATTTCTATTTTTTTAATCGAATCTGGTTTCTCTACTGCCAACTCTTCTATAGACATACCGCCTTCAGCAGAAGCAACCATAACTATTCGTTGTGAGCCCCTATCCATTACAAAAGCCAAATAAATCTCTCTATCTATATCACATCCAGATTCTATATATAATTTTTCTATTATCTTACCTTGCTCGCCTGTTTGAATAGTCTTTAAATATGTTCCCAGCAATTTATCTGCGGCAATTTTGATTTCTTCTTCAGTCTTACAAAGTATAATTCCGCCAGCTTTACCTCTAGCTCCTGAATGAACTTGAGCTTTTACAACACAAATATCAGAATCTATTTTATTAAATGCATCTACAGCTTCTGATGTTTTGACCGCAAGCTTTCCTTCTAATATTTGCACGTCATAATTTGATAATATTTCCTTCGCTTGATATTCATGTATGTCCAAAATACATTCCCCTTTATATTATTAATTTACTTTTTTGAATTAATTGCTTTATCAGTTGCAACAATATTCTCTGCCATTTTTGCTGACGCAGCATCTATTAATCTTCCATCTAATGATGCGGCTCCTTGCCCTTTTTTTGCAGCCTCGTCTAAAGCAATTAATATTCTTTTTGCTTTATCAACTTCAGCTGGTGGGGGAGTGAATACCTCATTAGCTAATTCAATTTGTGAAGGATGAATTGCCCACTTCCCTTCAAATCCAAGAGCAGCAGCTCTTTTAGCAGCTAATGTGTAACTTGCTGGATCTTTAAAGTCACCAAATGGACCATCAATAGCTCTTAAACCATAAGCTCTACACGCTACTAACATTTGAGATAAATCTGCATGCCATTGATCTCCTGGATAATCAGGATTTAAACCGCCTATAACAGTTGTTCGCGCACGACAACTTGCAGCATAATCAGCAACTCCAAAATGCATAGCCTCAAGTCTTTCTTCGCGACCACTTTTAGCGATATCCATCACATTGGCCATGCCTAAAGTTGTTTCAATTAAAACTTCGATTCCAATACGTTTTTTTAAGCTTTTAGCTGTTTCTATCTGATTAAGCATTGCTGATAACATATAAATATCTGAAGCTGTACCAGCTTTAGGAAGTAAGATAGTATCAAGATTCTCTCCAGCTTGTTCAACTACCTCAACCACATCTCTGTACATATAGTGTGTGTCAATACTATTTATTCGAACAGAAACTGTCTTGCCATTACCTTGCCAATCTAAATCGTTAAGTGCCTCAATAACATTTTTTCTCGCTACCTCTTTGTCATCTGGTGCAACAGCATCTTCTAGATCTAAAAAAACAAAATCAACATCACTATTCAATGCTTTTTCAAACATTTTTGGATTTGATCCTGGAACAGCTAATTCACTTCTTTGAACTCTACTAGAAGTCTGTTCGTATATTTTATGACTCATATATTTATCCTTATCGTATTATTATTTTTTCTTCTTTTTTTTCAGTGCTTTATTAGGATTACTTGTCCAATATTTTGCTGCTGCACCTGTACCACTGCCCGGTGTAAACTTTATTCCAGCATCAATCATAGCCATTTCAACTGCTCCCAACGCGGCCATCATTCTAGCTTCATTATTATCACCAAGGTGTCCAATTCTGAAAACTTTTCCAGCAACTTGTGTAAGACCAGCACCAAGCGAAATATTATAAGTGTGGTAAGCAATACTAATTACTTCCATAGCTTTTTTACCATTTGGATTATTCTTAGAACCTGGTTCTAGCCATATTGCACTAACAGTATCTGATTGCCATTTTGGTGACGAAGCCGCTAATTTTAAACCCCAAGCTTTAATTGCTGCTCTAACGCCGTTCGCTAATCTTTTATGACGGGCAAATACATTTTCCATTCCTTCTTCTAGAAGTAAATCAATAGCAACTCTCAGACCCCTTAAAAGATTTACAGGAGGAGTATAAGGAAAATAACCATCCTTATTTGTATTTATATGATCTTGAATATCAAGGAAGCATCTTTTACATTCAGCAGTATGTCTCATAGCTAAAGCTTTTTTACTAAAACATAAAATTGCTAATCCAGCTGGAAGCATAAAACCTTTTTGTGATCCACTTACTGCAATATCTACTTTCCATTTATCAAATCTAAATTCAACACTTGCTATAGAACTAACACCATCAACCATGAGCAATGCTGGATGCTTGACTTGATCCATAGCTTTTCTTAATCCTGCAATATCACTTGTTACACCAGTTGCAGTTTCATTATGACAAACAACAACAGCTTTTATTTTTTTATCTTTATCTTTTGCTAATGCTTTTTTAAATTTTTCTATTTCAATTCCATTACCCCATTTTGTATCAATTAACTCAACTTCTATCCCAATCCTTTTTGCTAAGTCATACCAAAGATGACTAAATTGACCAAATCTTGAAGTTAGAATTTTATCACCTGGTGACAGAGTATTTGCTAATGCAATTTCCCATCCAGCTGTACCTGTTGCAGGAAAGATGAAAGGAGTACCAGTCTTTGTTAAAAATACTTTCTTTAAATCTCTAAGAATTGGTTTAACTAACTCAGGAAAGTCTGGAGCACGATGATCTTCCATTGGCACATTCATTGCATTTTGTACGACATTAGGGATATGTGTTGGACCCGGTGCAAATAAATAATTTCTTCCAGGGAATGATAGTTTTTGTCCAGGCATAGTATTTTCCTATAAGTTGTTAAATTCGTTATATTTTAATTAAATCTATAATTTATTAAAATTAAGGCGTAAATAATGCCATAGCATCATGTGAGGCTCAACCTTTAATTATTTCTATTATAGATTTAATTTATTTTGAGATTATACCCTGAAGTTGGGCTGCTTTCATGGTATTTTCGAGTAAACATGCAACTGTCATTGGGCCCGTTCCTCCTGGCATTGGCGTAACCGCTTTAGCAATACCATCAACACCATTAAAATCTACATCTCCATGAATACCTTTTCCATCACTACTTATACCTACATCAAGCAAAATAGCATCTTTTCTGACATTTTTTGCATTTATAATATTTGGAACCCCTATAGCTGGAACCACAATTTCAGATTCCGAAATAAGTTCATCTAAATTTTTAGTCCTTGAATGAGCTAGAGTAACAGTGCAATCAACACCTTTTGAGCCAAACATTATCACTTGAGGCATTCCTACTAATCTAGACCTTCCAATTACTAAAGCTTTTTTTCCAGAAGTTTCAAGATTATAGTATTTTATTAATTTCATAACTCCCAAAGGAGTACATGGTCTTAGGACATCATTGCCAACTATTAATTTTCCAAGATTTTGCTCTTTCAGGCCATCAACATCTTTATTTGTTGGAATCATTTCTATTATGCTATCTTCATTTAATCCTTTAGGTAAAGGCATTTGAATGAGAATTCCATTTATAGAAGCATCATTACCAAGCTCAGTAATTTTATCCTCTAACTCTTTTTGAGAAATATCACCTGAAAGATTTACATGTATTGATTTGATTGATGATGCTGTTGCCTGTTTATGTTTATTATTTACATAAAGTTGACTTGGTTTGTCATCTCCTACCAAAACGGTAGCTAATGTAATTTCTACACATGCATCGTCAATTTTCTTCTTGATGGTATTTTGCATTTCTTGAGCAACAAATTTACCATCTAATACTAAAGTTCCTTTTTCTGTATGCTTCATATCTATTATTTTGTTATTGTATTTTAAATTTTAGGTTGTTTATCTGGGTGAAGATATATAAAACTTTTTCCAAGTTTACCATTATAATTTCCAGCAGATATCATTAGTAAATCTTCTGTTTCCTTAGAAGCATCTATGGCTGCTTGAGTAGCTACAATAATAGAAGCCATATCCTTACCATTCATAATAATTTCCATTACCGAATTTACTCCTTCTGGAAGAGCAGCTTCGACATCTGGATTATCTTGCAACAAAGGACAAAATTTTTCATATGTACTTGCAATAGTAAAATCATAATCACTTCCAGCTTTAGAACCACTTCCAGCAATACCACCAGGGAATGTAGTTATAACATTTGGAATAGGTAGAATTGCCTCTACACCTTTTTCTGCTGCTGCTAATGCAGATTCTGTATTTTTACCAAAATACCATAAGTTGCCACCCATTAAACCATCAGTGTATCCAAAACGACGGTCCATAATAAATTCACCACCTAAAATTGGTATCCACCACATCTTTCTACCAAATCTCTCTATTCTCTTCTGGTACCTATTCCCAAAAAAAGCAACTTTCTTACCAAGCTTAAAGTATGCTTCACTATCTTCCATTAAATTAAAACATGAAGTTGTAGGGCAAGTCAGTATATTTTGACTTATTCTTACTAGAGCGGCTTTTTCAAGTTTTTTTGGATCTTTCCAAAATTTTGGGATATGTAATTGTATTATTGCTCCTGGCCTACCATCTGGGGTCTGCACACTTTCATCTCCACCTGGACCAACATATCTATCTAAGCCAGCTTCACAATCACATAGAATACTACTCGATGCATTTCCAGTAGCAGCATTTATAGCATGATCAAGCCATTTCCTATTGACAGCTGTTACAAGTATCTCTGAGTACATACTCTTAAAGGCTTCTGCATAGGTATCGTCTATAATAGCAGTCATAAGTTATACCCTTCCTTTTCCTTTATATACTTCAGATTCAGTAACAACCTTATCCATATATACATCATGTGGAGCAACAAGTATTTCATCAAACAATTGAGATTCATAACAAAGAGCAATCAATGAACAATCTGGTCTAACTTGCTCCATAGTTCTATCATAATAACCTTGTCCATTCCCCATTCTGCCACCAGTTTTATCAAAACCTGTACCCGGAACCATTATCATATCTAATTCTTGAGGAGTTACTTCTTTATCTGGATTGCCCCATAATTCTCTAGGTGGTTCCAAAATATCCCATTTTCCAACAACCATTTCTTCTAAGCTTGTCATATGCCATAGCCCAAGTTTATTGTCACCATTTTCATCTTCGGTACAATAAGGGACAATAATTCTTTTCTCTCCTTTCTCTACTTCTTTAATAAGATGGGGTTTTGTTCTTGTCTCTGATCTGCAATCTATATACCACATTATTACTTGAGCACTTTTGTACTCTGGAAGCTCCATAAATCTTTCGCAAGCTTTAGCGCTTACTTCATCTTTATTTTCTTGAGCAGCTCTTCTGTCATATGCTTCTCTTCGCATTCCAGATTTTTTTTCCATTATTTTTTCTAGTTCTTCTTTCGATATGGTCATTATTCATTCTCCAAACATTATTAGTACGATTCTCAAGGCATTTATTATTCTATAGTTTTAAGCAAACAGCCATCTATTTTTTATTTGATTTCAAAAAAAACGTATAAAATAGAGGAAAAACTGTATTTATTTGCAGATAATACACCTACTTTGCAATATATCTTTTATTAACCCTAAGTGTGAAAATTAATTTTTATATTTACAAAATAAAAAAATAGTAAATGAGTGGGGGAGAAAGAATGAGCTATTTGCCGTTATTTATAGATACGTCTGGCAAAAAATGTTTAGTTGTGGGGGGAGGGAAAGTAGCTAGCAGAAAACTTATTCCAATACTCGATTCCAATATGCACGTGTTATTGATTTCGCCAGAAATTATTAATGATATTTTTGAAAACTTTAAAGACAATAAAAACTTTACGTATCAAAAAAGAAAATTTGTTGAAAGTGATATTGATGACCAGTTCTTAATTGTGGCGGCAACTAATTGCAAAGATACTAACTCTCTAATAGCAAAAATAGCAAAAGATAAAAATATCTTAACAAATATGGCAGAAAATTCTTCTATTGGAGATACTTTAATACCTTCAGTTGTAAATAGAGATCCTATAAAAATAGCAATATCTTCTGGTGCAGCCTCACCAATTTTAACTAGATTGGTTAAAACAAAACTCGAAACTGTAATTCCCTATTCTTTTAGTAAATTAGCTGAAGTGATGATGGAATATAGAAGTAAAGTAAAAAATACTTTTTCGAAAATATCTGATAGAAGAAATTTTTGGGAAATTTTTTTAGATGGACCTATATCTGAAATGGTTTTATCAGGCCATATTGTTAAAGCGAAAAAGGCATTAGATAAATCTTTAAAAGAAAAAAAGATACTCGAAAAGACTGGGGAAGTTTACCTTGTTGGAGCTGGGCCAGGAGATCCAGAACTACTTAGTTTTAAAGCATTAAGGCTAATGCAAAAAGCTGATGTTGTAATTTACGACAGATTAGTCTCTGAACCTATTATGAATTTAATTAGACATGAGGCAGAAAAAATTTATGTTGGAAAACAGCGTTCTGACCACGCAATGCCTCAAGAAAATATAAATCAATTACTTGCGCGTCTAGCACTTGAAGGAAAAAAAGTACTAAGACTTAAGGGAGGAGATCCTTTTATTTTTGGAAGGGGTGGCGAGGAAATTGAAAGTTTGATAAACGACGATATACCTTTTCAAATTGTACCAGGAATAACAGCAGCTTCTGGCTGTGCAAGTTACGCTGGAATACCTTTAACTCATAGAGATTACTCTCAGGCATGTATTTTTGTTACAGGTCATTTAAGAGATGGTACTGTTAATTTAAACTGGAAAATGTTGGCACATGAAAAACAAACTTTAGTTTTTTATATGGGCATGCATGGATCGAAAATAATATGTGAAGAGTTAATTAAACATGGTTTAAAAAGTACAACGCCAGCAGCATTAATAGTTAAAGGAACAACTGTTAATCAAGAAGTAATAATTGGAGATTTAGAAAATATGCCAAAAATAATAATGGAAAATAAAATTATTCCACCGACTTTATTAATTATTGGTGATGTTGTAAAACTACATAACAAGCTTAAATGGTTTGATCCATTCTCAATAAAAAATAAAAAAAATATTCATTTATAGTTATTAGATATTCTATCTAACTGCTCTTTAATACTTTCTTCATATTTTTTTTGCAGACCCTCTTTTCTAAGTTTTCTTCTATCAAAGTTATACTTAACCTTCTCTTTGATATCATTTTTACTTTGATTAATCTCTACTACTTTTATGCAGTCAGTAGGACACTTATCTACACATATTTTACACCCGGGACATTCGTCATAGTTAATTCTATGTGAGAAATTTTGAGCACCGATGATTGCGTCAAATGGGCATACTTCGATACAAATCGCACAACCTATGCAATTTTGCTCGTCTATTAACGCTACTGATCTTTGACTCATTTTACTTTGGATCCATTTTTAATTTTACTATCTGCTTCTATAACAATAATTTCTCCATCAGAACTTGCTGCAAGAACCATTGCAGAGGAAATTCCAAATTTCATAGTTTTTGGTTTTAAATTAGCCACTACAATAGTTTTCATCCCAATCAAATCTTCAGGTTTGTAAGATTTTTTTATTCCTGCAAAAATTTCTTTGTCTCCCAAATCACCTAAATTAACTTTTAGTTTCAGAAGTTTATCTGCGCCCTCGACGTTAATAGCCTCTAATATTTCACCTATTCTGAGGTCAATTTTAGAAAAATCATCATATTCAATTTCATTTGCCATACTTTTTTCCTCAACATTAGTCTTTATATTAATATTAGTAAGTTCATCCTTCAATTTCTGAATATCTTCTTTTTGGATCCTTTTTTTAAGCGTAACGAATTTTTTAATTTTTTTATTTAGTAACGGCTTAAGACTATCATTCCAGACCAAATCTTTTTCATTCAACATATCTTCTGTCTTTTTTTGGAGATCGGGCATAACCGGGGACAATAAAATAACTAAAGTTCTAAAATAATTCAGCCCTTGAGTGGAGATTTTTTGAACCTCTTCTAAATCTTGTATTGACCATGGTTTTTTTTCATTTATATATTGATTAGCTTTGTCTGTCATCAACATTATTTTACTTATTGCATTACTAAATTTTCTCTCTTCATAAAAATTTTTAATTTCATTTATATCTGTTAAAAAAATTTTAAATTTTTCTTCATCTTCTAAATCTTTTGACAACATAAGTTCTGAATTTTTTTCTAGAAAAGCTGAACATCTACTAGCAAGGTTTATTAATTTTCCCACTAAATCACTATTTATTTTTTTTGTTAAATCATCAAAATTTAGATCAATATCTTCTATTCCATCATTAAGTTTACTAGAAAAATAATATCTTAAAAATTCTGGGTCTAAATATTTTAAATAATCTGATGCCTTAATAAATGTGCCGCGTGACTTTGACATTTTTTTTCCATCGACCGTTAAAAATCCATGACAGAAAATTCCAGTTGGGGTTCTGTAACCTGCCCCATTTAATATTGATGGCCAGAAAAGAGCATGAAAATATGATATGTCTTTTCCAATAAAATGATATATTTCTCCCTCTTCTTCTTTATCCCATATACCTTTAAATTTATTATTCTTTTCAGAATATTCTTCAAAAGCTGCTATATAACCTATGGGTGCATCCATCCATACATAAAAATATTTGTCTTTTTCGCCAGGTATTTTAAAACCAAAGTAAGGCTCATCTCTCGTTATATCCCAATCATTTAAACTTTCATTCAACCATTCATTTAGTTTATTTCTTATGGGGGTTTGTAAATTATGACTCTTAGTCCAGGCTATCAAGTAATCTTTAAAATCTTTTAAATTAAAGAAATAATGATTTGTATCTTTAGTTTTAGGCTCCGTATTTGATAATATAGATTTTGGATCTATTAATTCAGTAGGTGAATAAGTTGCGCCACAGCTTTCACATGAATCGCCATATTGATCTTCTGCATTACATTTTGGGCAAGTACCTTTAATGTATCTATCTGGTAAAAATATCTTTTCTTTATCGTCATAAAACTGAGAAATTACCTTTTGGGAGATATGCCCAGAATGATTAAGATTAGTAAATATCTCTTCGCAAAGCTCTTTATTTTTTACTGAGTTTGTTGAGGAGTAATGATCAAAATCTATATAAAAATTTCTAAAATCTTCTTCATGACTTTTTTTGACTTCTTCTATTAATTTTTCTGGAGTTATACCTTGTTCCTTTGCTTTCAACATAATTGGAGTGCCATGTGCATCGTCTGCACATATATACACAACTTCGCTTCCAGTTAACTTCTTAAATCTTACCCATATATCAGTTTGTATATATTCTACAAGGTGTCCTAGGTGAATTGGGCCATTAGCATAGGGCAAAGCACTAGTTACTAATATTTTATTTTTTGTTTTCATTTTCTCTCCAAAATATACGAACTAGTATATAATATTGTTAAAGTGAAGTGTTGAAAGTATTTAAAACAAGGGAGAAAATAATGTCGTTGACTGAAAGCATGGTCGTTGAATCACTCAAGAAATTGATTGATCCAAATACAGATAAAAGCTTAGTTGATACTAAGTCAATAAAATCAATAAATATAGTTGATAATAAGCCAAATTTAGATATATGTTTAGGATACCCAGCAAAGAATTATGCTGAGACACTTAATCATATGATAATTGACCGTTTAACATCTGATAGCATTGACTGTGGGACAGTAGAGATAACTTGGAAAATTGAAAGTCACTCAGTCCAAAAGAGTCTTCAACCAATGCAAAATATAAAAAACGTTATTGCTGTAGCCTCTGGAAAAGGTGGTGTTGGAAAATCAACAACAGCAGTAAATTTAGCCTTAGCTTTAGCTGGCGAAGGAGCTACTGTAGGGATATTAGACGCAGATATTTATGGACCAAGTCAACCAAGAATGCTTGGGTTATCTGGTCAACCTGACTCTCAAGATGGGAAATCTTTAGAACCTATGGAGAATTATGGAATACAAGCTATGTCTATAGGTTTTTTGATAGACGAGGAAACTCCAATGATATGGAGAGGCCCAATGGTAACTCAAGCATTAGAGCAACTATTAGGGGATACGCAATGGCGAAATCTTGATTATTTGGTCATAGATTTGCCACCTGGAACTGGTGATGTGCAATTAACACTTGCTCAAAAAATACCAGTTAGTGGCGCTATTATTGTAACTACACCACAAGACATCGCTCTTCTAGATGCAAGAAAAGGTTTAAAAATGTTTGAAAAAGTTGAAGTGCCTGTTCTTGGTATAGTTGAAAACATGAGTTTACATATTTGTGGAAAATGTGGCAATGAAGAGCCAATATTTGGTGAGGGAGGAGGAACTTCTCTGGCTGATGAAAGTAAAGTTGATTTACTAGGAAAATTACCTTTAGATATATCTATAAGAGAGCAAACTGACTCTGGTAAACCTAGTGTTGTTTTTGAGCCAAACGGAAGAGTAGCGCAAATATATGCTGAAATAGCTAGAAAAGCTGCTGGCAAATTAGCTGCCCAAGGAAAAGATTATAGTGCTAAGTTTCCAAAAATTGTAATTGATAATAACTAAAACTATGACAATAAAATCTGATTCATGGATCAAAAAAATGGCTGGGGAAGAAAATATGATTTCTCCATTTGAGCCTGATCAAATAAAATCCTTAGCTGGTAATAAAGTTATATCATATGGGACATCAAGCTATGGCTACGATGTCAGATGTTCCAGTAATTTTAAAGTTTTTACAAATATAAATTCTGCAGTTGTAGATCCAAAAAACTTTGATACAAATAGTTTTGTAGATTATGAAGGCGATACGTGTATTATTCCTCCAAACTCCTTTGCTTTAGCTTCAACTATTGAATATTTCAAAATACCAAGATCAGTTTTAACTATTTGCCTAGGTAAATCTACGTATGCAAGATGTGGAATTATTGTCAATGTGACTCCTCTTGAGCCAGAATGGGAAGGACACGTTACTTTAGAATTTTCAAACACAACAACTTTACCTGCAAAGATTTATGCTAATGAAGGTGTAGCTCAAATGTTATTCTTCGAATCTGATACTGTTTGCGAAACCTCATATAAAGACAGGGGTGGGAAATATCAAAAACAAACAGGGGTAACTTTACCAAGATAAATAATGACATACGAAATGCTCTATAAACAAATTAGGAAATTAGCTATATTTTTAATAGGGATTTCTATAGTTTTAATAGGATGCATACTATTTTTTACACCAGGTCCTGCAATAATTGTAATACCAATAGGTTTGGCTGTATTGGCAACTGAATTCATTTGGGCAAAAAAATTGCTAAATAAATTTAAAGAGACAACTTCTTCTATCTCAAAGTCGGCTAAAAAAGCTATAAAAAAGAATTTTTAAATGGAAAATTAATTTCTGCTAGATATTTCTTTATCTATTTTTTTAAGAATATTTTTAATGTCAGAAATTTCTGCAAAATTCTCCATTTCTTTTTTAACTAAGTTAACATTTACCTGAGATAACTTTAGTTTTTTATTATAACTTCCTATACTTGTACTAGGATTTTTCTTGTCTTTTACTAACCTACTATAAAATTTTCTACTATCTTCAGTTTCATGAAATGCGCTCATCATAGCTAAATAAGCTGAACCTAGTCGGAAATCATAAGCCTTGTAATCTCTCAAGTTTTTAACTAAATACCTATTATCTTTTATAATATTTTTAAAAGTGTCTTTAAAACTCAGTAATGTTCCTTTAATTTCTGCGCTTACTTTATATTCTTCGATAATTTCATCTATAACTATTGTGATCTGTATTCTCACATCATCATATTTTAATAACGCTGCCAGTAATTTTTTATCTATTTCATCTTTTGATTTTATTACTGAAGACTTATTTTCATCTAAATAATTTTGGAGGTTTAATTTTGTTTTTTTTAATTCATTTAACTCCATTGAGCTCAAATTATAAGAATATTTAGTAATATAATTGGAATCGATTACTGGATGAGGCTCGTTTGTTGCAGAGTAAGAATTTACTGATAGCACTAGTAAAGTTAATAATAAATATTTCATGATTTCCTATAATTTATAAAGTTATATTTTTTGAATCTATAATCATTAGTTTATCATATAAAAGATCAGAAAATGAGTATTCTATACCGCCTACTCCTTCGCCAGAATTTTTTATGCCACCAAATGGCATCCAATCTACTCTAAATGCTGTTTGCTCATTTACAAAAACACTTTTTGCTTCTAGCCTCTCAAAACATAACATTGCTACGTCTATATTCTTAGTATAAATAGAAGACTGAAAAGAATATTCCTTATGATTTGCCATACTTATAGCGTCATCTATCAAACTATAACTATATATACTTAATACTGGCCCAAAAATTTCACATTTACTTATCTCTGAAGTTTCTTTAGGGTCTTTAAGCACCGTGCACTCATAAGTTGTTTTGCTTTTTATTGCACCACCGCAAATTAGTTCAGCCCCGTCTTTTATGGCTCTTTTGACCACCTTGTCAACTCTTGTTACTTCCGATGGCCTTATTAACGGTCCAACATCAGTATTTATATCTCTTGGATCCCCAATTTTTACTTTCTTAACAGAATCTCTTAGCATTGAAGTAAATTGATCTACTAAATCCTTATGAATAATTACTTTTTGAATTGATACGCAAACTTGTCCAGCATGATAAAATGCACCTTTCAAAATAGACGGTAAAATTTTTTTTAAATTAGTTCCTTTGTCTATTATTACAGAGCCTACACCACCATGTTCCATAGCGCATTTTGTGCCTGGTGATAACATTGACTTTAATTTCCAACCAACCTTTGCGCTTCCTATGAAAGAGAAAAATGATATTCTTGGATCACTAACTAATTTATGCGTAATTGCATGATTATCAATATTAATCATCTGGCAAAATTCTTTTGGCAAACCTGCTTCCATTAATAATTTTATGAATTCATAACATGTAGCTGGTGTATCTAATGCTGGCTTAATAATAATTGGGCAACCTGCTGCTACAGCAGGACATACCTGATGTATTATCAAATTTAATGGGTGATTAAAAGCGCTTATTGCCAGCACCGTACCAATTGGAAATTTTCTTGTGAACGCAATTTTATTGGATGAGGCACTATTTAGGTTCATTGGGATTTCAGTTCCATGAGATTTTTTTAGAACTTCAACACATAATTCAATACCATTAATTGCTCTGGCAACTTCTATTTTTGAATCCTTTAATGGTTTACCACCTTCAAATGCAATAATTTCTGCAAACTTCTTTGAATTTTTTAAAAGAAGATTTTTACTTTTTTTTAATATTTTAATTCTTTCTATTTTACTTAAGAATTTTTCCCTATTCAAAAATGCATTATTTGAAACATCAAGTATTTGATCAACATTATCTTTATTGATACATTCTATTTTTGCAATTTTTTTTAAATCCCATGGAGAATATAAATCAACAGTTTTTGGGTTATGAATTTTTACAGGTGTAATGTTTTTAATTTTCTTAGATATCATATGATTTTTCTAAAGTTCCTAAAAATTTTGTTAATTTTTCATTTTCAGAATAATCTATTGGTATTACAAATAAAGTTGGGCCCTGAAGACTATTAGTCTCTTGTAGTTTATTAAAAATTTTTGAACTATCATCTTCATATAGATAATTCCAATCAAATGATTTGGCAAGCTTTTCCCAATCTGGATTGTCAAAATCAAGCTCAGTTGATCTGCCGAATTGTGCTTGCTGCTTCCATTTTATTAAGCCGTAAGATTTATCTTCCCATATTATTACTACAAAATTAGAGTTCAATCTTTTTGCTGTTTCCATTTCTTGTAAATTCATTAAAAAACCAGCATCTCCACAAATAGAAAATATTCTGTGGTTATTATTTGTTAATGAAGCTGCTATTACTGCTGGAAGAGCATAACCCATTGAACAAAAACCATTGGGGACTATGCAGGTATTTGGTTCATAGCAAGGATAATTCCTCGCAATCCACATCTTATGAGCTCCAACATCAGATATTAAAATATCATCTTTATTTAAAAATTTTCTCAAGTCATATAAAAATTTTTGCGGCTTTATTAAACCCTTTTGTTCATCATTTTTATAATATTCATGATCTTTTTTTAGATCTTCCCTCATTTTTTTAACATATTTAAAATCGTAAGACTTTGTTCCC
This sequence comes from Gammaproteobacteria bacterium, assembly GCA_018674175.1. Lineage (GTDB taxonomy): Bacteria > Pseudomonadota > Gammaproteobacteria > Poriferisulfidales. Next base: position 30,512 of record JABHAT010000007.1, on the reverse strand, counting down.
TCTTTATCAATAATATTATTTAGCACGGATAATGAGTGCGCTAAGTCTCCAACTACTTCAACTTCGGGGATATAATATTCATCAATTTCTGCTGCCTCAAAATCTATATGTATAATTTTCGCTTCTGAATTTCTACTCCAAAGTTTTGGGTGATATTCAACCATGTCATACCCTAAAGTAATTACTAAATCAGAATTTTTAATTGCTATATCTCCAAAATCAATAGCTCCTAAGCCTACAGTTGACAGACAATAATCAGAATTACAGTCAACTGCGCCTTTACCCATAAATGTAGTTACTACTGGTATGTTCGTCCTTTCACAAAATTCTCTAAGTTGTCTAGAAGACCTTTTTCGTATTGCCCCATTTCCTGCTATTAATATTGGAGAATTCGCCTCACTCATTAATTTATAAGCTTTATAAATTACTGCGTCTTCAGCAATAGATCTTCTGTATGGGAAAGATTTTAATGGCTTAGTCTCAACATCTAACTTTGCAATATCTTCAGGCAACTCAATGTGTACGGCTCCAGGTTTTTCTAAGGTGGCTAGCCTAACCGCCTTCCTTACTATCTCTGGAATTGTATTAGGACTTCTAATTGATGTAGTCCACTTGGTTACTGATTTAAACATATTGCATACATCCATAATTTGATGTGACTCTTTATGAAGCCTGTCTGAAGAGCCTTGTCCAGTTATTACTAATATCGGAGAATGATCCATATTTGCATCTGCAACACCTGTGAGTAAATTTGTAGCGCCTGGCCCAAGTGTACTTAAACAGCATGATAATTTGCCGGTCAATTTCCCATAGGATTCAGCCATAAAAGCTGCGCCCTGCTCATGCCGCGTTAATATGAATTTAATTTTCTTAGAATCTTGAAGAGACATGAGAAAGTCTGCATTTTCTTCACCCGGAACCCCAAATATATACTCAATTCCTTCATTCTCAAGACATTTAATAAATAAATCAGAAGTCTTCATATTCATCCATAATATATAAGAGTTATATATAGTATAATGAAATTATGAATAATATGAATAAAAAAATAAAAATAGCCTTATTTTTAATAATATCTACATTTATAATTGTTGCATGCGATCAAAATGTTGGGGAAAGAAAAATTGAAAAAGCTACTGCTGTAGAAAATTAAAAAAATGAATAATTTAGAACTAAAAGAATATATTAATAGCAAGGTAAAAAACAGAAAATTTACAATTAGTGAAATAAAAGGTGACGCTAGTAAGAGAAAATATTATAGAGCAGAAGAAGAGAATAAAAGCTTAATAATAATGGATAGTAGTCTTGAAAAAAGAAATTTTAATAATTTTTTAAAATATACCAAATTATTTAAAAATAATAATATAAAGGTTCCAAATATTATTTCTGAAGATAGTGAAAAAAAAATTCTTATAATAGAAGATCTTGGTAATAATTTAATATACGATAAAACTAATAAAAATAATCTCTTAAAAATATATAAAAGCGCAATTAAAAATATTTTAAATATTCAAAAAATTAAAAATAAAAATATAAGTTTTTATAAAAAAGAAAAGTATTTTTCTGAAAGCTCTTTATTTATCGAGTGGGTAATTAAAAAATTTATAAATTTAAATATCTCAAAATCAGATGAAAATAAGTTAGTTAAGTCATTAAATTTTTTAGTAAATAGTATAAATAATAAAAGTAATAAATTAGTTCATAGAGACTATCACTCAAAAAATATTTTTTTCAAGGATGACAAAATTACCATTATTGATTATCAGGACTCACTATATGGTTCACCAATTTATGATCTTGTGTCACTATTAAATGACTGTTATAGAGATATTGATCATAAACAAAAAAACATATTAATAAATTATTTTTTATCGGAATTTAATCAAGATAATAAATTTAATTTCTCTAAAGATGAACTTATATACAATTTTAATTTAATATCTGCACAAAGACATATGAAAGCTTCAGGTATTTTTTGTAGACTAAGTATTAAAAATGATCGACATAATTATCTACAACATCTTAATCGAACCTTTAACTATATTTTAAAAGCTACTTCGTGCCATATTAATCTTAGGATACTAAATTTTTTTACCAAAGAGGTCATTAGCAACTTAAATGAAAGCAATTATTCTAGCAGCAGGTAAAGGCAAGCGCTTTGGTGATATCACTAGAACCTTACCTAAGCCTTTGATAAAACTTGGTGACATTACATTGATTGAGCATAATATTTTATTGCTCAAAAAATATGGTTTTAATGACTTAGTTGTAAATGTTTCACATTTATCAGATATGATTATTGATTATCTTGGTAATGGTAAAAAATATAACGTTAATATTAAATATTCTATTGAAAAACCTGAGCCATATGAAACTGGTGGAGGTATTCAAAATGCTCTCTATTTACTTGGAGGCAGCCCTTTTCTAGTTATTAATGCTGATATTTATACCAACTGTAATTTATCAAATATTTCAATAAAAAAGGATGATCTTGCTTCAATTGTTATGGTTAAAAATCCTGAACATCACATTGATGGTGATTTTTCATTAATAAATGGTCGTATTACATTAGCTAATAAAAAAACTATGACTTACTCAGGTATAGGTATTTATAATCCGCTTATTTTTTCTGGTATAAAATCTAAAAAGTATAAGCTAAGTGAGATTTTATTAAAAAATATTATAAAAAATAAAATTTCAGGATCTGAACATACTGGCATATGGTTTGACGTGGGAGATGTAAAAAAATTAAAAAATGTTAATAAACTATTTTTCTAGAATTAACTTCCATTCTTTTTCATTTTTAATTATTTTTAAAGCTTGATACAACAATGATTTTCCTGGTTCTTTTTTATACCAAGTAGATAAGCCTGAAGGATGTGGTAGAGCAACTATATTAATCTTATAACTATCTTTTTTGTAAATTATTTTTTTTCCTATCACGTCATTTAATTTATCAAATATTATAAATTGTGATATTGCCAACTTCCCTACTGGAATTATTAATTTTGGTTTTAATGTATCAATTTCATAATCTAGCCATTTAGAACATTTTTTGATTTCAACTTCGGTTGGTACCCTGTCTCCAGTACCGGAAGTATTTTTTCCTGGATAGCATCTGCAAACAGCTGACATATAAATATTTTTCCTGAACTTTTCTTCCTCTAAGCCTATAGAAGAAAACCACTTAAACATATTTTTTCCTGCTGTCCACGCAAATGGTTTTCTAAGAGTACCCTCTTTGATTCCTGGGGCTTGACCAATTAATATAATTTTAGACTTTATAGGATATCCAACTATTGGTTCTCCAACCATATCTCTACACTTATTGCATTTTAAAATATTTTTCTGATGTTTTATTATATTTATCACTTACTCTAAAAATTCTAGGAAATGTTTATATAATTTTTCTGTAATTTTTCCTACCTCACCATTATTTATAGTTTTATTATTTATTTTTTTTATGGGAAGTATAGCTTGAGTAGAATTTGTTATAAAAATTTCGTCAGCATTTATTAATTCATCTTCATTATAATCATCTATTTTTATTGGATATTTGTTTTTTTTTATAAGCTCGTTTATTACAAACGACCTAGTGACGCCAGGTAATATTAAGTTACTTTTTGGCGCCGTCTTTATTATTTTATCTTTAACTATAAAAACATTGCTAGAACAGCCTTCTGTTACTATTCCATTTCTTACTAAGATAGCTTCGTATGCGCCTTGATCATTAGCTAATGTTTTAGCATAAGCATTAAAGAGAAGGGAGATTGACTTTATGTCACATTTCAACCATCTTTTATCTTCCATGGTTATAGCGTTTTTTAATATAGGATTAGTCTTTGATAAATTCTGTATTTGCGAGCAAAACATGCAAACTGAGGGGTTATATTTTTTAGTTGCCGCGTGTTCTCTCAAAACTCCATCATCTATATTTTTTGGCACACCCCTAGTGACCTGAATATATAATGAGAAATTATCAAATTCACACGTTTCAACTAATATCTCAATATTTTTAATCCAGTCTTTTTTTTCGTAAGGGTTTTTTAGACCTATCATAGCTAAACTTTTTTTAAGTCTGTGATAATGATCTTCAAGAAGAAAAGGTTTTTTATTAAAATATGGTATTAGCTCATATATTCCGTCTGAAAATAAATACCCTCTATCAAATACAGAAACATTTGCATTTTCAGCATCACAGATTTTATTATTAAAAAAAACTTTATTATTCAAAACTTACTCTTCTATAAAAAAATTAACTATAAAATCATATATTTTTCTGTAAAAATTTCCTTCTTCGATTCTTTTAAGTGAATATATATTTTCACTAGCAATAATTTCTCCACCCCTTAAAAAGTCAACGGTCCCTAATTTTTGATTAACTCTAACAGGAGCAGTAATTTTAGAGATTAAATTTATTTTAGGTACCACTTCATTATCATCATGCTTAAGTAATGTTATATAAATATCTTTATTAAAACCAATATCTATATATTTTTCTTCACCATTCCACATTCTTTCTTTTACTATAACTTTATTTTTTTGAAAATATTTTTCTGTAGTAAAATTTCTAAATCCAAATTTAAATAATGTTTTAGAATATTTAAATCTTGCCTTTGAACTATTTGCCCCAAAGATTGTTGCCACATATCTTGTATTATCTGACTTCGCTGAAGCCGATAAACAATATCCTGCTGAACTTGTATGTCCTGTTTTTATTCCATCTGCTAGGTCATAAGTTTGTAATAATCTATTTCTATTTCTTTGGGTAATCTCGTTATATGTATATTCTTTCTGAGAAAATCTTTTGTATTGCAATGGAAAATCATTGATTAATTTTTGAGATAATATTGCAAGATCTCTGGCAGTTGTATAATGCTCTTTTCCTGGCATACCAGTAACATTTTCAAAATTTGTATTTTTCAAGTCTAAGTCATAAGCAAGTTTATTTAACATCGTAACAAAAAATTCTTCTCCACCAGCTATATGTTCTGCTAATGCAACACTCGCATCGTTTCCTGACTGAACTATTACACCCTGTACTAAGTCTTTTACTTGAACTTTTTTGCCAACCTCGATAAACATTCTTGAGCCCTGCATTTTCCAAGCTTTTTTACTTATAGTTACATAATCATCCTCGCTAATATATTTAGATTCTAAGGATTTAAATACTAAGTAAAGCGTCGCGATTTTTGTTAAGCTTGCTGGCTCAACTCTTTTATCAAGATCTTTACCTGCAATAATTGATCCTGTATTAACATCCATCAAAGCATAACTAAATACATCTAAGTTTGGAATCGCAAATGGGTATTGTTTTTCTGCGTAGGCAGAGTTTATCAGCAAAAAAAATACTAGAAATAAATTTGTTAAAAATTTAGACATTATGCTCCTCTATTAATAAATTTAGATGCAGATATTGTATCATTAGAGTCTTTTTTATAATATTAATTATTTCTTGCATCAATTGTTTCCACATGAACTCTTGCAATTCCTTTTGAAACAATACCTAATTTTTTTGCTGCGGCATAAGATAAATCTATTATTCTCCCTTTTTTAAAGGGACCCCTATCGTTTATTCTTACCACTATAGACTTTTTATTACTTAAATTTGTCACCTTTGCGTAACATGGTATGGGTAAACTTTTGTGGGCTGCTGTAAGCTTATACATATTATAAATTTCTCGAGTAGAAGTTAATCTACCGTGAAATTTTTTTCCATACCAAGACGCTATACCTTCTTCAGAATATCCAACATGAGTTTTTTTAGTATAGTATTTTTTTCCAAAGACCTTATATGATTTTGGATTTCCATATTTACTATATTTTTCTGCTTTTGGAATTACTTTGTGGTTTATATTTTTTTTTGTAATTACTGTGCAACTGCAAAGAGAGAGAAATATTAATATAATTAAGAATTTTATATGGATCATGTTCCAGCTGCTATCTCTTTACTTAAATTTGCCACAACCATAGCATAAAATGTACTTATATTATAAGTCATAATAATTTTAAAATTATTATTAACAAGTTTGTATTTTTTATTTTTTTTACTCAGTAAAGCCAAATATTTTTTCCCTGACCCAATATCTTTACTTTTAAATATAATTTTTTTTAACCTATCATTATCAATTGCTACTGTTCTGACGTCGCCAGCCTCAAAAATTTCTTTTATATATTTTTTCTTTATAACTATGTCAGTATATATTTTTTGATTTTTTTCCCATCCTTTTTTATTCAGGTAGTTTGCAATGCTTGCATATATATCATACTTGCTATTCCATAAATCTACTTTTCCATCATTATTATAGTCAACACCTAATTTTATATAACTTTCCGGCATAAATTGCGGGGCTCCCATAGCACCAGCATATGATCCATAAATTTGATTGTAATCTAAATTATTTTTATATGTTAAAATTATAAATGATATTAATTGTGCTTTAAAAAACTTTGATCTTCTCGGATGTTTTAGCGCAAGCGTACCTAAAGAATCTAATACTTTTACGTTACCAGTTCCTTTACCATATTTTGTCTCCACACCTAGAATTGCTACGATTACTTCTGAGGGGACTCCATATTTATTCTCAATCTCTTTTAAGGCTTTATAATTTTCTCTATGATATTTTATACCTTTATCTATTCTTTCTTTTGTAATAAAAATATTTTTATATCTCTCCCAAGTAGCTTTTCTCTCTGGTGCGTTAGTCATTGAGTTTAGGGTTTTTTGACGAAATTTGATCGATCCTAGAGCTTTTTTTACATAATTTGAATCTATCTTATGCTTATTAATTAAGATATTTGAGATATCTAAGATTTCTTTGTTATAGCCATTTAATTCTTTATTGCTACTAGAAAAAACAGCCTTTGAAAATGAAAATACTATTAAAGATACGATAAATATTATAACAATAGATTTTCTCATCTTAATTTCTCCTGTTTATTGAAAACATTATACCAAAGGCTATAAAAATTGATAATAAAGAACTTCCACCCAAGCTTAATAATGGAAGTGTCACACCAACAACTGGAAGAACCCCAATAGTCATAGATATATTTGTCAAAATTAATAATAAAAATATACAAGTAATACTTCCTGATAATATTTTTGAAAAATAAGTTTTTGATTTTGATGTTATATGAGCACACCTTACTATTATTATAAAATAAAATATAAATAATATTAAAATTCCAAAAAACCCAAACTCTTCTGCAAGAACCGAGAATATAAAATCTGTTCCTCTTTCAGGAAGAAACTCTAATTGTGACTGCGTTCCATTAAGAAAACCTTTTCCAAAAAGACCACCAGATCCGACAGCAATTTTTGATTGAATTATATGATATCCAGATCCTAGTGGGTCTGATGAAGGGTCTATCAATGTAATTATTCTTTGTATTTGGTATGGTAATAATAAAAATTTCCAAATTAATGGCACTAAAATTAAAAATAGCCCTGATAAATACAATATGTGTTTTTTCTTTACACCACCTAAAAATAAACTTATTAAGCCACAAAGTAAAACTATTAAAGATGTTCCAAGATCAGGTTGCTTGATTATAAATATAATAGGTAAAAAAATAATTGCAAAACTAAACAATAACTTCTTTAGATCAATTTCCTTATCTTCAGAGAGAGATAGAAACCAAGCTAGAAAAATAGGAAGCACCACTTTTATAATTTCAGATACTTGTAATGAGAATCCAAAAAATATTATCCATCTTTTGGCTCCTTTAGAATCATGACCCCAAAATATGGTAAATATTAATAAAACTATACATACTAAATATAAATATGGAGCTATTATTTTTATTTTATTAATATCTATTAGGCCTATTATCATCATTAGGATAAAGCAAAATGATAATCTTACTCCTTGTCTGATAACAATATCAATGTCTTGATTTGTAGCGCTATATAATAAAGTTAATCCAAAAACAGATATTATTATTATAGAAAAAAATAATAATTTTTCAGTTACTCCTATATTTTTAAAATTAATCAATATCTTTCTCTTATGTTTTCTAAATAGTGATTTATAATTTTATTACTAATGGGCGCCGCATATTTACTTCCACTACCAATATTTTCTATAACTGTTACCACAACAATTTCTGGATCTGCTTTTGGTGCAAAACCTATGTAAAGAGAATGATCTTTTAGATGGTCAGGTATATTTTCTTTTTTTCTTTCATCGGTTTCTTGTGGAAGCGCATAAACTTGGACTGTTCCAGTTTTTCCTGATATATTATTTTTCTTATTAGCTGTAGACCAATAAGCTGTTCCATTTTTTTGGTTTACTACCTTAAACATTGCCTCAGTTATTATCTCCCAATCTTCTCTCTTAATGTTATTTTTCAAGAAATCTTCTTTCTCTAAAATTTTTTTTAATTTATCTTTACTTGAGCTTTTATTTAACCGAGGTATTGATATAGTACCTCTATTAGCAATAATGCTTGTTGCATAAGCTAATTGAATAGGTGTTGTTGAAAAATATCCCTGACCTATACCCGTAATTACAGTATCTCCATCTGTCCATTTGTTGCCATCATTTTTTATTTTCCATTCTGGGGATGGGAGTACGCCTGAAGACTCATAAGGCATATCAATCCCAGTCTTACTGCCAAATGAAAAATATTTAAAAAATGACGAGATTTTTTCTATACCAAGTTTATTTGCAAGCATATAAAAATATACATCGCATGATTGAATTATGGATTTTTCTAAATCCACTAACCCATGACCTTTTGGTTTCCAATCTCTAAACCTTCTGGAACTAGTTGGTAATTGAAAAAATGGTCCAGCATAATATTCTTCTAATGGATTAATGATATTATTCTTAATTCCATTTAAAGCTACAATAGGTTTTATTGTTGAACCTGGAGAATATAACCCATTGATTGATCTATTGAATAATGGGCTTTTAAGATTTTTATTTTCTTCTTTTGAAACATCTATTTTCCACAATCTATTATTAGGATTGATAGATGGAACACTAACCATTCCCAATATTTCTCCATTTTTTGGATTCATGGCGATGGAAGATCCAGTAAATCCATCTAATTTTGAATACATATATTTTTGAAGATTTATATCTATTGTGAGATGTAAATCTTCTCCTGGAGTTGCTGCTTTAACATCTAGATCTCTTAATTGCCTACCTTTAGCATTTATCTCTACATGTTTAAATCCAGGTAGTCCATATAGTTTTTTTTCATAAAATTTTTCAATGCCAGTTTTTCCAATGTACTGACCATTCTTATATGTTTTCTTATCTAGAGTTAGCAAATCTTTACGGTCTATAAGACCAACACGACCAAGCACATGATGCGTTATTTCTTTATAAGGGTATTTTCTTAATAAACTCGCTACAACATCTAAGCCGTCATACTTATACCTAATTGACAAAACTTTTGCTACCTCTTCTTCCGTTAAGTTATCTTTGAGAGTTATTGAATTATAATGTGAATATTTCGATTTTTTTTTATAAAATATTTTTATTTCTTTTTTTGATATTGTTATTTGCTCATCAATAGCATTTATGATTTTTTCAATATCTCTCGCTTCTTTTATATTAATTTCTACTGAGTACAATGATGAATTATCTGCAAGAACTACATTATTGCGATCATAAATTATTCCTCTGCGTGGAGGAGTTTGAATATATTTAATTCTATTAGTTTCAGATAATGTATCAAAGTGGTCATAACTAATAACTTGTAAAAAATATAAGCGACTTATAAGCAAGATAGTTAGAATAGATAGAATAATTAATAAAATATCAAATCTTTTATTAAATAACCTTTCTGAATTTATTCTGCTAAAATCTAAAAATGATTTTTTCAATGTATCGCCTCTTTTCTTGAGAACTAAAATTTAATTTTTTTCTTGTTTATGATTAGTTCTTTTAAGTCATCCATTATTAGGTAAAAACATGGTAATACTATCAAGATTAATATAGTAGCAAATAATAAGCCAAAACCTAAACTTACTGCCATTGGTGATAAAAATTTTGTTTGTCCAGTCGCAAAAAATATTAATGGTGATATACCCAAAAATGTTGTTATAGAAGTTAAAATGATTGGTCTAGCCCTTACATTGCAGGCCTCTATTGTGGCTGTTATTTTATCTTTACCATCTGATCTTAATTTTTTTAAGAAGTCGATTAGTATCAAAGAATCATTTACTACAATACCTATGAGCGCCAAAAGTCCTATTACAGATAGAAATTGTAAATTATAACCAAATAAAATATGCCCTAAAATTACACCTACTACAGCAAATGGTATAGAAAATAATACTACTAAAGGATCTAAAATAGTTTTAAATAAGACTGCTAATATAAAAAATATAATAGCTAAAGATATGAACGCGGTTTTTTTCATATCAGCAAAATTTTCTCTACTCCTTTTTTTACTCCCTAAATACATATACTCATATGATGGATCATTTTTAAAAATCTTTTCATATTTTTTATCGAATATATCGGTAACTTCCAGAGGAGTTATAATATTTGGGTCAACATCTGCACTAATTTTTGCTAACCTCTGCCCGTCTCTTCTCATGACTGTATTCATTCCTCTAGACATTTGAATATCAGCTACTTCTGCTAAATAAATTGTTTTGCCTGACTCTAAAACGATGGGTAATTGATAGAGCTTACTACTATCATTTCTATATTTTTCTGAATATATTAATCTTACTGGGACGCGCTCGCCTTTAAGATTAAAGTACGCTGCTTCTAATCCTAAGAATCCTGTCCTTACTGATTCAGCTATATCAGCCTGACTTAAACCTAATTCTTTACCTCTATTATTTATTTTATATTTGAACTCAACTTTTCCTGGATCTTGATCTTGCTCCACATCCTTAACACCTTCAATTCTTGATAAAAAATCTTCTATCTCTTTAGCATACTTAATGAGAATTCTTTGATCTTGACCAACTACTCCAATTACAATATCAGACCCACCTGGTCCACCAGATGCTTTTTTAACTGCTACTTTTTGTAGGCCAGATATTGAGGTTAATTTTTTTCGTAAAGAATTAATTATATCTTCTTCACTTCTATCTCTTTCCCCATAACTATCAAAAGACATATTAAATAATGGCGTTACAATATAATCTACAAATCCTTGGGGGCTTCTTTTTTTAAGGCTTACAACAATTTGAATATACTGACTTCCTAAATCAAATCTACTAAAATCTTTGAAGCTGACACCAACATTAGTATAAAGAGATTCTAATTCAGAGTCTTTAAGGTCTGATAAAATAATTTTTTCCATTTTTATAGCTAATCTTTCGCTATCCTTTACACTACTTGTAATTGACGCTTCGGCATTAATGAAAAATGAACCGCTATCGACTTTCCCAAATTGATAATAAGGAATTCTAGTCACAGCGAAAGTAATAATTACACATAAAATTCCAACTGTGACGCTAGATACTAAATATCTATTCTTTATACTTATACTTAAGTACTTATTATAGATAGATAAAGCTTTTTTCCATTTTTCTTTTTTTTTATTATTTTTATCAGGTTTTTTTAAAAAGCTTGCGCAGTGGGAAGGTAAGACAATAAAAGCTTCCATTAAAGACCCTAATAAAGCTACGGTTACCACTAATGGTATAACTTCTATAAACTTACCTAAGGTTCCAGATATGCTTAGCATTGGTAAGAATGCCGCAATAGTTGTAAATGTTGATGCTACTATTGGCCAAAAAACTTCTTTTGCGCCAATTTTTGATGCAGCTATTGGATCCATACCATTTTCGATATGCCTATATGTATTCTCTGTGACTATAATAGCGTCATCAACAACCATTCCTAAAGCCACCAAGAAAGCAAATAAAGAAACCATATTTATAGTGAAGCCAAAAATATACATCCCAAATGCAGCAACTAAAAATGATACTGGTATTCCAAAAGCAGTTATAAAAGCAACTCTTGAGTTTAGAAAAAAATACAAAGAAATAAGCAATAATGATAAGCCTATAATTCCTGAAGATTTAACGGTATCAAGTCTCGTTTTTACATTTATAGAAAAATCACTAAAAACACTAACTTTTAAGCCAGCTGGTAAAGAGTAGTTTTTTACAATTTCTCTTACATTTTTAGAAACATCAAAAACTGATGCATCTGCGGTTTTTGTAACAGACATATTAACTGCGTTCTTTCCATTAAATCTTCCTACTGAGCTCTCTTCTTCCAATCTTTGCTCAACAGAAGCAACTTCTTTCAATAACAGTTGTCCGCCAATGTCATTATTCCTTAACGTAATATTTTCTATAGCTTTAATAGATGAGGAACCTAAACCTCTTAATAAAATATCTCCTTCTAGAGCTTTTACTGAGCCGCCAGGCAGATCTCTGATATTACTTTTAAGTGCATAAATAATTTCTTTTGTAGATATCTTTTTAGCCGAAATAATCGAAGGATCAATTATAACCCAAATTTCATCATCTCTATTTCCTGCAATACCTACACCGGCAACTCCATCAAGCTGCATTATTTTTTGCTTAATATTTTTTGCATTATTAAACAAAAGACTTTGCCTTGTTTCACCATAAATACTTATACTTATTACAGGGAATCTAGTTTTAACTCTTGATATTTCTGGCTCATCTGCCTCTTCTGGAAAACCATCTATAGCGTCAGCTAAATCCCTTACTATTCTTAATAATTCATCAACGTCAGTATCAGGCTTAAGTTTTAAATTAATAGCAGAAACACCTTCGGAACTTTTGGAATAATAGAAATCTATATCTTGAAGATTATCTAAGGTATCTTCTATTGGAATAGTTACCTGTTTTTCAACTTCTTCCGGTGAAGCCCCATCGTATTTCGTAATAATTTTAATCGCATCTTTTTCTATTACTGGAAACATCTCTTCTGGCATTGATTGCCATGATATTATACCAACTACAACAATTAAAAATAAAAATAGATTTACTACAAGTGGATTTTTTATAGAATAATCTATCATAATTTTTTATTTTTTAGATATTAAAATATCTTGTCCTGCTGATAATGAAGATACATCTTTTGTTACTATTACATCGTTTGATTTTATATCACCATTAATAACATAAATTTCATCAAACCTAGTTAAAACATTTATTTCTTTTTTTTCTAATTTTTTATTATTAACAATAAAAATAAATTTTTTTCCATTATCACTTAAAACAGAAGAAACTGGAACTCCGAAGCTTTTATTTATTTTCGGCAATATAAATTTTGCACTTGCTAACATACCTGACCTTAAATTATTATCTTTGATTCTAATTCTTAATAAATGTGTATAAGTTTCTAAGCTTGGGCTAGTTTGAAAAGCTATTAATTTCCCAATTGATTTCCTATTACTAGAAACAACTTCAATATTCATATTTAATTTTAGGCCGTCGATAACATCACCTCTTACTTCTACATAAAGATCTAAGCTTGAAGCATCAATTAAATTAGCCACTATCATATTAGGGCTAACAGTATCACCTTCATTAATATTTATTTTATTAATAACACCTGAAAATTTAGCTTTAATAAATGTTTTCTGAAAATCTTGTTTACTTCTATACATTGCAACCTCTAACTCAATTTTTTTTTGTAATGTTTTATCATATTGAGATTTTGATAATAATGATTTTTTATCTAATATTGACATTCTTTCAACTTCTTTGGTTTGCAATTCATAATTTCTTTTTGCTAATTCGTATAACTTCTTATATATATAGTATTCTTCTAAAATTAAGATCACCTTACCTGATTTTACAAATTCTCCAGGCTGCACTATCTTTTTTGCCAGCCTGCCGTTAATTTCAAACTTTAATTCTGCTTTTTTTGAGGGCTCTAGTCTTCCTGTATAATCAACTATAGGTGAAATGTTCTGCATTTTTAATTTCGCGACGTCAACAACCACAGGAACTGGCTTATTTACATTAGCTTCTGGCTCTGGCTGAATTGCAACAAGTAGAATGGAGATAATTACAAAAGAAAATAGCACTAATATGCTTAATTGACCTTGATTCTTAAGAATCTTGTAATTTTTAAAAATATTCAAATTATCCTCTTTTAGGTTAATATAATAGAATTATTATCTCAAACTTTTGTTATATAATATATCTTATATGAAAAAAATAATTAACCTAACAATATGTATATTAGTACTTTTTTCTACAAAAGTATCGGCTCAAGATTTCTCAGATGATGATTTCTTTTGCTGCTCTGTAAATGAGCTATACAAAACTTCTGCTAAAAATAATGAAAGTGATATTGCCAAAAGCGATTTAAAAGACAATTCTGAAGATATTATATATATAGAAGCTGATGAATCATTTCGTAATGAAAATAAACAAATAACCATTCTTAGTGGTGACACAAAAATAGTCAGGGGTTCAGAGATTTTAAAAAGTGAATTGACTAATGTTTTGCAACTTAAAGATAGAGCAAGACTAAGTGGAAATGTAGAATATGAAAATGAAGGTTTAATTATTAAAGCTCCTTATGCAGAATATAATACTAAAAGTTCTAGGACAGATTTTATAGCTCCTGTTTATAAATATTCATCTCTAGATATTTCCGGCAAAGCTAGATACGGTGTGAGATTAAAAAATAAAACTATGTTTTTAAAAAATTCTACTTATACAACTTGTGATCTAATAAACCCAGATTGGAATCTTATTAGCGAAACAACAGAGTTAAATTTTGAAACAGGAGTTGGGAAAGGAAAAAATGTATTTTTAACAGTAAAAGGTATCCCTGTATTCTATTCTCCTTTCATGCAATTTTCTTTGGATGAACAAAGAAAAACTGGGTTCTTAGTTCCGGATTTCTCTGGTAGTTGGGTAAAGGGGCCAGATGTAATTGCGCCTTTCTACTGGAATATAGCAGAAAACATGGATATGTTGGTGCAGCCTTCTTATATTCAAGAAAGAGGGAGTAAGATTGAGACTAATTATAGATATTTGAATAAAGGTTATGCTGGGTCTGTATACTTTACATATTTGGATGACGACTCAACATATAAGGATAGAGTAAGAATACAAGGAGATACAAGAAGTAATAACGATAGATATAACTTTTATGCAAGGCATGAGCAAACTTTTAAGAATAATATAACGATAGATCTGCTTTACGATAAGTTTTCAGATAAAGACTATTTTGATGATTTTGGAACAGGTATTTCTAGAACCAGCACCACATATAGAACTAGACATGCAAAATTAAATTATTCTATAAATGGTTGGGATATAAATTCAAGATTTTTAGGGTACCAAATATTTGATAAAAAATTAAATTCTTCTGCAAAACCATATGATGTTTTACCAGAAATAAAAGTACGAAAAAGATGGGATTTATCATTTTTAAATTATGATTTAAGCACATCTTTATCTAAATGGAACCATATTTCGAAAGTTGATGGAACAAGAGCTGATATTCAAATAGGAGTTGATAAAACTTTTCTCATGAAAGGCTTAAGTATTACCCCAAGATTAAAAATACAACATACAAGTTATGATTTAGATAAACAGACCTCAGGATTATCTTCAACTCCCAGTAAGACAATACCTATATTTACTTTAGATAGTGAGATGACATTGTCAAAAAAAATAAAAAATACAAATATAGCGCATCAAATTAAACCAAGATTGTTTTATCTTTACTCTGCAGAAGAGGATCAGAGTGACATACCAATATTTGATACTGGGCTTAATGAATTTACTTACAGTCAATTATTTAGAGATAATAGCTATTCTGGTTTAGATAGAAATAATGACACTAATCAACTCACATTTTCTCTTTCTTCGAGTTTTTATAATTTAGATGAATCAAGAGATTTATTTACTTTAAGCATAGGACAAATTTTGTATTTAGAGGATAGAAATGTATCAGTTGATAACAATACAACATATAATAGATCAAATTCTAATATTGTTGCTGAATTAGAATATAATCCAACAATGAAAGCTAAATTTACCTCTACTTATTTGCATGACTCGAGAGGTAGGAGTGATAAGACACAAAAAAGCATACATTCTTTCCAATACAGAGGTGAAGGAAACAATGTGATAAATGCTAGTTACAGATATAGAAAAAATGATATTGAGCAAGGTGATTTAAGTTTTGCATGGGGAATAAACAGTCGCTTAAATTTACTTGGTAGATGGAATTATGATTTTAAAAATAATTTGAATGGAGAAGATTCTGGGAATATTGAAACATTAGCTGGCTTAGAGTATGAAAGCTGCTGCTGGAAAGCTAGACTTGTTAAAAGAAAATATAAAGTCGATGCTGACACTTACGAGAAAGACATTCAATTTCAAATAATGTTAAAAGGTTTTACAGATGTTGGAACCCCGCTTGGCGATTTAATCGCCGAAAGCATTAAAGGTTACACAAATAAAGAATACTAAAAAAATGAAAAATATAACTCTTATAATACTAATACTATTTACTTCAGTTTCTTTTGCTAAAGTTTTAGATCAGGCAATTGTCATAATTGAAAACGATGTAATTACTCAAGCAGAATACCAAAGTAGATTAAAATTTGTAATAGATCAATATAGGCTTTCTGGTAACCCTCTCCCCAATGACTTAGAAGCATTCCGACAACAGATTTTAGATCAAATGGTAAATACAAGACTTCAGATGCACTATGCGCAAAAAAATGGTCTAGAAGTTAAAGAATGGATGATTGATAAAGCTATGGAAAATATGGCGCAAAAATCTAAAGTTACACTCTCAGAATTTAGAGAGCAAATGATACAAAATGGCGTTAACTACAATACTTATAGGAATGTTATCAAACAGGAGTTGGCAACAAGAGAAGTTCAGAGAAGAATCATTTCCGAAAGAATAAAAATTAGTAAAAAAGAAATTGAAGATTTTTTGAAACATAAATCACATATTTTTAAAGAAAATAATCAATATAAGATATCTAATATCCTTATTTCACTTCCTGAAACTCCATCAATAAATGAAAAAATGAATGCAAAAAGTAAAATTAAAATGATTCAGAATAAATTTAATAATGGCGAAAGATTTTCTTCCCTTGCCAAAAGCTACTCAGATAGTGGTAATTCTATGTCAGGTGGTGGGCTTGGATGGAGAAAAATAAGTGAAGTTCCTAAAATATTTTTAGAAGGTTTAGAAACATTAGAAAAAGGGGCAATAAGTGAAATAATAGAAACCATTAATGGCTTTTATATTTTTTATTTGGAAGATAAAAAAGAGGTAAGCAACATTGAAATTGAAGAAAGAAAAGCAAGACATATTTTAATTAAAAAAAATGCTCTTGTTACTGACGATGTTGCAAAAAATAAACTTTTAGAAATAAAATTACGAATTATTAATGGTGAGCTTTTTTCTGATCTTGCAAGAGCATATTCGGATGACACTATGTCAGCAGCTGATGGAGGAGATCTTGCTTGGGCAGCTCGTGGCACTTTTGTTCCAGAATTTGATGACAAAATTGATGTTTTACCTTTGAATAAAGTGAGTGAGCCATTCTCAAGTCAATTTGGTTGGCATATAATAGAAGTCCTCGGCAAAAGGAAACAAAATAATACTGAGTTAGTGAAGAAAAATTTAGCTAGAAAATACTTAACCTCTAGTAGGTCAAATGAAGTTTTAGATTCATGGATAATAGAGCTTAGGGGAAAAAATTACGTCAAATATATTACAGAAAATTCAAATAAGTCTAGAAACAGTATTTTAAATAAAAAAAACTATATTAAAAAACAAAAACAATGGGATCCTTTTTCTGAATGAAAAAAATACCAAAGATTCTTATTACGCCAGGAGATCCATCTGGCATAGGTTTTGATATTTTACTAGAAATATCTAAAAAAAAATTTCCTGCAAAAATCATTGCTGTTACCAGCATAAATCTACTTAAAGAAAGAGCAAAAATTTTAAAAAAAAGTGTTATTTTAACAAATGTAAATTTACATGATGATGATATTCCTATTAATCGTCCTGGAGAAATTTTAGTTCACGATATAAAACATACCAAGAAAGTAGTTATTGGATCGCCGAGCGTTAAACATGCGCCTTTGATTTTAAAATCACTAGATATAGCTATTGCTGCATGTATAAATAGTAAAGCAGACGCTATGGTTACTGGGCCTGTACAAAAAAATATATTAATGGAGTATGGTGCAGATTTTTCTGGTCATACAGAATATATAGCGCATAGAACAGGAGGCACACCAATAATGATGCTTCATTCTAAAAAACTAAGAATAGCTCTTTTAACCACACATATTCCTCTATCTAAGGTCACAAAATCAATTAATAAGAAACGAATAGAAACTTATATTAAAATTATCAGTAAGGATTTAAATAATAAGTTTGGAATAGAAAATCCAAAAATTTGGCTTTGTGGTTTAAATCCTCATGCTGGCGAAGGCGGATACATAGGTATGGAAGAAAAAAATATCATCTTACCAGCAATAAAAACTATGAGAAAACAAGGGTATGACATTGATGGGCCATACCCAGCAGATACAATCTTTACAAAAAAAGGCGCTGATTTAATATTAGCTATGTACCACGACCAAGCTTTACCAGTAATAAAAACACTGGGCTTCGGCAACATAGTAAATACCACTCTAGGACTACCAATTATAAGAACTTCTGTAGATCATGGTACAGCTGTAGATATAGCTGGTACTAATAAAGCAGACTCAGGAAGTTTATTATCCGCAATAAAAACTGCTATTGAAATAGTAAAGCAAAAAAATGCAAGATAATATTAGGCCCAATAAAAACCTAGGGCAAAATTTTTTAATTAACGAATACGTTATAAATACAATTTTAGAAATACTGGATATCAAGAAAGACGATTATATTCTAGAAGTTGGCCCTGGAAAAGGAGCTCTAACAAAGAATATAATTAAAAAAACAAAAAATTACATTGGGGTGGAAAAAGATAAAAATCTAAGTGAATTTTTAAAAATTAATTATAAAGAAAATATAGATATAAGAAACGAAGATATTCTAAATTTTAATTTTAATAAAATTTTCAAAAATAATTACAGAGTAATTGGCAATATACCATATAATATATCTACTAAATTATTAATGAAATGTATAGAAAATAAAAATTTTATTTCTCAAGTTCATTTTATGATGCAAAAAGAATTTGTGGATAGAATTACTTCTGCGCATGGAGCAAAATCTTATGGTAGGCTTTCCGTATTAATACAAATTTTTTTTAAAGCTGAAAAATATATTGATATCGACCCTTCTAATTTTTACCCAGAACCAAAAATTCATTCTTCTTTCATGTCATTAACCCCATTAAAAAAAATCTTATTAGAAGAAAATGAAGTTAGTGATTTTTTAAATTTTGTGAAAGAAATATTTAAGACTAGAAGAAAAAAAATAAAGAATTGTTTAGATATAAATCATAGAGGTTTATATGATAATATTGATAAAAGAGCAGAAGAGCTATCAATAGTTGAAATGATAAAATTATATAGAGATATTAAAAATGATGACAAACTTATATAAAATTGATGTTAGTGTTAAAACAGAGTATTTAGAATACCAATCTATTCCTAATGAAGAGAAATATTTTTTTTCTTACACTGTAACCATAAAAAATAATGGTAAAATTCCTGCCAAACTTATAAGTAGGCATTGGGTAATTGCGGACTCTAATGAAAAAATTGAAGAAGTTACTGGCTTAGGGGTTGTTGGTGAACAACCAAGGTTAGAGCCGAAAGAATCATTTGAATATACTAGTGGGACTGTCCTAAATACTCCTGTAGGAACTATGTATGGCTCATATCAAATGGTTGCAGATAATGGTTATGAGTTTGACGCAAATATTCCATTGTTTTCTTTAAGTACCCCTGGAATTCTTAATTAAATGTCCACTTATGCTATAGGTGATATTCAAGGTTGTTACAAAGAGTTCAAAAGGTTATTAAAAGAAATAAATTTTAACAAAAATAAAGATACTTTGTGGCTTGCTGGAGATTTAGTTAATCGAGGTCCCAAATCTTTTGATGTTATAAAATATGTTATGGACTTAGAGTCAAGTGCAATTACAGTTTTAGGCAACCATGATTTTTATTTAATTGCATCTTATTATGAAATCGACCCTTGGCCACACAAAAATAATTCTTTTGAAGAAATAATTTCTAATAAAGATGGTGAGAAAATTATAAATTGGTTAAAAAATCAAAAAATAGTTCATCTTGATGAGTATTTAAAACACATACTAGTTCATGCTGGCATTCATCCTAATTGGGAAATTACAGAAATGTTATCACTCGCAAATTTAATTGAAGGATCTCTAAGGGGTGAAAAATGCAGAGAATTTGTAAAAACACTATGGAGTAATAGCCCAGATAATTGGGATAAAAATTTAACCCAAGAACAAAAGCTAATTTTTTCTGTGAATGTTTTTACAAGAATGAGGTATTTGAAAAAAGATTTTTCTTTAGATTTTGATACAAAATCCCATCCTGAGAATATTAATTGTGATAATTTAATTCCTTGGTATGAATTCAGTAACAACATATATGATAAATATAAGATTATTATAGGTCACTGGTCTACACTAGGATTTCAAAATAGACATAATATTATTTCTATAGACACAGGGTGCGCATGGGGAAATAAATTAACAGCTGTAGAAATTTCAAAAAATACAGACCTTAAGAAATATGAAGTGAATTGCTAAGATTTTTTAACTAATATTTCTGATTTAAAATCATGGCTATTAGAATCACTCTTTTTGTAAAATCGAGAATCAACTACATCCCATTCTTCTTCGTCAAATTTAGGGAAATATTTATCGCCATCTATCTCATGATTTATTAGAGTCAAATATAATTTATTTACTAAATTTATAGTTTGAGAATATAAGTCTGCCCCACCTATAATAAATACCTCTTCTTCATTACGTGATATATTTAGTGCTTCTTCCAAATTATCAAGAACCATGACTTTTGAATTTTTTAAATTTCTTGATAAAACAATATTATTTCTTTCTGGCAATGGTTTTCCGATTGAATCATAAGTTAGTCTACCCATAATGATGGTTTTATTTATTGTTATTTTCTTAAAGTTTTTTAAATCATCTGATAAGTGCCAAGGCATGTCATTATCTTTACCTATAACACGATTTTTCGACATAGCGACTATAATAGATGCATTCATACTAAACTGCTATTGCTCCCTTTATATGAGGATGAGCCATATAATTTACTATTTCAAAATCCTTGTATTCAAAAGAAAATATATCATCAATTTTTCTATTTATTTTTAAATTAGCCAAATCATAAGGTTTTCTTAAGATTTGTGTTTTTGCTTGATCAATATGGTTTTTATATAGGTGTAAATCTCCAACTGTATATACAAAATCACCGACTTCATAATTTAAAACATGAGCAACCATATGCACCAGTAAAGAATATGATGCAATATTAAATGGAACTCCTAAAAATGCATCTGCACTTCTTTGGTATAATTGACACGAAAGCTTATTATTTGCTAAATAAAATTGAAATAGGCAGTGGCATGGGGGTAAGGCCATCTCATCAATTTCTCCAACATTCCAGGCTGATACTATATGCCTTCTTGAATTTGGATTATTTTTCAAACTCTCAATTAAATTTTTTAATTGATCGACATGAGAGTTGTCATTTTTTTTCCAACTCCTCCATTGGACCCCATAAATTCTACCTAAATTACCACTAGCATCAGCCCATTCATCCCAAATAGAGACCCCATTACTATTTAAAAAATCTATATTACTATCTCCGTTTATAAACCATAAAAGTTCATATATAACTGACTTCAAGTGTATTTTTTTAGTTGTTATCAAAGGGAATCCTTTTGAAAGATCAAATCTAGTCTGGTAGCCAAACGTAGAAAGAGTGCCAACACCTGTTCTATCATTTTTCTCTACTCCATTTTCTATAATATGGCTAAGTAAATCCAAATACTGCTTCATAGTGTTTATTTACCTTTTCTTATTTTTAAAATATAAAGACCTAAAAAAAACATTGGTACGCATAAAATTTGCCCCATTGTAACCCAACTAAAGATAAGATAGCCAATATGAGAATCTGGTACCCTATAAAATTCTACAAAAAATCTTAATGCTGAATAAAAAATTAAAAAATATGCTGTAATGAAAGATATTCTTGTTTCTTTTGATAATATAATATTTAATATAACAAATAATAATAAACCTTCTAGCAAAGCCTCATATATTTGCGTTGGGTGCCTCGGAATATTATCTACCTTAGTAAATATAACACCCCAAAAACTATCTGTCGGTTTCCCCCATAATTCGCCATTAATATAATTTCCAATTCTTCCTGTAAATAAACCGATCGGTACTAACTTCACTATAAAATCTGAAACTTCAAAAAAAGCTATTTTTTTTCTTTTACAGAAATAAATTATACCTAATAATACTCCAATAAAACCTCCGTGAAAGCTCATACCGCCATTCCAAATATAAAATACAGCAATAGGATTTTCTAGTGTATAGGCTAAATTATAAAAAATAGAATATCCAAGTCTTCCTCCTACTAAAACTCCAACGAAACTATAAAATAGTAAGTCAGAAAACTCATCACTATTTATTTTTATAATATCATTTTTTATATAGAAGTTTCCGAGGTACCATGATAAAAAAAAAGCTATTAAATACATAACCCCATACCAATAAATATGAAAGCCACCTAGGGAAATAAAAATTGGATCAATGTTATGTATCATTATTATTAATTTTTTATTATAAATGTATATAATACCAGAGCTATGATAATAAATCGTCTCTCTAACGAAACCAGTCCATATCTTCAACAGCATACTAAAAGTACTGTTAATTTAGGCTTTTGGGAGAGAAAATCTTTAGAGAAAGTTAAAGAATCTAATTTACTATCAATTAGTTACTTAATTTATCGTGGCATCATGCGGTGCTGCATGAATTATTTGAAAAACAATAATCCGCTGATATTATGAACGATACTAAGTATGTAAGTGAGAGAACACATGAATGGAATTGATAACTTAAATATAGATTATTATAGTATAACTAATATTAATAATAGCTCTGGAAACACAGATGGTAAAATATATTTAAGTGATACTGTAGTATATGTTTGTACTCAATTTAAATATGAAGAGATAATTAATGATATAAAAAAATTTATGCTCAGGATTAACATGTTATGAAAATAATATTTTTTTTTAATAAACTTTTTAAATTTATTGCGCACATTACAAATACAAAAAAAATAATAGCTGATATAGGTGAATTTAATATTTGCGCAGATGAAAAGCAATCTGAAAAAATAAGATTATGGTTTGCAAAAATATTAAAAATTATTGGTGTAAAAACTACAATCAAAGGTAAGATTAAATCCGGAAATTATTTAATAATATCAAATCATTCTTCGTGGCTAGATATTATAATTTTAGGAAGTACATTTAAAACAACTTTTTTATCAAAAATTGAGGTTAGCAGATGGCCAGTTATTGGAAAAATAACTACAGCTGTGGACATGTTATTTATAAATAGAGGGGCAAAAGATGCAGCCTCACATGCGGTAAATGGAATATCAAAATTTATATTAAATAATAGAAATGTAACTATATTTCCTGAGGGGACATCATCTGGTGGCAAAGACTTATTAAAATTTAAGCCTAGACTTTTTGCTAGCTGCATAGACACTAATTCCCCCATTCAGTGTGTTATAATAAGATACCCTTATAAAGAAAAAAATATCCACCCCAGCGTTCCATTCGTCAGAGGTGATTCTTTATTTTTAAATATCCTAAAAGTATTATTTCAAGATAATATTACAGCAGAAATAACAATATCAGATTTTGTATATACAAATAATAAAGATAGAAGATCTATTGCAAATGAGTGTTACGAAATTATTAAAAAAGATTTAGAAAAAAATGCTAATTAATATTCTTGAAACTGCATTTAATTTAATAATTTCTTTAAATAAAGATTTATTTGAAATTATAAGTCTTTCTCTAAAAGTAACAATTTCCGCTTTAATAATAGCTGTATCTATAAGTATTCCTATTGGAGCGTTTCTTGCGCTATATAAAAATAAGTTTCAATCTTTTTTAGTATTAATTTCAAATACATTAATGGGGATGCCACCTGTGGTACTTGGTTTATTAATTTATACACTAGTATCAAAAAAAGGAATATTTGGGTTCCTTGATATATTGTATACGCCTTCAGCAATGATACTTGCTCAAACATTATTAATTATACCCATAGTAATTTCTCTCACATATGAAGAAATTTATAAAAAAAATAAAGAATATAATTTACTTTTAATTTCACTAAATTTAAGTAATTTCTCGAAATTGAAAACATTAATATACGAATGTAGATATGCTTTATTAACAGTTGCTTTAACTGGTTTTGGCAGAGCCAGTGCTGAAGTTGGCGCAGTTATGATTGTTGGTGGAAATATTAATCACTTTACAAGAGTTATGACAACTGCGATAGCATTTGAAACTAGTAAAGGGAGTATTGAATTAGCTGTTGCACTTGGTTTAATTTTACTTCTAATTTCATTAATTATTACAATAATTATAAAATCTCTAAGGAAGATAAGCTGAATGAATATTTTACCTTTAAAAATACATAATTTGAGCTATTCAGTTAATGGAAATAACATATTGAACAATATAAATATATTGAGTGATGAAAAAAAGATCACAATTATAGCTGGCAATAATGGTTCAGGAAAAAGTACCTTATTAAAAATACTTCACGGCCTAATAGAGATTCCAGACAATATAATTAAATGGGGAGATTATTCAATAAAAAATGTTAAGGATAATCAGACAATGGTATTCCAGACACCTATATTATTAAATAGAACAACTTATGAGAACTTAAATTATGTTGCTAATAAAAAAAATATAACTGAAAAAAATTATGTACAAAAAATAATAGAGAAGTTAAATATAAAAGATATTGCTAATGTTAATACCAGATATATATCTGGTGGAGAAAGACAAAAAGTATCTATAGCAATGGCAATAATAGGTGATCCCAAAATAATTTTTTTAGATGAGCCAACTTCTCAACTTGATCCTGTGTATAAGAATGAAATTGAAAATATAATAAAGAATCTTTCAGATTTAAACGTAAAAATATTTATGACCTCACATGATGTATCCCAGATTAATAGAATTGGGAAAGAGATAATTTTTTTAGACAATGGAAATGTAATATATCAAAACAGTGTAACTAAATTTTTTAATGAAAAACACTGTAGTTTAATAAACAATTATATGAATTATGGCTAAATTAGAAAAATCTCAAATTATTATTTGCGTGAGTAACAATCTTCTTCTTTATAAAGTTTGATTTTTGTATGGTATACATAGACTTTTGAACAATACTTTCGATAAACTTATTATCTATCGAGTATATTTTTTCAATAAACTTTAATTGTCTTCTTGCTTGTATATTTATTATTTTCTGTCTTCTTGCGTATCTAGAAAATAGATTTTTTCTACTAAAAGATATGTTGCTGCTATTAACAATGTCTATAATCTCAATAATATCTGATACTCCTAAGTTAAGACCCATTCCTGCTAAAGGGTGCACAGAATGCGCTGAATCTCCTACAAACACTACATTTCCTACTACGTACTTTTCTGAATCAAATCCTATTAAATCAAATGAGATCGGTTTATTAGTTAATTTTATTTCACCAAATTTTTTATTTGTTATTTCTTCAATAAAATGCGCAATATTTTCTTCTTGAAAAATTTCATCGTCTAAATATTTATTTTTTATACTAACGACCATAGAAAATTTGTTATTTGAGGTAGGTAGAAATGCAATTGGACCAGTTTTGAGAAATATTTGATGTGCTGCATTATTATTTTTTATTGTATGCTCGATATTAAAAACTAAAGCTTTAGAGTTGTAATCATCATATATATTCTTTTCTTGTAAATTTTTCTTTATACTTGATTTTGAACCTTCGCAACTGAATAAATATTTAGCTTCTATGTTTTCATGGTTGTTAATCTCTACTTTAACACCTTTCTCTGTGTTTTCTATTCCGCCAATATCATAATTATCTAATAACTTAATATTATCATCTTCTTCTATTTTATTTAATAAAGATAAAGAAATATTTTTACTCTGCACTATATAACCAATTTTAGTTTGGTTAATTTTTTCAGAAAAAGTAATCATATTTTTATGATTGAAGTTCCTGTAATAAATACACATTGAATCTATATTATTTATCTCGTGTATATTTTTCCACACATCTAGCAACTCGTAAAAAGACTTTGTCTTTTTAGAAATTGAATAAACTCTATTAATTTTTAAACTATTTGATAAATTTTTTTCTATAATCACTATTTTTTTGTTACTACTACTAAGCGACAAAGCCAATGACATTCCAATAATTCCTGCTCCAACTATTATTATATCTTCTTTCATTATTGTTTTTTTAGATTTGAAATTAATGCTTGTGAAAAATTAATACCTAATAAATATCTTATTATATTTATTCTTAAACTCTTATTAATATCCATAAATAGTAATGATGCGCTAATGAGACTATTTTTTAAAAATCCACCACCATGTATAAATGATGCTAGAAAATCTGTAAATTTTACTAACCTTTCTAGTTCCCCAATTCTTTCTTTATGATAACAATCAAATATTCGGGAGAAATTATTAATTTCTTCTTTTTCATTTTTTTTAATCATTTTTGTGAGATATGCACAATCACGAAGTGATAAATTAAAACTTTGTGCTGCTATTGGGTGCAATGTATGTGCTGCGTCGCCTAGCAAACATATATTTTTATTTGTAAAATTTTTATAATATCGCATTTTTAGTGGGTAAATCTTAACATTATTTATCTCAGATATTTTTCCACATTTTTTTCCCATTAAGTTTTGAAAATACTTTTTAAGTTCATTATTTTCTAAATTTTCTATGATTTCTGATTCCTTTTCATTTGTTGAATATATTAGGGTCCAAATATTTTCTTTTCTCGGAATAACGCCCAGTACACCGTTATTTGTGAACCTTTCATATGCTGTATCTGAATTATATTTATTAGATAAAAGCTCACATACAATTGCATTCTGTTTGTAGTCTTTCTGAATTATTTCTGAAAATATGTTATTTAAAATTTTATCTTTTGATCCACTTGAGAATACTAGCGATCTAGATGCCAAATTTTTTTCAATAGACTCAAGCTTGTAATTTACATTAATTTCTTTACCTTTATCTACGCTCATGACTTGGGCTCCATGTATAATATTTATATTATTTTCATTTTCAATATTTGAATATAGTATATTCATGAGAATCTTTACTGGAACTTGGTACCCTAACGATTCTAGATTTTCATCTGCAGACTTTACTACCGAAGAACCAAAAATATTTTTTTTTGAAATATGTATATTTTTAACTTTTGAGCAGTACTTATTTATTTCTTTCCATAGTCCTATGCTTTCAAGTATTGATTTACTAGAGTTCGACAAAACGATATGCCTTTCATTTTCAAAAGATTTATAAATTTTTTTTGGCAGAGTATCTAATAAAGATAACTTTATTTTTGTATCTTTTAATAAACTGCAGAATGCTAAACCTGTTAAGCCTGCTCCAACTATAATTATATCCTCTGTTTTTTTATACATCTGATGCGCTGCACATAAGCTCTACTTCATTTCGTTTTTTTACTAAATTTTTTGTTATTACTTCGTTTCCATTTTTTGTTATCAATACATCATCTTCTATCCTTACACCAATACCTCTCCACTTTTTTGGAATTTTTTTATTTATTAAATTAATGTATATTCCAGGTTCTACTGTTATAACCATTCCTGGTTCAAATAGTATATTTTCATATTCACCAACATCGTGAACATCTAAACCTAGCCAGTGCCCCGTTTTATGCATAAAAAAATCTTTGTACAACTCTTCATTTATTACTCTATTTATATCATTAGGTAATAAATTTAGAGCCACCAAACCTTTTGATATTTCCTCAACTGTAATTTCATGAACTTGCTCCCAAGTTACACCTGGCTTTATAAATTCAATGGCTTTTTCTTGAGCATTCAATACTAAATCATAAATTAAAGCCTGCTCTTTAGTATACTTTCCGTTAACTGGAAAAGTTCTAGTTATATCTGAGGCATATCCTTGATTTTCTGCAGCAGCATCTATTAATACCAAATCTTTGTCTTTTAGTAGATTATTATTTTTTATATAATGAAGTGTGCACGCGTTATTACCACTCCCTACTATTGACATGTAAGCAAAATGCATATTATTTTTATTGAAAACATATTTGATTTCTGCGTCTAACTCATATTCGTAGATACCAGGTTTAGATTTTTTCATGGCCTCCTGATGTCCAATGATAGAAACTTTAGCTGCTTCCTTAATCAACTCTATTTCGTAATCAGATTTTATTAGTCTAAGTTTTTGGGTAACTGAGTGTAATGCGACTATTTTTTTTGGAAATATATAATTTTTTCTATTATTTTTTCCTGATTTAGAAATTTTCTCATAAATAAAATCATCTAACTCTGGGTTCAAGCCTGATTCTATATAAATACTATCTTTATCAATAATATAATTTAATATCTTTTCCTCATAATCATCATAACTTTGGACTTCTGAAAAACCTGAGTTCTCTAAAATATCAGAATTTTCTAATCTGCTGCCATCCCATATTTTTTCATGCTCAGAAGTATTATTTCTAAATAACACAGAAAAAATTTCACCTGATTTTTCAAATACTATGTTAATTAAATTTGGCTCACTAATTCCAGTCATGTATAAAAAATCACTATCTTGTCTATAGGGATTCTCTACATCTCTAGTTCTATAATTTCTATTAGCCGATGATAATATAGCTATAGAATTTTTTGGCATCTTCTCAACCAAAGCTTTTCTTCTATTTTTAAGCTCTTGTAATTTCATATTTTGTTAACCAAATAAATAAATTCGATAAAGTAGTATTTTTCTATTGACCTATAATGCCTGCAAGAATAATATAACTAATATATGAATAATGATCACATAATATCCTCTCTAAATAAAGAGCTAGACGACTTAGAAAGCAAAATAGAAGAATTGTCTAACAAATATTTAGATCTTAAGAAAGAAAATCTATTGCTTAAAGAAAGGCAAGAATTAGAAGTCTCTGAAAAATTCAAAATTAGAGAAAAAAATCAGAAAGTACAAACCAAGGTTGAAGGTATAATAAATAGGCTAAGAACACTGGAATATACTCAATAGTGGAAGAAAGAAATAAAAAAGTACCTGTGACAGTAAAGATTCTTAATCAAAACTATGAGGTTTCTTGTTACGAAGATGAAAAAGACGTACTTTTTAATTCAGCAGAACTTTTGAATGACAAAATGATGAAAACAAAAGCTGAAGGTAAAACTATAGGACTCGATAGAATAGCAGTAATATCAGCTTTAAACTTTGCTAATGACTCACTAAGTCACAAAGAAATGACTAACACACTAAATTCAACAATCAAACAGAGAATTCTTAGTATTAATCAAAAACTAGAGTCTATCTTACAAGATTAATTACAAATTATATTCACTAGTTAAATTTCCCAGTATTTGATATATTTTAAAGTACAACTGATGTATACGATACTATTGTTATATCTTTGTTCCTAATATTTTTACAGGGATTAAGTAACTATTCGCTGATGTGCAAACCTAAATTTTAGGTAGCCTAAAGCAAGAAACTTAAACCCACCTGAACTCATCGGTTCAAGGAAAATTAATAGTAACGGTACATCGGTTTACTTCTTAAATAAAAATCAAAAAAAATTTTTCATTTTATAAAAAAATATAAATATATTTTTAAAACTTATTAGAATTGATAAAAAAGATTAATAAAAGATAAAAAAGTAAGAAAAAAGATAAAAAAAGATAAAAAAAGTAAAAAAAAGATAAAAAAAGATAAAAAAAGATAAAAAAAGTAAAATAAAAAAAATTAAACGCAAAATTCAAGAAAATATTGATAAATACACTAAAAAAAAGAAAAATAAAAAAAATTAAACGCTAAATTCAAGAAAATATTGATAAATACACTAAAAAAAAAAGAAAAATAAAAAAAATTCATTAAAAAAATGTTAAATCTCATTAAAAAAAAAATATTTAACATAATTTTATAAAAATTACCTTATATACTTTATTTTTAATAAAAAAAAGATTGTATTTTGTATTCAGATCATTAGACTTTTATTTGATAACTAACTTTAAATGTTTTGGAGGATTGAAATGGCCATTAAACGTAAGAAAAAAAAGGTAGTGAAAAAAACGGCTTCTAAGAAAAAAGCTGTTCGTAAAGTAGCGAAGAAAAAAGTAGCTAAGAGAAAGGTAGCGAAGAAAAAAGTAGCTAAAAAGAAAGTTAAGAAGAAAGTAGCTAAAAAGAAAGTTAAGAAGAAAGTAGCTAAAAAGAAAGTTAAGAAGAAAGTAGCTAAAAAGAAAGTT
>JABHAT010000024.1 GCA_018674175.1 Gammaproteobacteria bacterium | reverse complement strand
TTTAAAATCAAGTGATTTGAGAGGATTACTTAAACTGATGTGATATATTTTTTTGACTTCATGTTTTGGATGAGATAGCTTTGCAGACATTTTTTCATCATTAGTAAAAATAACTAACCCGCTATGATTTTTATTTAATTTCCCAATTGGTAAAATCTTTTCTTTACATGATCCCTTAATAAGTTCAAATACAGAATCTTTTTTACCGAAATCATCTAATCTGCAAGAATAATTTCTAGGTTTGTTTAGCAGTAAATATCTTTTTTTATCTGTTTTTAGGGTTCTTCCATTAAATTTAACAACATCAGATTCTTGAACTCTATATCCCATCTGAGTAATGGCTTTTCCATTTACTGCGACTACACCTGCTTCAATTAATTGATCGGCCTCTCTCCTGCTACAGATTCCTGCATGAGCTAAGTATTGATTTAATCTCATTGAACCATCATCAGATTTCCTTCTTTTTGTAGCATCTGATTTTGGACGAAAATTCTTTCTTCCATATTTCCTCGGAGCATCTGAATTATTATCTTCTTTTCTTCTTTCAGATGATTGAGGATTATTTTTTCGATTTCTCATTGGAGAATAATTTTTGCAAATGTAGATTAAAAAGCACTGATAAAATGTTCTATTTCAGTTTTGTTATTATTATGAATAATTGAGATTACATCAAAACGAATTTCATACTCTAAATTATTTACTTCTAAATAGTTTTCGGCAGCTAATTTGTATAGTTCTTCTTTTTTATGATTTATCGCTTGTTCTGGTCTGCTAAAAAAGTCTGTTTTTCTGCATTTTACCTCAACAAATACTAAAGTATCTTTAAGTTGGCTAATAATATCTACTTCCGCTTTTTTATATCTCCAATTCAGATCTATTATCAGATAGTTTTTATTAATTAAGTATTCTTGAGCAATTATTTCTCCAATTTCCCCAAGTAATTTTTTATCAGACAAAACAATAATATTTTATCTTATACTAGTTAACAAATATCTTCTTCTCTACTTCACCATTCGAGTAGATATAAAATAAAGGAGTATTGATAGTTCTTTCTGTTTTTCTACCAAGTAAATCAGTTATTTTTATTAGGTTTTTTTCTGAATTAACAGAAGAAATAGATGTAGTATTATTACATGGTAAAAGTTCATATAAAGAATTGGTTGTAAAATCTAAAGCCTGTACAAATTTTGGATTACTATTCCCATATGCAGCCCATGTATGACCTTCTCCATTAAATATTAATTTCTCATTATGCAATCCAACATTATCAGCCCTTGGATGCATTTCTCCAGATCCACATAATGTAAGAACACTTGATAGATTTTGTCCAGGCCCGCAATTATAGTTAACAGTAAGATCTGATGTTCCTTGTACGCTAACCAATGGCTCGTCATTTGCGTCTATCCAATTAACATCATTTATACCTCCTGCAAAACTAATAACTCCACTTATATCTGAAGAATAGCCATAATTACCCGCATCTCCTTCTAATCCATAAGATCCCCCTACATTATTTACTATTGCTTGTACATCTATAGGTGATGTTGGAAGATCTGATATTGAATCAATATATGCTAAGTGAACAGCAATAACTGCACCAGCAGAATATCCTCCAACAAAAATAGTGTTAGGATCAATACCATAGGTATTACCATTATCAAAATCTTTTCTAAAATAACGAATAGCAGATTTAGCATCAGAAACAGCCTTTAAAACAGTTTCATACTGTACTGTATTACTTGATATAAATGAAATCGGATTTGCTAATCTGTAATTTAAAGAGGCTGTAACATATCCTTTTTTTGCCATACTTTCGCAGAAATCTACACAATCAGTCATTGTCTTAGTCCCTGCAGTAAAAGACCCTCCATGCATAAATAGTATTAGCGGTCGATTTGTTTCTGTGTCACCATCTGGAGTGTATATATCCATTTCGTGCTGGCTGTTGGTGTATACGTCAGAGTAATTAATAGTTGTTGACGTTACGCTATTAAAAATTTCGGTTTCATATCTTCCTTCACATTGAGAAAATACAGAGTTAATTACAAGAGAAAATACAAGAGTAAAAAAGAGATTTTTCATAATAAATTTATTTTAAGCAAACTTAATGAAATATACTATGCAAGCATAATAAATTTTTCAGTTTTTCAGTTTTTTTATTTGTTTTTCAATTGTTTCGTCTTCAATTTTACTAAATAAAAGTTCTGCTTTAT
>JABHAT010000020.1 GCA_018674175.1 Gammaproteobacteria bacterium | reverse complement strand
TCGCAATACTCTTTCTGAAAATTTAATCTATCCTTATCCATTTGAAGTAAATTCTGAGAATGAGATATCTCAAATTCTATATCATCTTTAAAAATTGGAATTTTGTTTTTTAAATTATTTTTTCTTTTAATCATATCTATAGTTGAGAAACAATTATAAGCAAAACTAACGAAATCATCAAATATTATATGGCATATGGTATGAATACAACTGAGGAAAAAATCAATTTGTTGCACCTATGTTGCACCCTATCAATTTTACGGTAAAAAAAAGACCCTAAAAAGGGTCTTTATTATCTAGTAGCGTGAGGGAGATTTGAACTCCCGACCTCAGGGTTATGAATCCTGCGCTCTAACCAACTGAGCTACCACGCCATTTCGGTCGGCAAATATAATATTAATACATTTTAATAAAAGTATTTTCATACAAATTTATGACCTGTCTTTTTCCTCTAATATTGTAGTGTAATGTTTTAAGCTCCTGAGCAATAAAACAACCAAAATTGTAGCAATAAGTATATTTCTGTAAAATGGACTATCACTAAGTTCATTATTCTTAAAAGATTCCCTAACAACTTCTACAAAAACAAATCCAATAACTGTTGCTAACACGCCTGCATATTCCCTCCTCAAGATGCTTTTTACAGAAAAAGGAATAATTGTTTTAATATAATTTTTAAAAGATGGAATAAATGCCGGAACACCCTTAGACCAATCACTATATTCTTCCCTAAATTTTCTTTCCAAGAATTTTTCTTCTGCAAACATTATTCTCTTATAATACACCCAAAACAACAAACTCATAATTACAATAAAATAAATATTATAAGTAAAAACTGCTATTCCAGCCCAAATAAAATAATTTCCAAGATACAATGGATGACGAACTGTAGAATAAATTCCTGTGGAATTCAGACAATCAGCTATTTGTTCTTTTGTGTTTCTTCCTGAAGTTCCTTTAGGAGTTGTTCCAATTGTATAGAATCTGATCAGAAAACCAATTACAGATATGGACAAAGCAATATAGTTCCATATTTGTTTTTCAGAAGATAAAAGCTCATTACTACAGTATAAAAATGGGACTGCCAACACAAATAAAATAACAGGAAACTGACCTCTATATTTAAATAAAAAATTTCCTTGTTTCTCCCGAGAATCAACTAATGACATCTATTTTATAATTATTCTGAATTATTTCCTTATTTTGCGAAAAATTTAGATTACAAATCTACAAAAAATAACATCTAACATATTTATTATGTCTTTAATTAAATACTCCTTAGAATATCCTATAAGAACATCTATTAGTTTTTTATATAAAAGATTAAGTACTCCTAGTGGCCTATCCGAATGGTTTGCCGATAATGTGAATATAAAAGACAATGTCTTAACATTTTATTGGGAAGGTTCAGAAGAGCAAGCCATAGTTTTAAAACAAGAAAAAGAAAAATTTATCAGGTATCAGTGGTTAGAAGATGAAGGCGAAGAAAAATATTTTGAGTTCAGTATCCAAATTGATGACATGACAAAAGATATTGCACTCATTGTAACTGATTTTGCAGAAGATGAAGAGGATAAAGAAGAAGGAATCTTACTTTGGAACAAAGAAATTGGAAATCTGAAGAACGCTTTAGGAATCTAAGAAAATCTATATGAGATCCTTTCCATTATTGAATAGAAATTATCTAATACTTTTTATTTATTTATTCTTACCTATTTTTTATAGTTATGGAGTTAGTTTTTCAAATACATCTATCAATTCTATTTCAGAGTATTTAACAGAAGTTAATTATCTATATACATTTTGGTCACATGGAGTAGGTCTCTTTATACTTATTACAATTCTTTTAAGATATATTATAATATCTATAAGTATAAAAATAGATGATTATATTCATAAAAAAATATTTCATCCTTATATTATTGTATTTTTAATATTTGGGCTAATCTACTACAAATTCTTAAACCCCACAGACTTTAATAAGATTTGGGAAATGATTAACAATCATCAAATATTAAATTTTAGTCAAAAAATTGAATTAATATTTTGGATGTTTTTTAGTGTATTTTTCTCATATAGTATAACTAGTTTTATTAAATATCAAAAACTAGATAAATTCATAATTAAATCATTTTTTCCTCCTTTTATAGCAACTTTTTTTATTGCTATATTTATACTACTCATGCAATTTTTATGGAAATGGGTGGATGAACTAATCGGTAAAGGATTAGAAGTAAATACAATTTTACAACTTATTTTATATGCTGCAGCTCGTTTTGTTCCTTTAGCCCTTCCAATTGCTATGCTTATTGCATCTATCATGACTTTCGGAAATATGGGAGAAAAAAATGAACTATCAGCACTTAAATCTTCCGGAATATCATTAAAAAAAATGATGAAACCTTTAATAATCCTTGCAGTACTCTTCATGCATTTATCATTTTTATATTTTT
>JABHAT010000015.1 GCA_018674175.1 Gammaproteobacteria bacterium | reverse complement strand
GCAGCGGATTCAAAATTTTGACTATCTGAAGCATGCTCCATTTTTTTAATTAATAGATCTATTATTTCTGTATTTTTTCCATCAAGAAATTTCATAGACATATTTATGTCTGCAATATATTCATCTTTTTTTATTAAACCAACACACGGTGCTGAACATCTCTCTATTTGATACTGAAGGCAAGGCCTTACTCTATTTTTAAAAAATGAATCACTACATTGTCTAACTTTAAAAAGTTTTTGCAAAGTGTTTAAGGCGTCTCTCACAGAATAAACATTTGAATAAGGACCAAAAAATTTTCCATCTTTTTTTCTTTTACCCCTATAAAAACTTAATCTAGGATAGTTATGATGAGTATCTACATAGATATACGGGTAGGACTTATCATCTCTAAGTAAAATATTAAATCTAGGTCTATACTTTTTTATTTGAATATTTTCTAAAAGTAGAGCATCAGCTTCTGATTTTGTAATAATTAAATCAACATTTTTTATTAGGCTAATCATTCGTTTTATTCTATTAGAATGATTACCAGCTCGAAAATAAGAGGAAACTCTTTTTTTTAGATTTTTTGCTTTACCAACATATATAACTTCTTTATCAGAATTATACATCTTATAAACACCAGGATTTGATGTCATATTTTTAAGACTATGTTTTATATCTTTTATGTCTATCAATTTTAATACCTAAGTAATACTGATCCCCATGTGAAGCCACTTCCGAAGGCCTCTAATAATATTACTTGATCACTCTTAATTCTTCCATCTTTAACTGCTTCATTCAAAGCTAAAGGTATTGATGCTGCAGAAGTATTAGCATGATTGTCTACAGTGACTACTACTTTATCTATAGGCATTGATAATTTTCTTGCTGCTGCTTTAATGATTCTTAAATTAGCCTGATGAGGAACCAGCCAATCTATATCAGATTTTTTCATATTATTTTTGGTGAGAGTTTCATCAACCAATTTACTTAAAGTGTTAACAGCTACTTTAAAAACTTCGTTACCTTTCATTTTTATATGGCTGTTTTCTACTGACAATAAATCATTATATTGCCCATCAGCATGGATATGAGAAGAAATAATACCCTCTTTTGATTGAGCTGAAAGTACTACTGCGCCTGCACCATCTCCAAATAAAACACATGTTGAACGGTCACTCCAATCTAGTAAATTCGAATATTTTTCTGCACCTATAACTAAAACATTCTTATTCATACCTGTTTTTATATAGTTATCAGCAATACTTAGGGCGTATATAAAGCCAGTACAGGCTGCCTGAACATCAAATGCTGGTGCCTTAATATTTAATTTATTCTGGACTATGCATGCTGTGCTTGGAAATATCTGATCAGGTGTAGTAGTTGCAACAATAATTAAATCTATATCACTTTCTTTTATACCTGCACTATTTATAGCATCTAAAGAGGCCTGTGTTGCCATAGAAGATGTGGTTTCATTTTCTTCAGCTATGTGTCTTTGTTTTATACCTGTTCTTTCTAAAATCCACTCATCCGTTGTATCAACAATTGATTCCAAATCCTTATTTGTAAGAATTTTTTTTGGTAAATAGCCGCCAGTTCCAATAATTTTAGAGTACATAAAATTAACCTAATATCTCTTTTAATTTCTTATCTATACATGAAGGCACATCTTTATTCACTTCTTTTAATGCTATTTTTAAAGAATTATTAAAAGCAAAGGAATCAGCACCACCATGACTTTTTACTATAATTCCTTTGAGTCCTAGTAAACTTGCTCCATTATATTTTCTTGGATCAGCAACTTTCTTAAAAGAATTTAAAACTTTCATTGATAAAATTCCAGCAATTTTTGTAAAAATATTTTTTTTAAACTCATCTTTTAATTTTGAGGATATAAACTTCGCAGTACCTTCGCTAGTTTTTAAAGCAATATTACCTACAAAACCGTCGCAAACTATGACATCAATATTACCACAAAATATATCATCACCTTCAACAAAACCAACATAGTTCAATTTACTAGTTAGTAATAAATCATGAGCTTCCTTAACTTGTGTGTTTCCTTTAATTGTTTCTTCACCAACATTTAGTAATCCTACACTTGGATTTTCTTTTTCATCTAATACTGATGAGAGCGCGGATCCCATTACTGCAAACTGATATAAATGCTCTGCTTTAGAATCTATATTTGCGCCTAAATCTAATACATGAGTATGACCATTTAACGAGGGAAGCATACTTTCTATAGCTGGCCTATCAATACCATCAAGTGTTCCTAAAATAAATCTTGATATAGCCATAAGTGCACCAGTATTACCTGCGCTTACACATGCTTGAGCATTTTTATCTTTTACAGATTTTATTGCCATACTCATTGAGGAATTTTTTTTATGTCTTAAAGCGTGTGAGGGTGAATCTTCACTCAATACTTTTTCATCTGTATGTATAATTTTTAAATTTCTAGATATATCGCTATCAAAAAGGTTTAAATATTTAGATAGAATTTTTTCATCGCCGTATACATCAATTTTAACTTCCCTGTTTTCCGAAAGAAAATCTTTAACAGAAGGCATTATAATTTCAGGCCCACCATCACCGCCCATGGCATCAACAGCAATTCTTGTTTCTTTCATCATATTTTTTGAAAAAAATAATTTCTTTAGATTTAGCTATCTTCGTTATTAGAACTATCTTCAGATTTAGGTATAATTACCTGATTACCTTTGTAGAAACCATTTTTAGACACGTGATGTCTCATATGAGTTTCTCCAGAAGTTGGATCTTGAGAAAGTTTAGGTAGGTCAAGATGGTCATGAGATCTTCTCATTCCCCTTTTTGAGCTAGTTTTTTTACTTTTTTGTACAGCCATAATAAGGTCCTTTAATTAAAATCTACTTATGTTTTATAGAAATTTCGATGATTATACAGGAAAAACGAATGAAAAAGAAAAAAATAATTCTTGGAAGTAGCTCAAAATTCAGGAAATCTCTTCTAAAGACACTAGATATTGATTTTGTATGCATATCCCCGGAAATAGACGAATCAAGACTTCCAGAAGAAGGACCTAGAGATATGGTGCTGAGGCTCGCAATAGAGAAAGCAAAAAAAATATCTTTATTAGAAAATAATTCACTAATTATAAGCTCAGACTCCTGTGCATCATGTGATGGAAGAATTCTAGGAAAACCTTTAAGCGAAATTAAGGCGGTAGAGCATTTAGAGTATATATCAGGAAAAATTATCGTTTTCTACACAGGCATTTGTGTTTTGAATTCAGGACTAATGGATTTTAAAACAGATATTGCTAAATATAAAATAAAAATAAAAAAATTAAGCTCTAAAGATATTTTGGACTACGTAAAAAAACATAACCCTATAAACTCTTCTGCTGCTTTTAGATATGAAGTTGCAAAAGATATTTTGATAGAAGAATTTATTGATACTGAAAACGATATTTCTGGCTTAATTGGTCTACCTTTAAAAAAATTAAAAGTAATTTTAGATAGTTATGAGTTATAACTTACAAATATTTTTTTATCTATGAAACTTTAAAAACTTTTCTAAATCTTTAGGTATTGGGCAACTAATATTATTTTTTTTATCCAAATTGAAACTTACAGAAGACGCATGTAAAAATATTCTTGATAGCCCATTTTTTTTATAAACTTTATTTATTGTAAAGTCTCCATATTTTTCATCACCAATTATAGGATGCTCAAGTATAGCGCAGTGCTTTCTTATCTGATGATATCTGCCCGTAATAATATTAACTTCTAATAAAGTAGAGTTTTCAAAATAATCTAAAACTTTAAATTTCGAAATAGCATTATTTGTTTTATTGTTTCTTGTTAACTGAACCTCACTTGTTTTAATTTTTTTATCCCATAATCCATCAACCAGACATATATATTTTTTATCTAATAGATTATTAACCATTTGCTTTTGTAGTTCTCTTAAAGCAAATAATGTTTTAGTTATTATAATACACCCACTAGTATCCTTATCTAATCTGTGTAAAAGATCAATCCTCTCACATTCACTTTTAACAAGACGTAAAACATCTATTAAGCCATATCCAATATTTGTTCCTGAATGCACCGCTAAAGAAGCTGGTTTATTGAAAACCATAACACTTTCGTCCTCATAAATAATACCTTCTAATGTTTTTTGTATCATTTCATCAGAAATTTCAGGTTTAAGTTCCTCTGATGCTCTAAAAGGCGGTATTCGAACAATATCGTTAACTTTTAGCCTGGTACTAGGCTTTGATCTGGAGCTGTTAACCCTAACTTGACCTGTTCTAATAAGCTTATATACGTGGCTTCTCGGCGTATTCTTTATGGCAGCCATTAAAAAGTTATCTAATCTTTGTCCATCATTTCCTGAGCTAACTATAACTTTTTGAGCCTTATTATTAACTATCATATGTGCAAACCTATTTGTATTTAGAGCGCTTTGCTGAATTATTGTAAGAATGCTATACTATCAAAATGAGGGAAAGATATATACGAACAAAAAAACCTCAAATGAATTATGAGATATCGATAAAATCGCAATCTCTTTAATGAAAACAATAGTCAATCAAAGAGCATGATGAAAAGAACAGTGGTAAAATTAATAAAAAATTTATTAAATTTAATATATATAAAAATTCTTCTTAAATTAGAAGTGTTTCCTCTTTCTCAATTTTGCTCGATAAACAGGAAAAATAATGAAAAGAATTTTAATAAATGGCACTCAGCAAGAAGAGTTGAGAGTTGCTTCGGTAAATGGTCAGAAACTATACGATTTAGATATTGAGCACAAATCTCGTAGTCAAAATAAAGGTAATATATATAAAGCAGTTGTAACTAGGGTTGAGCCTAGTTTAGAAGCTGCGTTTGTAAACTTTGGCGCTGAAAGACATGGGTTTCTCCCACTAAAAGAAATTTCAAAAGAATACCTAAAAAACGAAACCTTTGATAAAAAAAGCAATATTAAAGAAATGCTTAAAGAAGGCACAGAGTTAATAGTGCAAATTGAGAGAATAGAGAGAGGAAGTAAAGGTGCTGCGCTAACAACATTTATAAGTTTAGCGGGAAAATATTTAGTGCTAATGCCGAATAATCCAAAAGCTGGCGGTGTATCTAGAAGAATAGAAGGGTCTGATAGAAGACAAGTTAAAGATAATCTTGATAATCTAAAAAAAATTAAAGATGGTGGGAATATCATTAGAACTGCTGGAGTTGGAAAGACTTTAGAAGAGCTTCAATGGGACCAAGATTACTTAGTGACGCTATGGAAAAATATTGTAGATTCATCTAAAGAAAAAAGCGCACCATTTTTAATATATAGAGAAAGTAATATTATTATCAGAACACTTAGAGATCATATGGATGATTCAATTGATGAAATTTTAGTTGATAATCAAGAAGTTTTTGATATGGCAAAAGAGTTTTTAGAGTTTTCCATGCCTCAGCAAACAAACAAATTAAAATTATATAGTGATAACACGCCACTTTTTAACAAGTATCAAATAGAAAATCAAATAGAAACAGCATTTAGCAGAGAAGTATCATTGCCGTCTGGTGGTTCTATTGTAATTGATCATACTGAAGCTTTAATATCAATCGACATAAACTCTGCCAGATCTACAAAAGGAAGTGATATAGAAGAAACAGCTTTAAACACAAATCTTGAAGCAGCTGAGGAAATAGCAAGACAACTTAGAATAAGAGATCTTGGCGGTCTATTAGTAATAGATTTTATAGATATGCTTGCAATTAAAAATCAAAAATCAGTTGAAGATAAAATAAAAGAAGCTGTGAAAGTTGATAGAGCAAAAGTCCAGTTTGGAAAAATTTCAAGATTTGGCCTGTTAGAAATGTCTAGGCAAAGATTAAGGCCATCACTTAAAGATTCTTCTGAAGAAATATGTCATTTATGCGATGGTATTGGAAGAATAAGAAATATAAAGTCAATGTCTCTGTCAATTTTAAGATTAATTGAAGAAGAATCATTGAAAGTTAACACAAGTAAAGTTATAGCGGAATTACCGATACAAATTGCTGCATACCTAATGAATGAAAAAAGAACCGAAGTTAATAATATAAATGAAAATAATAAAGTAAGCATTATAATAGTTCCTAGTACTGATCTAGAAAGCCCAAAATATAAGCTAACAAGATATAGAAGTGATAACGACGAAACAGAAAATAAATCAAGTTATGAGCTAATAGAGAAAAACTCAGAGCCATCATATGTGTTTAGAGAAGAAAATAAGGTTAAAGCTGATGAACCTACAGTTAAAGGAATTAAGCCAAGAAAACCAATCCCTATGAAGAAAACTAATATATTAATTAAGTTTATAAAATTTATAAAGAATATTATATTTGGAAATACAGATAAACAACAAGAGCAAAGAAAAAAAACAAAAAACTATAATCCAAATTATAAAGGGAAAAAATTTAACAAGAATTATAGACCTAGAAGTAATAAGTTCTCTAGGGGAAAAAATTATAGTAATGCTAATAAAAATGCAAGTCGTAATAATACTAATGGTAATATTAATGTCAGCGCTAATAAGAAAGAAACAATTAGTAAATAGTTTTTATTTTGTAAATTCGAATATAAATTTATTAACTGCTCGTTCAAAAATTATGTTTGGATTTTTGTAGCAAAAAGACTCTAACCATGATTGTGACATGTTGTAAGTTATATTCTTAGCATGAAGTTTATCTTTAAATATATTTTGGGAAGTAATGAATCCTGCAACCCAACTCATGTAAATCACCTTCTCTTCTATAGCAACACTATTGAAAGTTGTACATTTTGACAATCCTAAACCTTTAACTTTGTCCGCAGAAAAAGTTAAATTTGAACACACTAAAGCTAAAAATATTATTATAAATTTATTCATTAATATGGTGCGCCCGGAGAGATTCGAACTCCCGACCCCTTGGTTCGTAGCCAAGTACTCTATCCAGCTGAGCTACGGGCGCAATAATTATCCACAACAACTTTTATTATGTTTCACTAGTCTCCAGTAATTATATGGCCACGGGACAATAAATCCTACAATTAAAACTGGTAAAACAGATGACAAAGAAAGTACTAGACTTCCTTCTAACATAATATCTGTGATGTTCATTGCAAATTCCATCGAAATCATACTAATCATACTCATACCCGTTGCCATTTTTATTGAATCCTGAAAATTCATACTTCTCAAGAGTAATAATGTTTCAAGAATAATGCTTGTTATTATTCCATTAATAATAGCTATTGGCATAATTACTAATACTGATTTAACTTCAGTAAAAATCTGAAAATATAATATAGTTCCAAAATCACCTATTGAGCAACCTATTAAACACACCAGCGTGTTAAAAGAAGATGTAATCCATTTGTCTTTATTACTCCAAAATTTCATTAGTTTACCCTGGAGGCCAGTTAAATTTTCTTCCACCAAGAATGTGAATATGAAGATGAAAAACTTCTTGCCCTGCTCCTTTGCCATTATTAATATTAACTCTAAAAGTATTATTAATATCTAATTTTTTTGTTATTTTCCCAACAGTCAAAAACAAGTGTGATAATAAATCTTTATCACAATCATCACAATCACTTAACTTTTCAATTGGTTTCTTAGGTATTAATAAAATATGAATTGGAGCTTGTGGGTTAATATCATTTATTGCAATACATAAATCATCTTCATATACGAAATCTGCAGGTATATCTCTATCAATTATTTTTTCAAATAGTGTTTTCATTTTATATTTAGTTTTTAAAAAATCTATCTAGTTCTCTAAATTCATAACCACATGACTTACATTTATAATCTGGACTTTTAAGTTCTTTTACACTACCACCTAAATTAATTTTATTAGAAGTCGCATCATCACACATTTTTCGGGATGGAAAACCATAGACAATGTCTATTATCATATTAGACTTACATTTAGGGCACCCTTTCATCTTTCGTCTGAGTATAAGAACACTGTATTCATAAAGTTAATTATACTTAGATACGACGAAAAAAAATAGTTTTGATGGGTGTAAAAAAATATGGCGGAGAGAGAGGGATTCGAACCCTCGATACAGTTACCCGTATAACACCTTAGCAGGGTGCCGCTTTCGACCACTCAGCCATCTCTCCTGAATACTACTTAAAGTGAACTTTTTTCAGGATTTTTTTGAATGTCCTCAGAATTCTTTGATTTTTCTTCATTAATTCTGTCGTACACTTCTTCCCTGTGAACAGATACACTTTTTGGTGCGTTAACACCTATTCTTACTTGAGAACCCTTAATGCCTAAGACTGTAACCGATACTTCGTCACCAATCCTTAGAGACTCTCCTACCCTGCGTGTTAGAATTAACATCGCCCCTCCTTGATTCCATTTATTATTATTATTTTATAATATCAAATTACTATATTACATATTATGAAAAATACTACAAGGATATTACTATTTATCTAAATTGAACTCTTTATGTAAAACATTCACTGCGGTTTCAAGATTATCTTCATTGGTTACTATTGATATCTTAATCTCAGATGTAGAAATCATACTAATATTTATATTGTTCTCAGCGAGAACAGAAAACATTTTGCTAGCAATACCGGCATGCGTTCTCATTCCAACACCAACCATAGATATTTTTACTATTTCATTATTACCTTTGACTTTTTTTGCTTGCAATTTTTTTGAACTTTCTTTCAGAGATTGCATTGCAACTTTATAATCATTTCTAGGAACTGTAAATGTGAAATTTGCTAAACCATCTTCACCAACGTTTTGCACTATCATATCAACATCTATATTAAGATCTGCAATAGGCCCAAGTATTAGTGAAGCAATACCTGGTTGATCAGGAACACCCCTAATATTTAGCTGCGCCTCATCCTTATTAAAAGCTATTCCAGATATAATAGCTTTTTCCATTTTATCATCATTTTCTTTTTTTATTATAGTTCCGGTACCTTCCTCAAATGTTGAAAGAACTCTTATTCCAACATCATATTTTCCAGCAAACTCTACTGCTCTAGGTTGTAAAACTTTAGAACCTTGACTTGATAATTCAAGCATCTCTTCTGTAGTTATTTGATCTATTTTTTTTGCTCCAGGAGAAATTCTTGGGTCCGTTGTATATACACCATTAACATCTGTGAAAATTTGACATTCTTTAGCGTCTAAAGCAACAGATATAGCAACTGCTGAAGTGTCTGAACCACCTCTTCCTAGAGTAGTTATA
The DNA here is from genome assembly GCA_018674175.1 of Gammaproteobacteria bacterium. GTDB lineage: Bacteria > Pseudomonadota > Gammaproteobacteria > Poriferisulfidales. The sequence goes on along the minus strand of JABHAT010000015.1, from coordinate 38,964 downwards.
TCACCCGCTTTTGTAATTCCTTGAAACCCAGCAACAACAACGATGTTTCCTAAATCCAGATATTTTTTTATAGGTAGATTATTAATATAATCTATTCTAGCTTTATTAAAGATATCATCAGTAAAAATTCCTGCCTGTGATCCAGTTAAAGAAATAGCTTTATGACCTTTTTTTGCAAGAGTCATAGCTAATAAAGAGATTGTAACCTGCTCTCCAGTAGAGATAAGAGTATCTAATTCTCTTCCAGAAATATCAGGATTTATAGACTTAGCTAAATTTAAAAGCCTATTAGTTTCTCCACTCATAGCAGAGACAACTACTACCAAACTATTACCATTATTTTTTTCAGAAATAACTTTATCTGCAACCTTTGATATTTTATCAATAGTACCTATTGATGTGCCTCCATACTTTTGAACTATAATAGACATAATCTATTTTCCCTTATTTAGAATTACTTCAGATATATTATTTTTGATAATATCGGTAAGATTTTCTATATTATCTTTATATTCAAGTCCCGCTTGGGCTAGATCATCACGGCCACCACCCGTTGATCCTATATTATTATTTATAATATTTATAATTTCTTTAGCAGTTATAAAATTAAAGCAGTCCTTAGTTACAAGCGTATAAATCTCAACCTTTGATTTATTTTTTTGAATTATTATTAAAATTAAATTTTCTTCAGATGACTTAATATCCTCCAAAACATTTTTTAAAACTTTGCCGTCAAAATATTCTTGCGCAATAACTTGAACGTTAAATTTATCTTTTAAATTTTTATTACTAATAACTTCTAAGATTTTTAATTTATTAAAGTTTTTAAGTAAATTTAAGTTTTCTTTTTTTAATTTTTTATTATCGTCTAATATTGCATGTACTTTATTTTGCAGTTCTTCATCATGCACATTTAATATCTGACATACATCAGTTACCAGGTTATCCCTTTTTGTTAAATAATTATTTGCAGACATACCTGTTATAGCCTCTATTCTCCTTACACCTGATGAAACACTTGATTCAGATAGTATTTTAAAAACACCAATATCACCAGTACTTTTTACGTGAGTACCACCACATAATTCAATTGAAACGTCTGAAAAACTTAAAACTCTCACCTCATCATCATATTTTTCACCAAAAAGAGCCATAGCACCTTTAGATATGGCCTCTTCTTTACCCATGAGTTTAGTGTCGGCAGTAATATTTTTTTTAATATTATTATTAACCTCTTCCTCGATTAGATTTAAAACTTTTCTTTTAATGGGTTTTTCGCAACTAAAATCAAATCTCAGTTTGGTGTCTGAAACCAAAGAACCTTTTTGTTGAACGCTATTACCAATATTTTTTATTAATGCAGCATGCAATAAATGAGTTGCAGAATGATTAAGCATAATACAATCTCTTTTTTCTTTATTAATTTCAGCATTGGCCTTATCATTAATTTTTAAGAACCCCTTAGTTTGTTTTCCATACAATAAATTAGCTGCACCAAGTTTTTTGGTATCAATAACTTCAAATTCACCGTTCTTAGATGCAATTACCCCTGAATCTCCAATTTGACCACCTGATTCAGCATAAAACGGGCAGGGATTAATTATTATACATGCGCTTTCTCCAAAGTTAATTGTATTTGAATTTTCACCTTCAATATATATATCCAGTACTTCAATATTATTTTTATAGTCTGAATATCCTGTAAAATCAGTCACATGTTTTGTTTTTATATCTATAAAATTTTGAGTTTCAAATTTACTAGATTTTTTACTATTGATTTTTTGTTTCTCCATCAAATTATCAAAAGAATCTATATCAACTTTAAATTTTTTTTCATTAGCTATAGTTGACGTTAAATCAATAGGAAAACCATATGTATCATAAAGTAAAAATAATAGATCACCTGAAATTTCTTTTTTACTCCCGTTAGAAATTATTTTTTTTATATTTTTATCTAATATTTCTAATCCAACCTCTAAAGTTTCAGAAAATTTATCTATCTCTAAAGACAATATTTTTTTAATATAATCATATTTATTAACCTCTTTATATTGGTCAACTAATGTGTCAATAAAGATAGGTATAATTTCTAATAATTTTTTAGTATCTAGATTTATTTTTTGCGAATGCCTAATAGCTCTTCTTATTATTCTTCTAAGAACGTAACCATGTCCTTCGTTTGAGGGTCTCACATCTTCCGTAATCAAAAAAGAAATTGATCTAATGTGGTCAGCTATAACTTTCATTGAACTGATCTCGCTAATATATTTTTTATCAACACTATTTTTGATAAAATCAATCATTGGAGCAAATAAATCTGTACTGTAATTACTATGCTCATTTTGCATTACAGCGCATATTCTCTCTAGTCCCATCCCGGTATCTACAGAAGGTTTAGGTAACTCAATAATTTCATCTTTAGATAATCTGTTAAATTGCATGAAAACTAAATTCCATATCTCTACGTACCTTTCACCTTCGTCTCCTTTTCCGGGCGGCATACCCTTATATTTATCTCCGTAATCATAAAAAATTTCAGTGCATGGGCCGCACGGTCCGACATCACCCATGCTCCAAAAGTTATCGCTAGTTCCAATAATAGAAAGTCTATTTTCATTTATACCGATTTCATTAATCCAAATATTTTTTGCTTCTAAATCTGTATCATGAACAGTAATCCACAATTTATCCTTTGGAATATTTAACTCTAAAGTTAAAAAATCCCATGCGTATTTAATTGCCTCTTCTTTAAAATAATCACCAAAACTAAAATTTCCAAGCATTTCGAAAAATGTATGGTGTCTATTTGTAAAACCAACATTATCTAAATCATTGTGCTTACCTCCAGCCCTTATACATTTTTGACTTGTGACAGCGGATTTAAGTTTAGAATCTTTTAGTCCTAAAAATACATCTTTAAATTGCACCATGCCGGCATTGGTAAATAATAAGGTTTTGTCATCATTTGGAGGAAGTATTGGGCTTGAGTCAACATAAGTATGACCTTTTGCAGTAAAATAGTTTATAAATTTACTTCTAATTTCTGAACTACTATTTTTCATATCTTTTAATATTTTCTATCACCTTTAAAATTGTGTCACCTTCAAAACCTCTTGCTCTAAAATTATTAATATATCTAAATAAAACTTTTTGATCTTCTAAATTTTTATTACGAATTTTAAATTTTGCAAAATCAAGAAGAACATCGTAATCGTCTATAAATTTATATAGATTTTTATCTATCAAACCTGAGCTGATACCATTAGATTTTAATTCATATATTATTTTTTCTAAACCATACCCACTATTTTGCCTGTACCTAATATATTCTTCTGTATACCTTTCGTCAGACTGAAATCCAGAATTACGCAAATCTTCTAAAACGTTATTAATAGTACCTGTCTCAAAACCTTTATTTTTTAACTTATTTATTAATTGAATTTTAGAATGCTCTCGCATAGCAAGCGACTTTTGTGCTGATGCTAGACATTTGTCGTATTCAGACATTCTCCTCTTCTTTCTTATCTTTCTTATCTTTTTTTACTTCTTTCTTATCATTATCGGTGCTTTTTTTGTCTGGAAGTATTATCTCATAAAGTTTTTCTTCTATAGCTTTAAGTGACTCAGGATTATCCTTTAAGTAACTCATAGCATTATCTTTTCCTTGACCAATTTTATTGCCGTCATAACTATACCAAGAGCCTGCTTTTTCAACAATTTTGTGCTCAACTCCTAGATCTATAATTTCTGCGACTTTGCAAATACCTTCGCCATATCTAATTTCAAACTCTGCTATCTTAAAAGGTGGAGCAACTTTGTTTTTTACAACTTTGACTCGCGTCTCGTTTCCTAATATCTCATCACCTTTTTTTATAGCTCCAATTCTTCTTATATCGAGCCTAACTGAGGAATAAAATTTTAATGCATTCCCGCCAGTTGTTGTCTCAGGATTTCCAAACATTACTCCAATCTTTAACCTAATCTGATTTATAAATATAACTAAAGTATTTGATTTTTTAATTGAACCTGTAAGCTTTCTTAATGCTTGTGACATTAGTCTTGCTTGAAGACCCATATGACTAGAACCCATCTCACCCTCTATTTCAGCCCTTGGGGTAAGTGCTGCAACTGAATCAATAACTATTACATCTATTGCTCCAGAACTTATTAACATATCAGTAATCTCTAGAGCTTGTTCTCCAGTGTCGGGTTGAGATAAGAGCAAGTTATCTACATTTACACCAATTTTTTCTGCATAATCAGGATCCAATGCATGCTCTGCATCTATGAAAGCTGCTGTTCCACCGAGTTTTTGACATTCAGCTATAACCTGAAGAGTTAATGTAGTTTTTCCAGATGACTCAGGACCATATATTTCTACAACCCTGCCTTTTGGCAAACCACCTATCCCAAGAGCTTGGTCTAGCTTAAGAGAGCCGGTTGAAATTGATTCTATTTTCTCTCTTGGGCCATCATCTCCCAATCTCATAACAGCTCCTTTACCGAACTGTCTTTCTATTTGTCCTATTGCAGCTTTAAGGGATTCGACTCTTTGATCTGACATAATTATTTCCTATGTTTAATTAATTTAAATTATTACATATTTTTTGCTTATTGTGTCTTAATATCAGTTACACAATCAAGGATTATTTGAATACCCTCTTTTGCAGCCAAATATCTTATTTCTTTTCTTGAGCCTTTAAAAATAATTTTTTTAGTAATATTAGAACTATATTTATCTGAATAAGAAAAATAAACTGTCCCAACTGGTTTTTCATAACTTCCTCCAATTGGACCAGCTATACCTGTTACACTTAAACAAATATCCGAGTTTGTAAAAGCAAGAGTTGCTAGTGACATTTCTTGAGCAGTATTTTCACTTACTGCGCCGTATTTTTTCAAGGTCTTATGGTTGACCCCAATTATTTCTTTCATGTTATTACTATATGCAATAATACCGCCTAAAAACCACTGAGAACTGCCACTATAATCAGTGCAAATTTTAGATATTAAACCACCTGTACAGGATTCGCATAGAGATAGCTTTAAGTTTTTATCTACTAAAATCTTACCTAAATTATTTAATATCTTCTCAAAATTAATTAGCATATTATATAAAAAAACGAATTATGATTAATTACCCAAGTTATATTATAGGTTAAATAAATTTTATATGAAAAGTTTTTGGGATAAAGCAATTGAAAAACACCGAAAGGGTAAAGGTATTAAGGCTAGAACTAATCGAGGGCCAAAAACTAAAGCCTCTGCAATATATGGTGGGATGGGCGAGCGAGAAATACAACTTAGGTTGGAGATTCACTTAGAAGACTTTTTATCTACTAAAAAAAGTGTTTTGAGTCCTGCGAAAGCCTTATGTATGTTCAATATGCAGGATCAAGAGAGATTTATAGATACTGTAGGAAATATATGCGACATTGATATGGAGCTTGCATATAATTTTTGCCATCACGGTGTTGAATCGTTAAAACATTTAGATGAGTCCCAGTGGGAAATCTGGGTCACAGAAATAACAAAAAATTATAGAAATGGTGGTATTGATAAATCAGTACAACTGATGAATGATATTGTTTTTTACTCAAATAGCTTAGCTGGAACAGCTACTAGTATAGACTTTTCAGAGTTTTCAAAGACCATTGAATCACTATTAACAGGGCTAAACGGAAGACCTTTGAAAGTAGAGGTTGCAGAAGAAATATATACTGATACCGAAACAATATATCTCCCGGAGAGAGTCTCGTCAGAAAGAACAAAAGAAGAGAATTTTCATTTAATAAAAGCTAGTGCAATACACTTGTGGGCCCAAACTTATTTTGGCACTTGGAGAGTTGATAAAGATGATTTTAATGAATTTGAGAATAAAGAAAAAGCAATCAAGGCCTACCACCTTCTAGAAACAGTTAGATTAGACGAAAAAATAAAAAAAGAGCTGCCAGGTGTTGGAAGAATACTAGACAAACTAAATCCTAAAAAACAACTTAAGTCAATTTCAAAGAATTTTAATAATGCGGTAAATACTTTATCGGATCAAAGCTCTACTTATAAAGAATCTTTAAACCTCATTAGTTCAATAATTAATGATATTGATAAAGTTCCTTCTTCTCAATATGCAGGGAACCTGAAACTTGATAGCGCGTCACTAGTCGCAGACGAAAGAATAAATCAAGATAAAATTAACTTCGAAAAAGCTTTGGACGAACTTCATGAGCAGTGGAAAGAAGTTGAAAAAGCACCAGAAGAATCTAGTGAAAATGAAAATAGTAATGATAAAACTTTCTCGGTTTCAAAAGAGAATAACGATAACGAGTATGATGTTGCTCTAGAATTTGGTGATAGTAATATAACGCCGCCAGAAAATATGAAACAAATTATGGAATCTATAATTCAAGATTTTGGTGAAATACCAGAAGATTATTTAGAGCCTGCAGGTGAAGGTGGTTATGATACTGACAATGAAAATGAGGATTCAGAGCATGATTATGGTAACTCTGATTATAATTTTACTTATAACGAGTGGGATCATGCGAGACAAAAATATAGAAAAGATTGGTGTAAGCTTAATGTTAAAACAATTGAAGGAGTTAACAATAATTTTATTAATGAAACGCTTAGTAAGCACAGGGGCTTATTAAAAAATTTAAATAGAACATTTGAAGCGCTAAGAGAAGATGAAAAAAGATTAAGAAAACAGAATTATGGAGATGATATAGACCTAGATGCTTTTATTGACGCATATATAGATTTAAAACAAGGCAAAGAAGTAGATGAAAAATTATTTATAAAACTAAATAAAACAGAAAGAAATGTTGCGGTAATGTTTATGGTAGACATGAGTGGTTCGACATCCGGATGGATTAATAAAATGGAGAAAGAATCTTTAGTTTTATTGTGTGAATCTCTTGAAGTTCTCGGCGACACATACGCGATATATGGTTTTTCTGGTAAAACTAGAAATCTATGTGAAGTATACAAGATAAAAGATTTTGAAGAAAAATATGATTCATCTGTAAAGAACAGAATATGTAACATTGAAGCAATGGACTACACGCGAATGGGAGCAAGCATAAGACATTTAACTATGTTGCTAAGTAAAGTTGAAGCTAAAACAAAACTACTAATAACCTTATCTGATGGTAAACCAGATGATGTAGATGGTTATAGGGGGACATATGGAATAGAGGATACTAAAAAAGCTTTAATAGAAGCAAGATTTCTTGGTATTCATACGTATTGCATAACGATTGATGAGAAAGCAATGGATTACCTTCCATATATGTATGGGAAAACAAACTTTGCTGTTATAAATCAAGTCGATAAATTACCAATTAAAGTTTCTGATATATATAGGAAAATTACAGCTTAAATGAATAAAATATTAATACTAATATCAATAATATTGCTGACTTCATGTCAAAATAATATTTTAAAAAATATAGCCAAAACAGATATAGACATAATTACAGAAATTCATGCTGTTAACGCAAAAAGTCAAATTGAAGATTTAATTATTAAATTATATAAATTAAATCCTATATACATAAAAAAAAATGAGCATTTTAATAGCGTATCCCAAGTTATATTAGATATATTTAAAGAAGTAGATATTAACGAAGTTGATAAAACTGGCCAAGAAAATATTGATTTTATACTAAAAGGTTTTGATAAAAAATTTACGGGTGATAGGATATATTATATCTGTAAAGGTTTATATGGAATGATTAATGCTTCGTATAATTATAAGAGTAAATTTTACTTCACTGACCAAAATATAGATGCGCAAAAAATTATGAATACCGCAATTAATATTGAAACTTTAGTTTGGAGATTAAGCAATACAAAAGAAGATGGTGTATTGTTAATTACGACAAATAACATTAAAAAAAATAAAATAAATTTAAGTTTTGAAAGACTTTTTGGTAAACTAATAAATAATCAAGAAAATATGGCAAGAATAATATCCTCTCAACAAGGTAGAATGATTCAAAAAGCTGCCCAAGGGGTTGTTCAAAAAGTTTTATTTTTACCTATAGGAATATAAAATTGAAAAAAATATTAATTATTTATTATAGTAATAATGGTTCTACTAAAAAAATGGCTGAAAAAATTTCTAGGGGCGTAAATTCTGTAGAAAATATTGAGGCTATAATAAGAACACTACCAAATATAAAAAATACATTTGATAATGAAATTGCTAATGAAGAGAACGTTTTATTTGCAACAAATGAGGATTTATCAAATTGTGATGGGCTTATAATGGGTTCGCCAACACACTTTGGTAATATGGCTGCACCTATGAAAGTGTTCTTAGATACTACTACTACAGAATGGTTTAACAACACATTATCAGGAAAACCTGCGGGAGTATTTACCTCAACATCTAGCATTCATGGTGGGCAAGAAACAACCTTGCTAACGATGATGATACCTTTATTGCATCATGGAATGATTTTATCTGGAATTCCCTATAGTGAGAATGATTTAAATGAAACCAGGACTGGTGGAAGCCCCTATGGACCAACTCATTTTTCGGGCGATAAAAAGGAAGAACTATCGAAAAACGAAATTAATCTATGCATATCTTTTGGCGAAAGAATTGCAAAATTAGCTAAAAAATTATGAAAAAAATCACCTTATATGAATACATAACGTATATGTCTTTAGTGTTTTTAATATTATTGATAGCAACATGGAATGCATTGATTAGCCCTTCACCCAATCTACCAAGAATATTACCGACATTAATTTATAATGCCCCACTACTAATATTAATGTTCAAATTAAGGAAAAATAATTTTAGCACTTATATAATGACATCATATGTAATGCTTTTATATTTTGTGGTTGGGGTTGGCAATACTACAAATGAGAATACTTTTATTCTTGGTATCACAATTTCAATATTAAGCTTAACAATTTTTGCAAGCTCAATTTTTTATGTACGAGAAAAAAATAATAAATTAATCAATGATAAGACTTAAGTTTTTTTTACTAACTTTTTTATTAGTTGACAAGGAATATCTTCCAATTTTATCAATAGTATTTAGCAAGGAATCAATATCCCTATAATTTCTTTTTAATAAATATTCGCAAATATCTAAATTAATATTATATTCTTTTTCAAGAATAACTCTTTTTAAAATATTTTTTTTAGTAATATCATTTGGACTATTAATCATAAATATTAAACTTGAAGATAATCTTGAGTGAAAATCTTTAAGATCAACATTATTTAAAGCCAGACTTGATGAAGATGTAAATATTATTTTCTTGGACTTATCTAGTATTTTATTAATTAACACAAAGAAACTAAACTCCCAATCTTTTTTTTGGAATATTAGATCTATATCATCTATACATACTAGATCATAATTTTCAAAACCATCTAAAATATCAGGTTTAAATTTTTTATTATCAGTTAAAGGCAAATAAACACATTTTTTATTTTTTTCACCAAAATAGTTACATGCAGCATAAAGGAGATGAGATTTACCAAAAGATTTATCTGCCCATATATAAATTTGATTATTTTTATTATCAAAAATATTTTTAATAATCTCTATTATTTGATCATTTTTTTCATTATCACAAAAAAAACTATCAAATTTTTTTTTTACATTTTTTTGATAAGGTAAAATTAGTTGATTCATATATCTGTTGTATATCTAACACTCTTAAAGGTATAATTTTTTTTATAATTATACACATATTCTACTATACTAAAAATTGTTGTTATCATTATTACGTTAATAATATCTTGCACATAAGTTAAATTCGCCATTTTATTTAAAAATAATAGGCAATAAATCACTAAAATAATTTGTATGAATGTATTTAATTTACTTATAAAAATTGGATTCAAAATTATATTAGCCTTATTTCTATAATTTATTACGATTGCTGTTAATATAATTAAATCTCTGGCTAACACTAGAATAAGGATATACAAAGGCAGAATATCCATAATACACAGAATATAGAAAGATATATTTATCATCATTTTATCTGCAACTGCATCTAAATAAGCACCAAATAATGTTTCACATTTTAAATACCTTGCTAAAATACCATCGAGTGCATCTGATAAACCCATAATAATAAATAGTATTAGTGCATTAAAGTAATTACTATTTAATAGCAATATTACAAAAACTGGTATCAATAATACTCTTAAACCGCTTATAATATTTGGTATATAATTCATGTTTATATTAATACATAAATAAATAACATTAACAAATACCGAGACAATTGATGGCAAATAAAAAAATTGATAAAAAACATAAGGTTACATATAAAAAATCAGGTGTTTCTATAGAAAATGCAGATAAGTTAATTGATAAAATTAAGCCAATTGCTAAAAAAACATGTGATAAAAACGTTATGGGTAATATTGGCGGTTTCGGAGCTATGTATGATATTTCAAAATTTAAACATAAGAATCCAGTTTTAGTGTCAGGAACTGATGGTGTTGGTACAAAATTAAAAATTGCTATAAAAATGAATAAACTTGATGAAATTGGAATAGATTTAGTAGCTATGTGTGTTAATGACATAATATCACAAGGTGCAAAACCTCTTTTCTTCTTAGACTATTATGCTACAGGAAAATTAAATACAGATAGTAGTTTTCAAGTTATTAAAGGAATAGCTACTGGTTGTAAATTAAGTAAAATGTCTTTAATTGGCGGTGAAACTGCAGAAATGCCAAAACTATATAAAAAAAATGATTTTGATATAGCAGGATTTTGTGTAGGAATAGCAGAAAAAAGTAAACTATTACCAAAAGTAAATATCAATAAAAATGATTGCGTAATAGGAATAAAATCTAGCGGATTGCATTCAAATGGATATTCATTAATAAATCATATGCTGGATCAAAAAAAAATTAAACTTAAAGAAAAAATTGGATCCTCCTTTTTAGGAAAACAATTAATTAAACCAACAAAAATATATACTGAAATATTAAATATTCCTAGCTTTGAAAAAATTAAAGCTATAGCAAATATAACTGGTGGTGGATTAACAGAAAATATTCCTAGGGTTTTACCCAAAAATAAGGCTGCTCTTATAGATTTTAAAAAAATAAAGATGCCAAAAATATTTAAATATATTCAAGAAAAAGGAAATATTGATAATAGAGAAATGTTAAAGGTATTGAATTGTGGAATTGGTATTACTTTAATAGTAAGTAAAAAAGAAACAATGAATATTATAAAAGAACTTAAAAAAATTAAAATGGACGCTTTTATAATTGGCGATATTATTGATACGAATAGTAAGCCATTAGTTAAATATATTAATATATAAAAATGATAAAAATAAGCATACTTTTTTCTGGAAGAGGATCAAACGCATACTCCATATTAAAATTCATACTAGATAATAAGTTAAAATTTGAAGTTGATAATATTATTTGCAGCAATAATGAAGCTGAAGGAATTAAAGTTATTAGTAAATTAAATTTTAATGTAAAAATAATTGATAAAAAATCGTTTGTTAGTAATGATAAGTATAATTCTGATCTTATAAAAATACTTAATCCAAAAAAAAATAGTCTATTACTACTTTGTGGCTACATGAACAAAGTTCCAGAAAATATAATTAAATCATATAATGGTAATATAATTAATATTCACCCTTCACTTCTTCCTAAATATAAAGGTCTCTATACGCATGATAAGGTTATTGCAAATAAAGATTTATATCATGGATGTACTACTCATTATGTCACTAATGATATTGACTGCGGGCCTTTAATTGCTCAGTATAAAATACCTGTAAATAGAACTGATGATTCTACATCTGTTGCTAAAAGATTATTGGCAGTTGAACATATTTTATATTATAAAACACTAAAGATGATTGAAAATAAAGATATAAAATTAGAGAACAATAAAGTATATTACAAAAATAATATTCTAGATGATCCCATATTTTTTAGTTAAAACCTTTTATGACTCAAACATGGAAAATTTTTTCTAAGTTTTTTCAAAGATTTTAAATCTATAGATGAAATTATAACCCCAGAATTATTTTTTATAATATCAAGCGTTTCTCCCCATGGATTGACAATCATTGAGTGCCCATAAGTTTCTCTGCCGCTAACGTGATAGCCTCCCTGAGCGCTAGCTGCAAAATAAACTAAATTTTCTATAGCTCTTGCCTTTATTAGGTGTTCCCAGTGAGCTTTTCCTGTTACAGAAGTAAATGCGGCTGGCATACACACAACATCAACATTTTCTTGTGACAACTTTCTAAATAATTCAGGAAATCTAAGATCATAACATATAGCTAAACCAATCTTGCAGAAGGGAGTATCTATTACGGTTATAGAATTACCATTTAGATAAATATCTGATTCACTATATTTCTCATTAGTCTCAATAATATTAACATCAAATAAATGAACTTTATTATAAGATGAAACCTGCTCACCCAAATTATTAAAAACTATACAAGTTGAATAAACTTTATCTTTTTTTTGTGATTTTATAGGAATAGTTCCAGCAACTATCCATAAGTCATGTTTTCTAGCTTCATTACTTATGAAGTCTTGTATTCTCCCTTGCCCTAATTCTTCTTTTATATCTAGATACATTGAATCTTCTTTTGCCATCATAGAAAAATTTTCAGGTAATACAATTAAGTCTGCTCCAAGTTTTTTTGCTGCCACAATATGCTTGCTAATTTCTAAAAAGTTAGCTGCAATATTAGGTCCTGATGCTACTTGTATGCATGATAATTTAAAATCTTTCATTTAAATAAATCCTCCACATTTTCTAGCGCACTTCCATTTTTCTCTATAACTTTTAAAATTGGCTTATCCCAAGATCCAGAAACCTTGTATTTTATCTTAATTAAATCATTTATATCTTTACCAAAGGCTTTGGCTAGTTTCTCAGCAGCAAATGTAGCGGCAGCTGTAATTGGGCCACCTAATAATGCTATGGCTGGCAAAGCTTCTCCAAATTCTGGGCTTGCAACAACCTGCATATCATAGGTCTCATTGATTATATCAGTTGTTCCAACTGCTAGCATTTCAGCCGCCGGCCCTTTAATTAATAAATTAGTAGTAAAAATATTACCTCCTTCTATTCTAAAATCACCGCTTAAAGTATTATAGTAAAATCCATTTTTAGTAACATCGTCAAAATCTAAAGACAATCTTTTAACTAATAAATCAATATTAAATAATCCAAATATTCTTGTGGCACGATTTCCAACTTTCTTTAAACGCCCATTAGTCATAGTGGTATTAAATTCACCATAAATCTTATCTAAACTAAAATCAAACAATCCACCCTGCCAACTTATATCAAAAATACTATCAATAGAAGAGTCACGCAAACTATGGGTAAATTTCCAATAATTTAATAGAATCTCTAAATTTTCACTACTTAAATTAACTTTAAAGGATGAAATATTACCAAACTCAATTTTACCATTAGATCTAATCCTAACTTTATCTGAATTAACTTCAATCTTATTAAATAAAAATGATTTATTAGATCGATATCCTTTAGCAGAAAAGTTATCCAATATAATATTATTACTAATTAATTGACCAATATTCAGATCTATTTTATTTATATAATCAAAATAATTTATAGGTGTGCCATTTTTATTTAAGGCCTTCCAGTCGTCTATATTTATTACATCTAATTTTCCAATTATATTAAACCTATTATTTGGCAATTTTAGCTTTTTTCCTGAAAAGTTAATATAACCACTAATTTTATCCAAGGAACTTAGTTCTGCATAAATACCATTATAAATTATATTAATGTCATATAATTTATTGTTTTCCAAAAAAGCATTAATAGAAATATTTTTTTTAATATCTTTATTTTTATAAAATGGTTTTGGAAGAATAATAGACGTTCCATATAAATTCGATACTGCTGAAAGTTTAATTTTTTTAGATTTACTATTAAATCCTGGTATAATTAATTTATAATTCCATAACGATGAACCAAGTATCTTATCACTATAGTTATTACTAGGTGTATTTTTACTAATATCAATTTCCTGCACTCCTTTAATAATAAAGCTGTTATCTTTTAATGTGCTTAATGAGAATTTAATATCCTTATTATTGTAAGAAGCTGTAATATATTCATTTTTATCTGTAAAAAATAAATTATTTTTAAATAAAATTTTTCCGTTAATTTTAGCAATACTATTATTTTCATCCATATTAAAACTAATATTATTAAGTCTTATGGTACTTCTATAGTCATTTTTTGTACCATTAATTCCAATTTTGATTCTAAAATCTGTTTCAGAATTACCCTTAATATTTATAACTTTTCTATTTGCAACACTTGTTAATGAAGCAGTATTTGAATATTTTAAAAGATCATTAAAAGGCCCCTTTAAAATTCCTGTTAAAATTAATTCGATATTCTTTACATCATCAATTTCAAGCATAGTATTTATTGCTTTAGTTTTTAAAACATTAAATTCATCTGAATTAAATTGTGCTTTTCTATTGTTAAAATATGCAAAACCATCAATATTCTCAAATGGCACCCAATTTTTTTTATAATCAACTGTTAGTTTTTTTATTGGGAAAACAGCATAAGATAGACCATTATTATTATCATAAAAAGGATAGTTGGATAAATTACCATCAATCATAATAAATGCTTTCCTTGAATACCCACTTAAAAAAGATTTTTTAAACCAACTAGAAGATTTTTCACTCATAAGCGACAATGGAATGTAATCTGTAACCTTTGTCATATCAATAAAATTTATACTAGAAAGTACTTTTATAGAATCTTTAGAAAAATCAATAATTCCAGATGTGTTAATATCTATTTCATTATTAACTATACTTAAATCATATATGTTTAATAACAAGTTTGAATAATTAGAAAATTCAACTTCACCATAAATAGATTCATATAATTTGCGATCTCTTAACATAGATTTGTACTGTATTTCCACATTCTTAGAATAAAATTTAACAAAAGTTGATTTATTACTAGCCTCTATATATCCAGAAAAATTTCTTATATAACCAGTATCTGATGATATATTTGATTTAATAAAATCACCAGAAACATAAAATTCATTATAAAAGTTTAATAAATTAAATTTCATTTTAAGATTTTTAACTAAACCAGAAAAATAAATATTGTTTGTAGAAGGTAAATCATAGTCATTGTGAAAATTCTCTAAATTTATATCCAACTTTTTAGAAAAAATTGATACGTTACCATTATCACTACTAATACTTCCAGAAGTATCATTAAAGCTATAATAATTATTATTTTTAGAAAGAAAATTTAATTCATTTATTTCAAATTTAACGTTCTGATTAACATTTCCATCTAAAATTAATCTACTATTTATATTATTGATAACATTGTTATTTAAAATAATATTAGATTTTTTATCTGTTAAAATAGAGAACTTGTTTTTTACAAGATAACCATTTGAAAAATTTCCACTTGTCGTTATAAAAAGATCAGAATTATTTATTATCAATTTATGTTTATAGAATATATTTTCAAAGTTATAATTAAATTTTCCGTTAATTTTTATTTTATAATCAAAATTTATTAATTTAGAACCTTTTACTTTAATATTTTTTATACTACAAGCAAATTTTTTATTATCATCAATATTTGCATCAATTATTAAGTTATTATTTTTAATTAAAATATTGACATTGTTTAAATCAAAGCTACTTTTATTATATTTAATTATAAAATTAGATTTTTTTATTTTAATATTTTCTATTACTATATTGTTATTAAGTTTTTTTCTATTAAATATTACTAAAATTTCTTTTACACTGGTTTCGTAATAAATATTTTTTAGATAAATTTCTTTTATAACTGGTCTTAGTAGCACCACAGACTTATATATATTTAAATTTATTTTTACATTATCAAAATAAATCTTGCTACTGTCTTTATTCTTTCTGCTAAGAAATATCTCTATTGATGGGTACAACCCTTTCCAATCACTAGTAATTTTTTCTACAGCTATGCCTGTAATATTACTGTTACTTATATAATTTTCAAAAAAATTAATATTATTTTCAGCATTTGCAACTAATATTCTTGCTGCAGTTAGTGATATCACTAAATAGGCTATTAATATTATTACTATATATTTTATAAACTTCATTCTATGACCTATGGTACGGATGTTTATTCATTATACATATTGATCTATAAATTTGCTCTGTAAGTATAATTTTGGCAAGCTGATGAGGGAATGTTAAATCTGACAAGGAGACTATCAGGTCTGCTTTTTTTTTTACAAAATCAGATAAACCATCTGGCCCTCCTATAAGAAAATATATTTGTGCGTTATTCTCTGCTAACAACTTAATTTTTTTTGAAAAATCTAAAGAGCTCATATGTTTACCGTTTTCGTCTAATGCTACTAAAGTTGAATTTGGCTTAATTAATGATATAGCTTTCTTATACTCCTTATCATACAAATTTTTTTTAACTTTCACTGTTTTAAAACTAATGTCAATGTAGCTTAATTTATAAAATTTTTTAATTAAATTAATATATTTTTCAATTAAGTTATTTGAATAATCTTCTTTTTTATTACATATTGTAATAATAAAAATTTCCATTAAATTTAAATAGAGTTTGCTTTTGAACTGTATGACCCTTCTGCTGACCATAATTTTTCGAGACCATAAAATTCTCTTGTATCGCTCAACATTAAATTAATTACAATATCAAAAAGATCTATTAAAACCCATTCACTATCTAATTCAACACCCCTTATTAATTTTCCATAACCACTTTTTTTTAAATTTTCAGTAATTTCGTTTGAGATAGATTTTATATGAGTCGAAGAGGTACCTGTACCTATTAAGAGGCAATCAGTAAAATTCGATTTTTTACTAACATCAATCATTACAATATCTTGTGTTTTTAAATTATCTAATGACTCTAAAACAATATTTTTAACATCACTGATATCTATATTACTCATATTTTTTCCATATAAAGTTTATTTCTTTTAATATACGACATTATTGATCCTGGAATTAATCCAACTGGATTTTTTCCTTTCCTAATCATGTCCCTAATTTTCGTAGAAGAAATATTTATTGAAGACATTTGGTAAAAAAAAATTTGTTTCTTTTCATTTTTCAAAAAATCTATTTTGTTACTTGTAATTCTATCTAAGATTTCAAAATTCATATTTTCAATTTTTTTTACATCAGAATCTGGGCGATTAATAACAATTATATTTACTTCTTTTAAAATTTCTAAATAATTATACCAAGTTTCAATATTAAGAAATACATCTAATCCTAAAATTAGGCACAAATCTTCTTTATTTGTCTCTTTTTTAATAATTTTTATAGTTTCATATGTGTATGAAATACCTTCTTTTCTGAGCTCGACATCATCAGATACGAAGTTATTTGATCCTGAAGAAGCAATAATAGCAGCCATTCTATATCTATGGTCTGCACTTGCAGAAAATAATTTGTTTATCGGCGATTGATGTGTTGGAATTAACCTAATTTCTGAAAAATCAAAAATTTCTGATAGCTCTGTTAAGGGCTCTATATGGCCAAAATGTATTGGATCAAAACTTCCACCAAAGACTCCTATCATATAAACTGTACTAAATTATTTATTTTAATTAGTTTACATTATGCTAAAACAAAATAAAATATACAATTCAATCATATGAGACGCTATGAAGGACCATTTAATATTTTTAACAGGGAAATTAGCAAAGATATCGCTTGAAAAAGTTTTATCTGATATAAGTTCAAAAAACAAGTTCACGTATGAGGTTCTTGACATTGGTGTAAATGTTGCAGCACTTGCAACAATAGATATTATTATTAAAAAAATAAATTTAGATAGTTTAAAAAAAGGTACAAAAATTGTAATACCAGGAAGATGTAGAGGGGACATTGAAGAATTAACAAAGTTTTCTGGCAAAGAATGCATAAGAGGTCCTGAGGAATTAAAAGACATACCTAGTTTTCTAGGTCTGCAAGGTAAAGATTTAGACTTAAGTAAATATGATACAAAAATAATTGGCGAGGTTACTGAAGCACCAAATATGACAATAGGTCAGATCATTAAACAAGCTAATATGTATAAAAAAGATGGAGCCGATATAATTGACATTGGATGTCTGCCAAGTACAAAATTTCCGCATTTAAGTGAAACTATACAAGAATTAAAAAAACAAAATTTTATGGTGAGCGTTGATTCTTTAGATACAAATGATTTAATAACTGGATCAAAAGCAGGAGCTGATTTCTTATTAAGCCTTCAAGAAAAATCTATCTGGGTAATGGACAAAGTAGATTCAATACCAGTTATTATTCCAGACTCTCCACGTGAGGAAGATAATTTTCATAAATTAATAGATAGGTTGTTAAAAGATAATAGGCAGTTTATTGCTGATTCAATTCTAGAACCGATAAACTTTGGTTTCACTGATTCCATTGTAAGATATCAAAAGCTAAGAAGAAAGTTTCCGGATATTGAGGTAATGATAGGAATTGGAAATCTTACAGAACTAACGCATGCTGATACTGCAGGAATGAATGCATTATTGTTTGGAATAGCCTCAGAATTAGATATCAATTATGCTCTTTGCACTCAAGTAAGTGAACATTGTAATAAAGCAATAATTGAAGGTAATTTTGCAAGAAGAATTATGTACACTACAAAAACTTATAGTATGCCACCTAAAGATATTTCTAATAAACTACTCCACTTACATGAGAGGAAACCATTTCCATATAATACTGATGAACTAAAAGAAATGTGGTCAAATGTAAAAGATAAAAATTACAGGATATATGTAAATGAAGATGGAATTCATGTTTTTAATAATAAAAGCTTTTATACAGAAAAAGATGCGACTGAATTTTATCAATATCTCGATATAAAAAATGACGACGGTCATGCATATTATCTGGGTATGGAGCTAGCAAAGGCTCACATAGCATTTCAATTAGGTAAAAGATATGACCAAGACGAAATGCTTAAGTGGGGCTGCTCAGTAGACATTTCTGAAGATGATATGATGAGATTTAAGACCGCAGGACACACGATGAGAAAAATTAAAAATAGTAAGAGTAAAAAATAAATGACTTACGTAAGAGAAACTGTAGTAACAACTAAAAATCTAGATAATTCGATTAAAGTATCACCTCTTGGTATATATATAGATAAAAATATATTAAAAATAAAACCTTTCAAACCGTCTGTATCATTAGATAATATTCTAAGAAATAAATCAGGTGTAATAAATTATATTGATGATGTAAGAATATTTGCCTCCTGTATAATAAAAAAAAGAATAAATATAGATTTTATAGAAACCAATACGATAGACTGTTTTCGAATAAAAGATGCAGTTTCACATACTGAATTCGTAGTAGAAAACATAGATGAAGATAGCAAAAGGCCTACAATAATATGTAAGCCAGTAAATGAAGAGATACATAGAATGTATTATGGATTTAATAGAGCAAAATCAGCAGTAATTGAACTATGTATTCTTGCATCAAGACTTGGAATTATAGATAATAAAAAAATTGATGAAGAAATAAAATATCTTCAAATTGCAATAAATAAGACCGCAGGAAGTAATGAAGCTGAAGCATGGGAGTGGCTTTTGGACTATATAAATAAATATAAGGATAGTATTAAATAAAATGTCAAAAATTTTAGCAAGTATAAAGGATTTGTCTGAAGCAAAAATATTAATAGATACTGACATTGACATCATAGATCTCAAGGACCCGTCTAAAGGAGCTTTGGGTAGACTCGAGAAAAATGATATTGAAATAATAGTAAATTTTATTAATAAAAAAAAATTAACAAGCTCAACAGTTGGAGATTTACCAAATGATATAGAGCTAATCTCTGAAAATGTAGATGAAGTTTCATCTACAAATGTAGATTTCATAAAAATTGGAGTATACGATAATAGTTACATAAAAACATTATGTAATATAAAATCATGTAAAAAACTTATTGCTGTTTTTTTTGCAGATAAGTTTCTTCCAACTAAAAATGAAATTGCTGAGCTTAAAGAATCAGGTTTTTCAGGGATAATGGTAGACACATCAAATAAAAAATCTGGGAATTTATTTAATCATGTTACTCATTATCAAATAAATAATTTTATTACTATAGCAAAAAGCATGAATTTATTAACTGGGATTGCTGGCTCAATAAATAAAACTCACATCGATGACATTATAAAACTAAACCCTAATTATATGGGTTTCAGAGGAGCTCTTTGTGAAAATAATGCCTCAAGAAGCTCTAATATTACTGCTGAAAATGTTAATGATATTGTAAAACTAGTTAGAAATTACAAAATTATTTCTATTAGCGCTTGAACGCCTTTATATTAAAATAGATGCTAGCGTAAATAAATATTAAGAATGTAAAGATATACAGAGTGCTATAACCATATCTTGATAGTGGTGTGTAACCATTCCTAGCTACTATACTAGCGTTTATTAAACCCGTTTTATTATATGGTATAAAATTTATTATATTTCCGTATGGAGAAATAATTGCTGATATTCCATTATTCGCAGATCTTATTGCGTACCTTTGATTCTCTAGTGCTCTCATACGCAAAGCATCAAGATGTTGGTATGGCGCAAGAGAATCTCCAAACCAACCATCATTTGAAACATTTAATATAAAATCAGCCTCAGAAATTTTTATTAAAGATTCTTTAGAAAATATACTTTCGTAACAAATTAATGAGTAAGCTTTAAATTCATTAACTTTTATAACATTTGATATTTTTCCTTTTGATAAATCATAAATATTTATTCCAATAAAATTATAAATAGACGACATTATTTCTCTAAAAGGCAAATACTCACCAAACGGAACAAGATGTTTTTTATGATATAAATTTGAAGGGTCTGATACATTAATTATAGTATTATAAATATTACCATTGTCTTCGTAGAATGACCCTGTAACAAGAGAGGTTGAGCTAGGCATCTTACTTAAAATATTTTCATAAAAAGATTTTTTTATATTATTATAAGGTACAACTAATGGTGCTTCTGGCCATAAAACAATATCAGGGGAATTAACAGTTAAATCAGAGCTCATATTACTTAAAATATTCATTCTTTTGATTGTCTCTTCTTTATCATAAGATAATTTATTCGAAGTATTTGGTTGGATAATAGTTATGGATGCCATCTTTGAACTTTCAAATGTCCAATCTTTTGAATAAATACTAAAATAAAATAATAAAAAAATTGTGAGTAATGGTAAAAAAAATTTTAAATTTTTTGACCTAATTATATTAATAATAATTAGCGCAGATAAGAAAATAATTAAAGTTATGCCGTGAACGCCTATGACAGGAAAAAAATACTCAAGTGGAGAGCCTATTCCTGCCTGACCAAAATTATGCCATGAATAACCAGTAAATATTTCTGCTCTTATAATTTCAAAAAAAACCATAAGTATTGACATTATAATTAAGGAATAGTTTTCATGAAGTTTTAAATTAATTTTTAAATACGAAGATATAATTATTGGTAAAGCAATAAAAATTGATAAGTATAAGATAAAAAATAATATTATAATTATTGATAATATGTAGCCAACTTCAGAATATTGTCTTATTACATTTTCAAGCCAATATGTACCACTCAAAAAATACCCAGAAGAAAATAAAAATGCTTTTATAGTAGAATCTTTTAAAGAATCAAGATCTAGAAAAAGCAGTAACACCAAAATACTTACTAATGATAGCAGAGATACATTGTACGGAGAAAAAGAGAGTGTATACATCCAGCCAATAAAAAAACATACTAAATACTTCATATACTTGCCTTATTTAATCTTTAATATCTAATTGAATACTGTGAATTCTTCTTTGATCTGAAAGTTTTATTTGAAACTTATAATTATCAATTAATATTATATCTTGATTTTTTGGTAGCCCTTTGAATTTATTTATTAATAATCCACTTATAGTATCAAATTTATCACTACTATAATGACACTTAAAAAAATCATTAAATTCTTGTAATGTTGTTGACCCGTTAATCAAATATAAAGAATTTTTTAATTTCTTAATATTGCTGTTGATTAAAACAGTATCGTGTTCATCAATAATATCTCCAACTATCTGCTCTAACACATCTTCAATAGTTATTAGACCAGAGACACCACCATATTCATCTACCACTACAGCCAAATGATTTCTTCCGGATTTGAACTCACTCAATAGAACATTTAATTTTTTTGTTTCTGGAATTATTACGCTTGGTCTTATAATCTCATCAATATTAAAACTACTGCTATCTTTATCTATAAATTTTAAAAGATCTTTTGCTAATAATATTCCAATAATTTCATCTTTATTTTCAAGAATTACAGGAAATCTTGAATGAGAAGATTTTATAATGAGTGGTAAAATTTCATTTATGGATGAGTTTTTTTTAATTATTACCATATTTGATCTTGGTATCATAATATCTTTTACTCTAGTTTCCTGAACTTTAAATACACCAAGTAGCATGGAAAGTAATTCCATATTAATGTATTTTTTTTCATGATAACGTCTTAACTGTAAAATAATTTTTTTTCTATCTAAATTATTTTCATAAAATTTTTGTATTAAATTTTTAAAAATTTTCATAATATTTAAATTTCGTATGGGTTAAAGATATCAAATTTTCTTAATATATCAATTTCTGTATTTTCCATATTTTCTTGATCTATTTTATTATCATGCGTGTAACCTAATAAATGTAAAGTACTGTGGATTGTTAAATGCGCCCATCTTTCTAACTTTTCTTTATTAAAAAAAATAGAATCTGTATTAATCTTATTTGCACACATTGCAATATCACCTAATATAATTTTTTTACCTACAAATAGATTATCAAATGGGAACGCTAAAGTATCAGATATTTTATCTTTATCTCTATATAGAATATTTAGATTTCTCATTTCTTCAGGGGTTACAACTTTTATTGTTATTTCTGCATCTCCACAGTACTCTACTGAGCCAAACCATTCATCAAATAATGCGCTGTCAGGAGCATATTCATCTTTAATATTATTAATTAGAAAACTCTTAATCATTAGTTTTTAACTTCATAAGCTTTGATAATTTTTTTTACAAGCGGATGTCTCATAACGTCTGTATTTTTAAACTCACATACACTTATACCTGGAATCTTATTTATTAATGGCAATACATGCACTAACCCAGAAAAAGCATTAGGCAAATCAATTTGCGTTACATCTCCTGTTATGACTGCTTTTGAATTTTTTCCTAATCTTGTTAAAAACATTTTCATTTGTTCTTTTGTAGAATTTTGCGCCTCATCTAGAACTATAAATGAATTATTCAATGTTCTACCTCTCATGTATGCTAAAGGAGCTACTTCGATAATATTTTGATCAATCATTTTATTTAAAAGATTTGTATCCATAATAGTATTCAAAGCATCGTACATTGGTCTTAAATAGGGGTCTATTTTTTGAGAAAGATCTCCTGGTAAAAAACCAAGACTTTCCCCTGCTTCAACAGCTGGCCTAACTAAAACAATTTTTTTTACTAAACCAATTTCATAAAAATGCAAAGCTGCACCAATAGCGAGAAAAGTTTTTCCTGAGCCAGCAGCTCCTACTGAAAAAACTAAATCATTTTTATCAATTTCTTCTACGAAATTTCTTTGGCTATCACTAGAAATATTTATTACATAATTTTTATATTTAAGATTACCAACACCATTATTACTGGGGCCTCTTTTATTATTTTTTAAAACATTTGGCTGGTCAAGAAAATCATGCAATAAGTCTATTGATATATCTTTTTTGCCAGCTTCCACATAAAGCTCTTTAAGAGTTTCAGATGCTATAAAAATATTTTTCTTATTTCCTGAAAAATAAAATAAGTTGCCTCTTTGATTAATTTCAACGTCAAATCTTAATTCTAATTCTTTTAAGTTATTGTTTAGAGGTCCACATAAATTTAATAACCTATTATTATCGACCGGCTCTAGTATTATCTCTACTTTATCCATAAAATTATTTTATTAAAATCTCTCCCTTTAAAGACTTATTATTTAGTTCTGTAACCTGAATATTTAAAAGCTCACCAACAAGATTATCTTTTCCTGGTATGTTAATAATTTTGTTATTTGTGGTTCTGCCAGTCACCATGTCATTATATTTTGATGACTTACCTTCAACCAAAATTTCTACATTTTCACCAACTATTGATTTAGATCTGCTTTTAGACAGCGTATTTATTGTCTCTTGTAAAAATTTAAGCCTCAGTTTTTTTTCTGAATCACTTACTTCATCATGTAATGATGCAGCCGGTGTGCCTGGTCTCTTGCTATATATAAAGCTATATGACTGATCAAACTCTACTTCTTTTATCAAATCTATAGTTTTCATAAAATCTTCTTCTGTTTCACCAGGAAAACCTACTATAAAATCCGAAGAAAATGTCATGCTTGGTCGAGCTTTTTTTAACTTTCTTATTACTGATTTATATTCAAGAACCGTATAACCTCTTTTCATTGCTGCCAATATTCTATCTGACCCACTTTGAATTGGTAAATGAAGGTGACTAACTAGTTGAGGAAGTTTTTCATAAGCTAAATAAGTCTGCGCATCAAAATTATTTGGGTGTGAGGTTGTGTAACGAATCCTTTTAATACCCTTATTTCTCGCAATATAGAATAATAATAATCCAAAATTTACTATATTTCCCTTATTGTCTTCATAAAAATATGCATTTACATTTTGACCTAATAAAATAATTTCTTTTGCACCATTATCTACTAAAGAATTTATTTCTAGCAATATATCATCTAATGGTCTACTAACTTCAGTACCTCTTGTGTATGGAACAACACAATAAGAACAGTACTTACTGCAACCTTCCATTATAGTAACCATTTCTGAAAATTTTGATTCAGATACTACTGGCAAATTATCAAATTTTTCAATTAATGGGAACTCAACATCAACGATAGTTTTTTTTGATTTTAATGACTCTTTATAGATTTTTGGCAGTCTATGAATTGTTTGTGGGCCAATAACCATATCAACATACGGTGCCCTAGATGAAATAGCATCGCTTTCCTGTGAAGCAACACATCCAGCAACTCCTATAACAATATCTGGATTAATTTTTTTTAATTTTCTCCATTTTCCCAGCAAAGAAAAAACTTTCTCTTGTGCTTTTTCTCTAATTGAACAGGTATTTACAATTAAAACATCCGCCTCTTCTTTAATATTTGTGCCAACAAAATCCATTTCTTTACTAAGAAGATCTTTCATTTTATCGCTGTCATACTCATTCATTTGGCAGCCTTGGGTCTCAATATAATATTTTTTTTTCATATTTTCTTATTATACTCTAATCCAGCTCCAATTTTAATTAGATAAACAACCATAGGTACGTAGGCTATAAATGTTATTACAACATTGTAATTCATATAGAAATTTGAAAGTACTGCCATAGGTAAAACCCAAAAAATATTTAAAATAATCATTCTCTTTGTTACAAATACTTGAGAATTTTTATTCGATGCTAAAAGATGAAAAGCATGTGTTAAATGAGGCTGTGTAATATTTTTTTTTGTTACAATTCTCACAAATAAAGTATATGTGGAATCAGATATAAAAATTGATAGTAGTATAAGCCATGTATATATACTGATCATTGATTCTGAAGCACTATAAAAAATGAAAAATGAAAAAAAGAAACCAATAGAAACGCTACCGGTATCTCCCATAAAAATTTTTGCAGGGTGCCAATTTCTTACTAAAATACCAATACTTGATAATCCAAGACCAACTAAATATAAAGATAGTATGCTATCTTCGTTATTCAAATAAATTATTAATGCTGAAGAAAAAGATACAAAGATACATTCAGAAACTGCGTAGCCATCTATTCCATCCATAAAATTATATAAATTCATCAACCACATTGATAATATAATTGATAAAATTATTATTAAAAAAAACTCTTGGTTTAAATAATTTCTAAAATTGCCATCATCACTTATTTGAAAATAATATATTATTAATAATGCTGAAAAAAATTGTGCCAACAATCTCACAAAAATATTTATTTCTTTAAAATCATCTATGATACAAACAATTGCTATAGGTAACAATGATACAAATAAAAAAAAGATTACATTATTATTTACATCATAAATATTGTGAAGAGCAGTTATGTATAATATATATGTAGCAAGCATGCCTATCCCACCTGCTGTTGGTACCGGATTTGAATGCATACTCCTATTATTAGGTTTATCTATAAATAAGGAATATCTTGAAAAATTTTTCTCTATTATATTAGTAATAATTAGTGAAATTATTATTGTGGAGAAAAATAAAGTTAATAACATTAGATAATTTGAATTTTTTAAAAAAATTTAGAATGGTATATCATCATCAAAATCATCTTTACTAGATGTTTCTTGCGATTTTGTAGCAACATCTTGATTCATATTATCATTAAATTGATTATTATTTGAATTAGAAGAAGATGATCCAGAACCACTTATAAAGTTAAAAGAAGACCCAATGATATTTGTTGTATATCTTTCAATTCCATCTTTTTCATATTTACTAGTCGATAAACTTCCTTCAATATATAGCTCTTGTCCTTTTTTTACATATTGATCAATAATTTCAGCTGATCTCCCAAAAAATACAATCCTATGCCATTCTGTTTTTTCTTTCTTTTCCCCTGAGGACTTATCGGTCCAATTTTGAGAAGTTGCAATACTTAAGTTGCAAGACGTAACTCCAGAAGGTGATGACCTTAATTCAGGATCAGCTCCAAGCCTACCAAGAATTATAACTTTATTTACTCCAGCCATTTTTTGAAACTCCTATTATTTATTTATACATTAACCATATATTTGCAATTAACACTATACCTTTCAATTCAGTAGATATACTCTATGCACTTATTCCATAATAATATCATATGTAAATGCAGAATATAGTAATTAAGGGTGCCAGAAGCCACAATTTAAAAAATATAGACGTAACAATACCTAGAGACAAGCTAGTGGTTATAACAGGCTTATCTGGCTCAGGAAAATCTACTTTAGCGTTTGATACTATATTTGCTGAGGGCCAAAGAAGGTATGTTGAGTCATTATCAGCATACGCAAGACAATTTTTAACAAGAATGGAAAGACCAGATGTTGACCATATAGAAGGTCTTTCGCCAGCAATCTCGATAGAGCAAAAAACTACTTCTCATAACCCAAGATCAACAGTTGGCACTATAACGGAAATTCACGACTATTTGAGGCTGCTTTTTGCTAGAGCAGGAGTGCCAATATGCCCAAAACATAAAAATAGTCTAGAGGGAAAATCTGCCTCAGAGATTGTAGAGGATCTATATAACAAGTATCAAGAAGATGAATCATTAATAATATTAACTCCGTTGATAAAAAGTAGAAAGGGAGAACATAAAAATATAATAGAGGATATTAAAATCAGAGGTTTTGTAAGATTAAGAATAAATAACACAATTCATAATATCAGTGATCTTCCAAAAATTGATCCAAAAAAAAATAATACAATTGAACTAGTTATAGATCGTTTAAAAATAAATGAAAAATCAAAGATAAGGCTTACGGAATCAATAGAAACTGCCTTAAATTATAAAAATGATTTAGTAACAATATATTCCATTGATAGAGAATCAAATGAAAATTATTCTTCAAAATTTGCATGCCCACATTGCGGCTATAGCATTAATGAATTAGAACCCAGGCTATTCTCATTTAACAGTCCTGTAGGAGCTTGCAAAGAATGTGATGGCTTAGGCGTAAATCAATTTTTTGATGAAAATAAAATTGTAAATAAAGATCTAAGTCTATCTGAAGGAGCTATTAAAGGTTGGGATAAAAGAAATGAATTTTACTATCAAATTATTAAATCACTTTCAATTCATTATAAATTTAATATAGACAGCTCTTTTAATTTACTAAATAAAAAAATACAAAATATAGTACTACATGGCACCAGAGAAGAAGAAATAAAATTTACTTATTATAATAACTCTGGAAAAAAAGTTTCAAAACTACAAGTTTTTGAAGGCGTTCTAAATAATTTTGAAAGAAGATATAATAATACAGAATCTAATTTCGTTAGGGACGAGTTAAATAAATATTTATCAAAACAAACTTGCGAAGAATGCAAAGGGACTAGATTATCAGAATACGCAAGAAATGTATTAATTGACAACTTAAACATTTCTGATATTTCATTAATGCCGATAGAAGATTGCTTAATTTTTTTCAAAAAATTATCATTAGATGGAAAAAGAAAAAAAATAGCCTATAGGTTGGTTGAGGAAATAAGTTCTAGATTAGGTTTTTTGAATAATGTTGGTTTAAACTACTTAAGTCTTGATAGAAGCGCAGAAACTCTTTCAGGAGGTGAAAATCAAAGAATTAGGCTAGCTAGTCAAATTGGTGCTGGTTTAGTAGGTGTTACATACATACTTGATGAGCCCTCTATAGGGCTACATCAGAAAGATAATGACAAACTTATTGAGACTTTATATAGCTTAAGAGATCTTGGTAATACAGTAATAGTAGTAGAGCATGATGAATGCACAATAAGAGCTGCAGACTATGTGATTGATATTGGTCCTGGAGCAGGATCATATGGTGGTGAAATTATTGCCGAAGGGACACCTGAAAGTATTGAGAATAATGAAAATTCCATAACTGGAATGTATATTTCAGGTAAAAAAGAAATTAAAATTCCTAAAAATAGAGTTCTACCTAGTAATAAAAAGATATCTATTTTAGGGGCCTCATCTAATAATTTAAAAAATTTAAGTGTAGATATTCCAATTGGCTTAATGACATGTGTAACAGGTGTTTCTGGGTCCGGAAAATCAACACTTATCAATGAGACCCTATATAAATATCTTAGCAATAAAATTAATAAAAATAGCAACTCATACGGAAAAGTTAAAGATATTAAAGGTTGGGAAGAATTTGATAAAATTATTGAGATCAATCAAAGTCCAATAGGAAGAACACCAAGATCAAATCCTGCAACATACACTGGATTATTTACAATAATAAGAGATCTATTTGCTGCAACACAAGAATCAAGATCCAGGGGCTATAATCCAGGAAGATTTAGTTTTAATGTTAAAGGTGGAAGATGTGAATCATGCCATGGTGATGGAGTAATAAAAGTAGAAATGCATTTTCTTCCAGATATATATGTTCAGTGTGATATCTGTAAAGGCAAAAGATATAATAATTCTACG
Source organism: Gammaproteobacteria bacterium (assembly GCA_018674175.1). Taxonomy (GTDB): domain Bacteria; phylum Pseudomonadota; class Gammaproteobacteria; order Poriferisulfidales. The sequence goes on along the minus strand of JABHAT010000015.1, from coordinate 9,630 downwards.
CTTGAAGTTTTGTATAAAAATAAAAATATTTCTGAAGTTTTAGATATGACAGTAGATGAAGCCTATGGTTTTTTTGATAGTGTGCCGACAGTTAAAAGAAAACTAAAAACACTAGTTGATGTTGGGCTTTCATATATAACAGTAGGTCAAAATGCTACAACACTTTCTGGTGGTGAAGCACAAAGAGTTAAGTTGGCAAAAGAACTTTCAAAAAGAGATACAGGGAAAACTATATATATATTTGACGAACCAACAACAGGCCTTCATTTTCACGATATAAATCAGTTGTTAAAAATAATTTATGCACTAAGAGATAAAGGCAACACTATTATCATTATTGAACACAACCTTGATGTTATCAAAACTGCTGACTGGATAATTGATATGGGACCCGAAGGTGGTATAAAAGGAGGAACTATACTAGAAGTAGGAACACCAGAAAAAATTTCAAAAAATAAGAAATCTTTTACTGGAACTTACTTAAAAAAAATATTATGACTCTTCAGTAACCTCTTGTTTTTTATCAACAAGCTGGACTATTGCCATGGGCGCTTTGTCACCCGCCCTATAACCACACTTTAAAATTCTCAGGTATCCACCTGGTCTTTGTTTAAATCTTGGCCCTAGTTCTGTAAATAATTTTGCAACTGCTTCCTTTGATCTTATTCTTGAGAACACTATTCTTCTTTTTGCTACCGTATCATTTTTAGATATAGTTATTAGTCTCTCAACAAAACCTCTAAGTTCTTTTGCTTTTGGAACTGTTGTCTTAATTTCTTCATGCTCAATAAGAGATGCCATCATATTCTTAAACATCGCAGTTCTATGTGATGATGTTCTATTTAATTTTCTACCAGAATACTTATGTCTCACTATGTTCTCCTAAAACTTTTTAGCTTGGTTGTCTTGATCTTGAAGATTACTTGGAGGCCAGTTATCTAATTTCATACCTAAAGATAGTCCGTATGTTCCTAGTATATCTTTTATTTCTGTAAGAGATTTCTTTCCTAAATTAGGTGTTTTTAATAATTCATTTTCACTTCTTTGAATTAGATCACCTATATAATATACATTTTCAGCTTTAAGACAATTTGCTGACCTCACTGTAAGTTCAAGATCATCAACTGGTCTTAATAAATTAGGATCTATTTCTGCTTCTTCTGTTTTTTGTTCTTTTTCTTCTATAGCTTTTAGATCAACAAATACCGAAACTTGATCATGCAATATTGTGGCAGCTTCTCTTATACAAGCTTCAGGATCTATAGTTCCATCAGTTTCTAATTCTATTATCAGTTTATCCAAATCAGTTCTTTGTTCTACTCTAGCTGAATCTACCTTATAAGATACTTTTTTTATTGGGCTGTAACTTGCGTCAATTAATAAAGAACCTACAATTCTATTTACATCATCTTTTCTTTGGCTAGCAGAAGAATAACCAATCCCTTCGCTCACTTCTATTTGCATATTTATAGAAGCACCTTTTGTAGTGATGTTAGCTATAACGTGTTCTGGATTTACAATTTCTATATCCCCTTTTAATTCAATATCAGAAGCTGTAACTGGACCAACTTCATTTTTTGATAATGATAATGTTGCGCTACTATTTCCATTCATTCTAAAAGATATTTCTTTTAAATTTAGCATTATATCAATTACGTCCTCTTGGATACCTTCAATAGTACTGTATTCATGCTGAACACCTTCTATTGAAACCTCGGTTACTGAAGAACCAACGATTGAAGAAAGCATAATTCTTCTCAAAGCACTTCCTAAAGTATGACCAAAACCTCTTTCTAATGGCTCTAAAGTAACTTTTGTATTATTTAGAGATACATTCTCTATATTAACTATTTTTGGCTTTAATAAATTATTAAAATTTGACACAATAAAACACCTCTTTTATTTAGAATATAATTCGACAACTAATGATTCATTTATATCTGAAGGTAAGTCCATTCTTTCAGGTATAGATTTGAAAATTCCTTCCATTTTTTTACTATCTACCGCAACCCAAGACGAAATAGTATCGTATTGATCACTTAAAGCTAATGACTCTTGTATCCTTGTTTGTGTTTTTGACTTCTCTTTTATAGAAATTACATCCTCAGCAGATACTTGGTATGAAGCAATATTTACTATTATACCGTTCACTAAAATTGCTTTATGACTAACAAGTTGTCTAGATTCAGCTCTTGTTGACCCAAATCCCATCCTATAAACTACATTATCTAGTCTTCTTTCTAATAATTTCAGCAAGTTTTCGCCTGTAGACCCATTTTGCCTTGCAGCTTTTTTATAATAAAGTCTAAATTGCTTTTCTAAAACACCGTATATTCTTTTTAGCTTTTGTTTTTCACGAAGCTGTAAACCATAATCAGACAATCTTGCTTTCTTATCTGCATGTTGCCCTGGCTGGTTGTCAAGCTTGCATTTTGAGTCGAGAGATCTTCTTCTACTTTTCAATAAAAGATCTGTTCCTTCTCTTCTCATTAATTTGCATTTTGGTCCTATATATCTTGCCACTTTTTACACTCTCCTCTTTTTAGGTGGTCTACACCCATTATGTGGTATTGGCGTAACATCGTTTATATCAGTTATTTTATACCCTATATTATTTAGTGCTCTAACTGCAGATTCTCTTCCTGGTCCTGGCCCTTTAACTAAAACAACTAAGGTCTTTAGTCCAAATTCTTTCCCTAAGTTTCCAGCTTTTTCTGCTGCAACCTGCGCAGCAAAAGGTGTGCTTTTTCTTGAGCCTCTAAAACCTGACCCACCAGCTGTCGCCCAGCAAAGCGTGTTACCTTGCCTGTCAGTAATTGTAATAATTGTGTTATTAAAAGTTGAATTTATTACGGCTATGCCGTCAGTAACAACTTTTTTAACTTTCTTCTTTGTTTTTATGTTTGTTTTTGCCATTAGTATTCCTAATTATTTTCTTATCGCTTTTCTAGGGCCTTTTCTAGTCCTCGAATTATTTTTAGTTTTTTGCCCTCTTAGAGGCAATCCTTTTCTATGTCTAATTCCTCTATATGTTCCCAAATCCATCAATCTTTTAATATTAAGTGTAATCTCTCTTCTAAGATCACCTTCAATATTGTATTTTAAAACCTGCGTTCTTAGAGTTTCTACTTCTGCTTCTGTTAATTCTTTTATCTTTATAGATGGTTTTATTTTTGAGTCATCACAAATCTTTTTTGCTCTTGTTGGGCCTATTCCATAAATAGACTGCAAAGCAATTACTGTATGCTTATTATCTGAGACGTTTATACCTGCTATTCTAGCCATTATATTTCCTGAAAAATGTTATGTATTTTAACAATATGGTTAATATGTTCAATCATTATTATCCCTGCCTTTGCTTATGTCTTGGATTTATACAAATCACACGAATTACTCGATTTCTTCTAATTATTTTACAATTCCTACATATTTTTTTTACTGACGCTCTTACTTTCATCGCTTATAACCCTGTAAGTTTGATTTTTTCATTAAACTTCCATACTGATAATTCATCATATGGGACTGTAATTGACCTATGAAGTCCATTATTACAACTACTATTATTAATAATGAAGTTCCACCAAAGTAAAATGGAACATTGAGACCAATTATTAAGAATTCTGGTAATAAACAAACTAATGTAATATATAACGCTCCAACTGCTGTCAATCTTGTTAAAACATTGTCAATATATTTTGAAGTTTGCTCTCCTGGTCTTACTCCAGGTATAGAAGCTCCAGATTTTTTTAAATTATCTGATGTTTCTCTTGAGTCATAAACAAGAGCTGTGTAAAAAAAACAAAAAAACATTATTGCCGCAGCATAAAGAACTACATAAAGCGGTTGCCCAGGAGCAAGAGTTGAAGAAATATCTTTTAACCAACCCATGTTTTCTGTAGACCCTGCCCACTGACCTAATGTTGATGGAAATAAGATTATACTAGATGCAAAAATAGGAGGTATAACACCAGCCATATTTAATTTCAATGGTAAATAGCTTGACTGAGCTTGAACCATTTTTCTGCCTTGCTGTCTTCTAGCATAATTTACTGTGATTTTTCTTTGCCCTCTCTCTATAAAAACTACGAATGCTGTAACTGCTATAGCTAATATTAAGATCATCACAACTAATGCAGAATTTAGTTCGCCTGTACTCGCTAGCTCCAATGTTCCACCGACTGCTGTAGGTAATCCAGAAACTATACTTACGAATATTATTATAGATATTCCATTACCTATTCCTTTTTCTGATATTTGTTCGCCTAACCACATCAAAAACATTGTTCCAGTTACTAAAGTAATTATTGTTGAAAATACAAAGCCTGATCCACTATACAAAGCTATTCCTTGTGCTTGGAGTGCTACTGCGACCCCTCCAGCTTGCAAGGTTGCTAAACCTAATGTTCCAAATCTTGTGTACTGAGTAATTTTTTTTCTTCCTGTCTCACCTTCTTTCTTTATCTCTTTAAGTGCTGGCATTGTTGAAGACATTAATTGCATTATGATTGAAGCAGATATATATGGCATTATTCCTAACGCTAAAATACTAAATCTTTCTAACGCTCCACCTGAGAACATATTAAACATATCAATTATTGTCCCGCTTTGTTGCTCAAAAAAAGATGCTAGTGCAGCTGGATTTATACCAGGAACAGGTATGTAAGTACCAATTCTATAAACTAGTATAGCTCCAAATACAAAAAATAATCTTTTTCTAAGTTCTTCCATAATTTATTCTGTAATTTTTCCACCTAAATCTTCAATAACCGTTCTTACACCTTTAGTTACCATGATGCCTTTAAGGTTTACTTTTTCTTTTAATTCGCCAGAAAGAAAGACCTTAACTTCTTTTGCTTTATGTGAAATTATTTTCTTCTCTTTTAATACATCAATTGTTATTTCTTCGTTACCCTCAAACTGAAGCTCTCCCAATCTAACTCTAGCTGTATCATTTTTTCTGGAAGAAAAACCTACTTTTGGAAGCCTTCTTTGAATGGGCATTTGACCACCTTCAAAACCTACTTTATGGTATCCGCCTGCTCTAGCTTTTTGTCCTTTATGTCCTCTTCCAGCAGTTTTTCCAGTGCCAGAACCTATTCCTCTACCTACCCTTTTGGCATTTTTTTTCTTTACTTCGGGTGCAATTGTATTTAGTTCCATTTTTTATTTCTCAATTTTTAATAAATAATTAATCTTATTGATCATGCCTCTATTTTCAGGAGTATCATTTACTTCAATAGTTCTATGTATTTTCTTTATACCTAAACCTCTAGCGCATGCTTGATGTGCTTTTAATCTTCCACTTAAGCTTTTTACTAAAGTTAATTTAATCTTTGACATTTTCTATACCTAGTATGTGTTCTATGGATTTCCCTCTTTTATTCGAAACATGCTGTGGTGATTCAACAGATCTTAATCCATTAATTGTCGCCTTAACTACATTGATTGGGTTTGTTGTGCCAATACATTTAGCTAAGACATTTCTCACTCCTAATACTTCAAATACTGCTCTCATAGCTCCGCCAGCAATAATTCCAGTTCCTTCAGAAGCTGGTTGCATATATACTCTTGCGGCCCCATGCCTACCAACTAACGGATAATGCAATGTTCCATCAATAATTGGAATTCTTGTCAAATCTCTTCTAGCTTTCTCCATGGCTTTTTGAATCGCCAAAGGTACTTCCTTAGCTTTTCCATAGCCATAACCAATTCTACCATTACCGTCACCTATTACTGTTAGAGCTGTAAATCCAAATTGCCTACCACCTTTAACAACTTTTGCCACACGGTTGACTTTAACTAGTTTTTCTAAAAGCTCTTCGCTACCTTGATATTTGTCTATATTTGTTGACATATTTATTCTCTATTAAAATTTTAATCCATTTTCTCTTGCAGATTCAGCAAGCGCTTTAACTCTTCCATGATAGTTGTAACCACTTCTATCAAAAGCAACTTCTGTAATATTTTTTTCCCCTGCTCTTTCCGCAATTACTTTTCCAATAATTTTTGCAGTTTCAATATTTCCTGTATGAAATTTATTGTTTACTATATCTTTTTCTAATGTGCTTGCAGAAGCAATAACAGCACCCTTTGGAGAACATAGTTGTGCATAAGTGTGCATTGTAGTCTTATAAACTGTTAATCTATGTTTTTCACCTAATGCAATCTTACTTCTTATTTTTTTTGCAGATCTTAATCTTGCTAATTTATTTTTCATTACTATTTCTTTTTAGCCTCTTTTCTAATAATATTTTCATCACTATACTTAACACCTTTACCTTTATAAGGTTCTGGTGGTCTAAAAGCTCTTATTTCAGCTGCTATCTGCCCAACCCTTTGTTTGCTAATACCGCTTATAATAATCTCTGTTGGAGTAGGTGTTTTTATATCTATAGCTTTTTCATAGTCATATACTACTGGGTGAGAAAAACCTAAAGCCAAATGTAACTGGTTATTTTTAACTTCAGCTTTATATCCTACGCCCACTAAATTTAATTTTTTTTCGTAACCTTGGCTTACACCTATTACGTTGTTATATATAAGTGCTCTCATGGTTCCAGCCATAGCGCTATTCTTTTCTTTTACCTCAACATTAATAGTCTTGTCATCCTTATTTACATTTACAGTAGAATGAACATCCATCGACATCTCTCCTTTAGGCCCTTTAAATGATATTAAATTATCTTTAATATTAATTTCTACGCCATTCGGTATTTCAACAGGTTGTTTTGCTATTCTTGACAATTTATTACTCCACTGTACAAATTATTTCACCACCAAAATTTTGCTTTCTTGCTGAGTCAGCAGTCATAACTCCTTTTGAAGTTGAGACTATCGCTACACCAAGTCCGCCCAAAACTTTTGGGAGCTCATTTTTACTTTTATATATTCTTAAACTAGGCTTACTAATTCTTTTAATATTACTAATCACAGGTTTCCCTTGAAAATATTTTAATTTTATCTTCAATCTTTTTTTATTGTTTTCAATTTCTTTTACTTCATAGTCTTGTATAAACCCTTCATCTTTTAATACTGAAAGAATAGATTCTTTTTTTGAAGACATATCTGTGCAAACAAATGCTTTATTCACCATTTGTCCGTTTCTTATTATTGTTAGCATTGCTGCTATTGGGTCACTCATACTCATAATTATATCTCCCTTACCAACTAGCTTTTACTAATCCAGGGATATCACCTCGCATTGCTGCTTCCCTAACTTTTGTTCTTCCAAGACCAAATTTCCTATAGAAACCTTTTGGCCTTCCTGTAATTGCACATCTATTTGTAATTCTACTCATGCTTGAATCACGCGGTAACTTTTGTAATTTTGCAGATGCTTCTAACTTCTCTTCCATTGATGCATCTTGACTATTTAAAATATCTTTCAAAACCTTTCTTTTAGTAAATAATTTCTTACTAAGTTTTATTCTTTTTCTCTCTCTCATTATCATTGATGTTTTAGCCATATTTATCTCCTAAAAGGAAAGTTAAATTCTTGAAGTAATAATCTAGCTTCATCATCATTTTTTGCAGATGTTGTTATAGCTATATCTAAACCTCTAACACTATCTATTTTTTCATAATCTATCTCTGGAAAAATTATTTGCTCTTTAATACCCAAAGTATAATTACCTCTTCCATCAAATGATTTTCTAGAAAAACCTCTAAAATCACGTATTCTTGGAATAGCTATAGTTATTAGACGGTCAAGAAATTCATACATTTTATCTTTTCTTAATGTTACCTTACAACCTATTGGCATACCTTCTCTTAAACCAAAATTAGCAATAGACTTTCTTGCTATTGTTGTCACTGCTTTTTGTCCAGAAATTTTCTCAATATCACCAACAGCTTGCTCAACTACTTTTTTATCTTTGACAGCTTGCCCTAAACCTACATTAATAGTAATTTTTGTTATGCATGGAATTTCCATAGAAGATTTGTATTTCATTTTTTCCTGCAATGAATTTCTTATTTCTTCTTTATAAATTGTTTGAAGTCTATTACTCATAAATCAATTTGTTCCCCTGTTGATTTGTACACTCTAACTTTTTTATTATCTTTTAATTTTAGAACACCAACTCTATCTGGTTTTTTAGTCTTAATATTATAAATCATTGCGTTCGATGTATGTATCGGCATTTCTTTTTCAACTATACCGCCAGTCTCATTCTTATTAGGATTAGGTTTAACATGTTTTTTTGCTAAATTTATACCATCTACCAAAATTTTTTCTTCGCTAACAATTTTTGAGACTATACCAAGCTTTCCTTTATCTTTACCTGATATTATATAAACCTGATCACCTTTTTTTAATCTATTCATCTATAAACCTTCCTACAAAACTTCTGGAGCTAATGAAATAATTTTCATAAACTTTTCTGTTCTCAATTCCCTTGTTACAGGACCAAATATTCTTGTTCCAATAGGTTGTAGTTGTGCATTAAGTAACACAGCTGCATTCCCATCAAATTTTATTAATGAACCATCTTCTCTTCTAACACCTTTTGCTGTTCTTACAACGACAGCGTTCAATACTTCTCCTTTTTTAACTTTTCCTCTGGGTATTGCTGATTGAACACTTATTTTTATTATATCTCCAATTCTTGCATACCTTCTTTTTGACCCGCCAAGTACTTTAATACACTGGATCTTTTTAGCTCCACTGTTATCTGCTGCTGTCAATACTGTTTGTACTTGTATCACTCTAGTTCTCCTTGCTTCCTAAAACTTCCACTAATTTCCATGACTTGTCTTTTGATATTGGTCTGACTTCTGTAATTGTTACAATATCCCCAATTTTACATTTATTATCTTCGTCATGAATCTTGAATTTTGTTGATTTTTTAATATATTTACCATACTTCGGATGCTTAACTTTTCTTTCAAAAAGTACAACAGCCGTTTTATTCATTTTATCGCTAACTACTTTCCCAGTTAACGTTTTAATTTTTCTATTCTGTTCCATCAGCTAACCTTTTTTCATTTATAATGGTTTTTATTAATGCAATATTTTTCCTAGACTCTCTAACCTGTCTGTGTTGCGGAAGTTGCCCTGTAGTCAACTGCATTTTTAATTTAAAGTGCTCAATACTTGTCTCATCTAATAATGTTACAAGTTCCTCAACTGTTTTTTCTCTAATTTCTTTCGCTAACATCTTTTTTTACCTACATTATTGTTCTAATAACAAATTGTGTTGAGAAGGGAAGCTTCGCTGCCGCTAGCTTAAAAGCCTGTCTAGCTACATCTTCACTAACACCTTCCATTTCATATAGAACCCTTCCTGGTTGTATTTTTGCAATCCAAAATTCTACGTTACCTTTACCTTTACCTTGTCTAACTTCTAAAGGCTTCTTTGTTATTGGGACATCAGGAAAAACTCTTATCCAAATTTTACCACCTCTTTTTACATGTCTTGTCATTGCTCTTCTTGCAGCCTCAATTTGTCTGGCAGACAGCCTGCCTCTTCCTGTAGCCTTTAATCCAAACTCTCCAAAACTTACTTTTGAGCCTCTAAGCGCAAGCCCTCTATTCTTTCCTTTCATTTGCTTACGATATTTTGTTTTCTTTGGTTGTAGCATTTTCTATTAACCTTTCTCTTTTGTTTTTTCTTTTGTTTTTTCTTCTTC
>JABHAT010000013.1 GCA_018674175.1 Gammaproteobacteria bacterium | reverse complement strand
TTAATAATAAAAATTATTGCTTCATTTGTCTTAATCTTGTCAATGTCGGGAATTAATATTGATATTGTTGCAAATGGCATATATAGAGGAAATTGGGATTCAATAGATGCCATAAACGCTCATAATTACTACGAAATACTATTTAAAGCTATAATTATTTTTACGCTTGTAATTTATATTCCTAAAATTTTATCAGAAATAAAATACCTATATTTTTACATATTAAATTATAAAAAAGAAAATAATACGTATGCATTAATAATATTCACACTATTACCTTTTATAATGTTTATTTGGTTGCTGGATTCGTGGCGAGATCTTTTTTCATGGATATACAGAACACAGTTTGGTGATATAGCTCAAGTTACGAATATTAATAGTTCTTTCATCCAGTTAAATTCCATAAATGAAGTTTTTATTAAATTTTACAATGATTTTTTATTAAACATGGGCGCACTGCCATACATAATATTTTTTCTTTTATCTATTACCGCGCTATTTTATAAATTTAAAAATAAAATTAAAACTCGTAAAGAAATATTTATGTATTTATTTTTACCAACAATTTTTCCTCTAATATTATTTTCAATATCAATAGCATCTACACCTAGAAGGTTCGCTATAGCCTATATATTAATTATAATGATATGTATTTGCTATACTATATCTATTGAAAAAATTAGAAAATTGTTTTTAACATTCATAATAGGACTAATAATATTACAAAGTTTTTCTATATTTTATACTTCAACCTCGACTGTTGTTGATAATAATTGGCGAAAAAATATATATTTCTCAATAGGTACATTAATTACAAATATCTCAATAAATAAATTTATTTCTGGAGATTTAAGAAAACCAATCACTAATAAATCTATGGATGTCAAAATAATAGAACTTATATATAAAAACTCAAAAAAATATAATTTTACAAATGTTGATTTATCATATTTATACCCAGGAGTGAAAGAAGATATTTTTACTGCAAGCTTACTAAATAGCTTAAAAGCAAATAAAACATACATCACTTCTTTGCCAGTTATTCTTGATACTTATAATATAGAATGGACAGAAAAAAGAATAAAGGATGTTCATGCAATATTTATTGTTAATCCATATCGCTCAATGAATATTACAGAAGAGTATCATCAAAAATTTATTTTAGATAAAAAAGAAGCAAAGTTTCCACAAAATAAATTTTACTCTGACTTAATGATTTTTTATTTCTCAAATAAATTAAGTAAGGATTTTAATTATAAAAAAATAGAGTGCTTAAGTATGCTGTCAATAAAAAATGAAGAAATTGAAGGGTGCTTGTTAATTAATACAAATCTTGTAAACAAAATTAATGAAAATTAACGTAATTTTAAAAATATTTATTGCTTTAGGATCAATATTTCTACTCAGTAAATATAATTTTTTAGATTTTTCAGTTTTTTTTACCTTAAATGCATCATTAATATTAAAACTATTTGTACTTATTGTAGCTGTAATTATTTTGGGGACATTTAAATGGTACTTTCTATTAAAAATCCAAAATGGATCTATATCTTTTAGAAAAGTATTTGAAGCATATTATCTTGGCTACGCATTAAACTATATATTGTTTGGCGTTGCTGGTGACGTTGTAAAAACAATATATATTATAAAAGATAAAGATAATAAAATTGGCATTAGTTTATCTGTAGTTATTGATAGATTAATTGGTTTATTTTCTATGCTAATAATAATTGCATTTTTCTTACCTAATATTTTCACATTAAACAATATATCTGTACAAAACAATTATATTAATAGCGTAAATTTAAATTTATATTATATATTCCTATTCATATTTTTAATTTCGCTTATTTTATTCTCAAGAAAGTGCTTAAACAGCAGAAGAGTGAATAAGAAGATTCTTTTATACCTCTATAAATATAAAAATAAAAAAATAAAACTCATTGCAAAGACCTTCAAAGTTCTTTTTTCTTATAGAAAAGCTACAAAAAATTTATTAATAAATTTAATTATTGCAATAATTCTTCAATTTATTATTGGTTACGCTTTATACCTTATATCCTTGTACATAATTTCTCAGGACACAACCTTTTTCAATAACTTAATTGCTAGTTTAGCTGTTCAAATTATTAGCGTCATTCCTCTTTCACCTGGGAATATTGGAGTTGGTGAAGCTGCTTTTTCACAAATTATGTATTTATTAAATAGTAATATTTTATTACACTACGCATCTGTTTATTTTATTTTTAGAATTTTTAATATGATATTTTCCGTTCCTGGAGTTATAATATATTATATATTCATGAGAAGGAGTTAAATTTTATATGACCTCAAATAAAATTTGGAAATTGCTATCTAGGGAGCAAGTTTATGATGGTAGCCCATATATTAAAATAAGCAAGGATACTATTGAGCTTCCTAACGGTAAAATTATAGATGACTATCATAGAATAGAAGTAAATAATGCTGTTATGCTATTAATTGAAAATAAAGAAAAAGAATTATTAGTTTACAATGAATATAGACATGGTCTTGGTGAAGTTTCTTATACTTTCCCTGCTGGTGGTATCGAAAATAATGAAAGTTTAGAGGAAGCAGCAAAAAGAGAGGTTATGGAAGAACTCGGTTATGAATTTAGATTTTGTAAATTACTAAAAAAATATGTGGTTAGTGGTAGCTATATGTTTTCAGAACTAAGCATGCTATCTATAAAAAATATTTCGAAGGTATCAGCACCAAAGAGTATAGATATAGAAAATCCTGAAATAATGTGGTTATCGAAAGAATCAGTAAAAAAAGGACTACTTGGCGATAAATTTAAAGGCTTAACATACGCTACAGCAGCATTAGTTTGGATGCTTTATAATGAAGAAAAATAAAGTTTGGATTACTGGAAATGGCATGGTTGGCAAGGCTTTAGTGAAAAGACTATCGAGTATAGATAAATATGAGGTGCTGGTTACAAAAAAAAATAAACTTGATCAAACTAATCAAAAGAAAGTTGGCAACTGGGTCATAAAAAATAAACCAGACACAATAATAATTACATCTGCGCTCGTTGGTGGAATACAATTAAATTCAAAAATACCTGCTACATTTTTATATCAAAATTCAATGATTAACTTAAATATAATTAATGCTGCACATCAGAATAACTGCAATAAAATTATATTCTTAGGTGCAAGTTGTATGTACCCAAGAAATGGTGAACAACCGTTTAAAGAAGATTCAATTTTAGATGGTAAAATAGAAGAGACAAATGAAGGATATGGAATATCAAAAATTGTTGGGTTAAAAATGATACAGATGTTAAACCAGCAATTTAATACTTCTCATATTTCCATAATACCAGCTGCTAGCTATGGGCCAAATGATTGCTACGATGAAGCTAAAAACCATGTTGTGCCTGCAATGCTAAAAAAATTTCATGATGCAAAAAATAATGGCAAAAAAAGTGTAACAATATGGGGCACAGGAAAGGTAAAAAGAGAATTTATTCATGTTGATGACATGGCTGATGGAATTATTCATATAATGAAAAATTATAAAGACAATACTCCAATTAATCTAGGTACAGGTGAAGAAATTACCATTAAAAGACTAGCAATATTAATTAAGAAAATTGTTGGCTATAAAGGAGTTATAATTTTTGATGAAAAGAAGCCAGATGGTATAAAAAGAAAAATATTATGTCATGAAAAATTAAAAAAGCTTAAATGGAAACACACATTGTCTCTTGAAGAAGGAATTAAAAGATCTTACGAGGAATATATTCTAAACACTTTATTGCGATAAAGTATTATTTATTATATAGATATGGTATATTCTTAAAAAATCTACATAAGTTGGAAATAAAATGAAAAAAGTTATCACTGATTATTTAAATCAAGCTTCAATGAACTTTAAGTTATTAGATAGGGAATCTAATAATATAGAAAAATCTGCCAACATTATCATCAAAGCCTTAAAAAATAATAATAAAATTATATTTTGTGGGAATGGTGGCTCCGCTGCAGATTCTCAACATTTAGCTGCAGAACTTATGGGTAGATACAAATTAAATAGGGACCCCTTAGCGGCCATGTCTTTAACAGTCGATACATCTGCTATAACAGCTATCGGTAATGATTATGGCTATGATAAGGTTTTTTCAAGGCAACTTGAGGGTATTGGTAACAAGAATGACGTTCTTTACGCAACATCAACTAGTGGTGCAAGTAAAAATGTAATTGAGGCAGCTAAAAAAGCAAAAGATCTTGGAATATATGTCATTGGTGTAACTGGAGAAAATAATGCAGAGCTATCTGACTTATCAGATGTCAGTATAAACGCACCAAGTAAAGAAACGAACCATATTCAAGAGATGCATATAGCAATTGGTCAATTAATATGTGGAATAGTTGAGAACTACTTTTTTGAAAAATAATTTTTAGAGTTTTTTGAATATATAGGTATTGATACAACTATATCTAGTGAACTCTTTAATATTAATTAATATTTAACTTAAGAAAGTTTTATTTCTTTTCGTTTACTGCTATTTCCAACTAAAAAATCTTCCCCCTCAGATATATAACACGATGAATACCATGGTCTCGACCTATCAGAATTATTTGGATAAGATCCATGAATGCAATTTCCATTTAGAATTACTATAGAATTTCCAGGAATTATTATATCAGTTTTCTTTTCTAAGAACTCTTTGGGTATCTGACATTCACTACCTGGATTACTACCAACTTTCTCTCTAAAACTTATGTTGTTTTCTGCGGGCAGTAAACCAAGCTTGTGTGAACCAGGATAACAGTATATGGTGCCATTTTCTTTATCTGCATCTTTTAAAAACCAATTTAAAGTTACATAAGCAGCATTTTTTGATTTTGGATAAAAATTATCTTGATGAGGTTTCCATGCTTGGGAGCTGTAATCAGAATATGCTTCTTTAAAAATAAATTGACTACTTAAAGCTACAGATTTTTTTTCATGAAAAAAATTTAATATATCAGACATTTTTTTGTCAGTCATAATAGCTCTTGCCATACTTGAAGTCTCTTTAATCTCCTTTAATGTAAGATCTGATTTAGGTCTTTTGTCTTGCTCTAAAAGGGATTCATATCTATCAGGATTTATTATAGCTGCAAAAGCATCATTAGCATGTCTTCTAATAAAACTATTAAAAGTTTCTGCTTCTGAATCGCTAAAAATTTTCTCAAGAATCACATACCCATTATCATCATAAAAATTTTTTTTCTCTTTATTCATTTCCTATACCCACTATTATGAAAAATACTTATTATATACATCTTTAATACCTCTAAAAAATCTATACCTAAAATCTAGGTACCAAAAAATTGAAAATATATGTGGCTGAGAGTCCTCTTTGAAACCAGCACCACAATAATTTAAATAAGATAACTTTCTAAAAAAATTATTTATTAATATTATTATTCTATTAACGCTATAACTATATTTAGTAACTACACCAGATGATTTATTTTTAATACAAATTTTAGTTCCAGTATCGAAAATATCAAAATTATCAATATCTTTAAAAAAAATTATATTTGCTTTTATTATCATAGCCCTCTTAAAAGCTTCTTTTTGAATTTTTGCTGAAGTCAGTATATCCCATGCTTTTAACTGACCATTAATTCTTCTGTATAAATCTTCCTCGCTTTTCTCTTCTGGCGTATCACCTACAAATGATAAATTATTTGAGATAATGTCTCTATTAATTTGATTTGCATTAAAATTATCATGCTTTTCTAAATAGTAAAAAACACACTGTTGAAATGCATCATGAGAAAAACATGGTGATAGGTCATTATTTATTTTTATTAATTTTTGTGTTGTAAAAGTAATATTTGACGGTGCAAAACAACATTCCCAATAATCAAAATATTTTCTATGTTTATGAGATGAGCATTTAATTCTAAAAAATTGGTCGTCAAAATAATTTATATATTTTCTTAATTCATCATCCCAAAACTTTGTAGTATTTAAAACTCTATCGCCTGTACAAGAGATAAAATATGATTCATCACTTACTTCTTTGAGCATATTATTATTATTTATATGTCCTGAAAAATAATCACCTTCATAAGAAGAAATGTATTTTAACTTAAAAAATTTTTTTTTTATTTGACTTTCCAAAAAGTTTTTTGTTTTATGATCATCACTATTTATATTGACAATTATTTCGAAACTGGATTTGTCTGACGCTTTACTCACGTAAGAATTAAAGACTTTTTCAAGGTTTTTTGGGTTTTTTGAATTTATTAGAATCGATGCAATCATTATTTTTTAATATTATTAGAAAGGTTTGTTACATCCTATAAAAGATGCTATTGCAAATCTATCTTTTTTTGCATATTTGGTTACTGGAGTAACGCAATGTGGAAGTTTTTTTTGATTATTTATAAAAACTATTCTATTATTTTTTGGCATTATTGCATGCATGTCTTCAGATATTGTACTTTTTGCTATCATAAGTATTCCACCCCAGTCCCAAATCCATTCATCACATAAATAATATAGAATACTTATATCTACTCTGTCAACATCTCCACGTAGGTCATCAACATGTATTCTTGAAAAATCATCTTTCATATATTTTAGAATATATGTCGTGTCATTTTTTATCTCATTTTTAAATAACTTACTTATTTTTGATAGAAATATATCATGATAATCTTTTCGCCAAGAAACATTTTTCTCAAGCCTTTTTGCTCTCCACCCCTGCAAATAGTACTCTTCGTCTCTATTAGGAAAGTATTTAGAATTCATTTCAAATGGACCACCTTTTTTATAATGATCTCTAACTTGATCTATTCTAGTCCATTCAGACTCTTTTTTAAATTTATTTAATAATTTCTTATAGCAAGATTCTTCAAGAAAATCATCGACTATAAAATATCCATTTTTATAAAAATCTGCTATGTTATACATATCATTTTCTACCATCAAGTATTAATTCACTTTTAGAATCTAGCATTGCCTGATATATTTTCTCTAATACATATTCAATTTCCATTGAGTTTTCTCTATCAGGCCACGTCTTTATGTTAGTTGGATACACATCTAATATTTTATATATTTTTTCTTCTTGTTTTAGGCTATCGGAAAATCCTTTAAGCCCCCACTTTCCTGCCGCGTATAAAGTTCTATTTTTTTTTGCCTCTAGCCCAACCATTGAATTTATATTTATAACTTGTTCTAAATTATCTGATATGGAATTTATAATTTTTATTGGAGCAATTAAATTTACAAGTATCATTTGATCAATTATTTCATTATTAATTTTTTCAAATGGTAAATTGGGACATATTATTCCTGCATTGTTTACTAGTATTTTTATATTTTCACTTTTTGCTTTTTTACATAGTTCTTGAACACCCTGTTTTTCTGATAAATCAGAAATGATGTACTCGGCTTTAACATTATTTTTTATAATCTTATTTTTAGTATCTTTTAATTTTATTTCATCTCTTCCATGCAGCAAAACATCGTGTCCTTTTTTTGAAAAATATAAAGCCATATAATTACCTAATCCACTACTTGATCCTGTAATTAATACTTTATTTAAAGACATTATATCTCTCATCTATTATTTCTTTATTTTCTAAGAACCAATCTATAGTTTCATTTATACCTTCTTCAAGACTAATATTTATTTTGAAGCCATTTTTCTCTGCTCTTGTTGTATCAAATACTCTTCTTCGATCACCCATTGGTTTATCTGATAACCATAGAATTTTTTTGCCAAATCTTTTTGAGACTATATCTGCAATCTGCTTAATTGCTATGCCGGAGCCACTTCCTAAATTCACCGGATCTGTAACTTTATTTTTTACTAAATGAATCATCCCTATGGCTACGTCTCTGCAATGTATAAAATCTCTTATTGGTGAACCGTCTCCCCAAACTTCAAGAATATCATTATCATGTGCTTTTCTTATTAGGGATGGTATCACCATAGCATTTTGTGGATTAAAATTATCATATGGACCATACACATTTGCTGGCCTGACAATAGAACATCTACCTTCTCCAAATTGTTTTTCATAAGCTTGGCATTGTAATTCACCCATTCTTTTTGCCCAACCGCCATACCAATCGTTTTTAGAAGGTTGAGTTTTCCAAACATCATCTTCATGTAATATTTCAGCAGGCTCATATACCCCAACAGTACTTGTATACAAATACCATTTAACATCAGATAACATTGCGGCCTCTAGCATATTTGTATTAAACTGAAGCATAGGTCCCATTATATCTGCAGGTCTTTCTAGGCAAACTTGTGGGGAACACTTAATACCGACTAAATTAAACACGTAGTCCATTCCCTTGCAGACCTCTTTACAACTACCAAAATCTTTTAAATCTATATTATGAAAATTAATATTATCTGACATATTTATAGGTTTATTTAAATCTGCTACATGGACATTAGCCTTTTCAGCTAATAATAAAGAAACTAGCTGTCTTCCTATCATCCCGCTTCCGCCAGTCACTAAAACATTTTTACTTTTAAACATAATTTTATATTATTTTCCGTTTATTATTGATTTAACTCTGTTAACAATAGCATCTGGTGTTGGAGGCAAGTTATCTACGTCTGGATGAAAACCTGCTGTCCTATGATCTAATCCCATAGTATGAACTTTTTTATTAGCTGATATCATCATTGTGTGTGCAATGCTTGATGCCGCACCTTCTTCGTAATCATCATCAAGTACCATTCCACCATATTTACTATCATTTAAAGCTTTTTTCCATTCATCTTTAAATTCAAAAGGCTTGATCCACAACTGATGTATTATATTAATTTTATAACCCTGTTCTTCTAATATTAACCTAGCCTTCTCAGCATCAAAACGTGTTATTGATATTGGAAATAAAGTAAAATCCGCATTCTCTTTGATTACATTTTGCATTTCCTTAGTATTATCATAGCTTCTTCGATGTTCAGAAATATAATACACATCATCATCTTTCATAAACTCATCATATGCATACTTATATTCATTAGGTGTCATTGGCGATATTATCTTACTTCCTGGCATTCTTTGAAATAAAGAGTGATGTGAGGATCCTGCCACTGGACCAATTGCTCCCTCCATTGCGATACTTCTTATGAAGATTGGGCAAGGTACATCCCAAATTTCTTTACTCTTACAAGCGTAATTAACTATTATAGGAGCGTTGTACCATTGAAAACCTTGGTATCTAACTACATATATAGGGCGTATTCCTTTTAAACCAGCGCCTACTACAAAACCACCATTTGCAACATCTGAAGTTGCGACTTCTATCATTCCATCTTCTTCGTATAACTCTGGTAAAGTTCCACCAACCCAACCCACAGCTGTCAGACATTGGCCAAAGCACATGCTCTTTTCTTCAACAAGATGAACCCTAACTATTTCTTTTATAGTTTCCCTAACTGTTTTTTCCATGCTTCCAATACCAAGTTTTTATTATATTCGTCAATTTTTTTTCCCTCGTCACCAAAAAATTTCATTTCATCTTCATATCTATCAAAATTTTCTCCGTCAGTTCCTGCTCCGGCATGCCAAAATTTCCTTATTGTATTTATATTCAATAGCATAGGCTCATCAAAGGAATTTTCTAGATGTTTATGGATAACCATAGGATCATCAGAAATATTAAAACTTTTTACTTTCATGCCATTCGCAACATCATGCATTTCCCAATTTCTTCTAACTTTTTTTTCGGTTAGTATAGAAAGATTATTATCTTCAACTATAAATAGAATTGGTAATTTCTTTGTGGAAGCCCATCCTATTGCACTTAATGAATAATCTTCCTCAGCAGCGGAATCACCAACAAATACTATTGTTGGCAGTTTGCTTGCAAAACATGCGCCGACTCCTATAGGCACTTGATTTCCCATTAGCCCATCATGCCCATATATTTTTTTTTCTTTAGACTGTATTGAAGCTGACCCACCCATACCAAAAGCACAACCACTTTTTCTACCAAGCATTTCGTCTATTAGTTGAAAAATATCTCCACCAAATGCTAGGTATGTTGAATGACCTCGATGTTGGATAAATATATCTGGACTTACTCCTATTTCATTTATTTTTACTGCAATCGTAGAAGCTATAAATTCCTGCCCAGCAGATAAGTAAACTGGAAATTTTATTATCTTTTCTTGAACTTTATTAAATAGCTCTAATTCAAAGTTTCTACACAATGAAGCTTTTTTGAAAATTTCTAACCTGCAATCCTTCAAAGTATTTCCTCTAGATCTTTTAAAGTTTTATCCCAAGAGTTAAACCTATAACCATTATCGTCTATATATATTTTTGCTCTTGGTTTTTCACTTGTAATTTCTTGAACATATTGCATAACATTATATTTTTCTAACCATTCTTTAACTAGCTCCGTACCAGTTTTACCATTAACCAATGGCCTATTACTTTTTGCTTTTGCAGTAAAAATAATAATATTGTACTTTTCAGAAAGAGCTCTTATAGCCTCTAATGATCCAGGTAAGGGGTCTCCATAGCATGTTCCATTATGCCAACCTTTATCAAAATTATGTATAACGCCATCAAAATCAATAGCAACATTATTTAATTCTCTTTCAAAGCCTGGGGGCACATGGTGAGAGCTTATAGAATCCATTGTTTACTCAGTTATTTCGTTCAATGATTTTATAATCATTATGATTGTATTTTGATGTACTTTATCAAATGTTTTCAATAATCTTTTTACAATATGAGCGGCTATCACATCCCCTGGACTTGCAACCAATATATCTTTATCACCCGCCATAATTCCACCATCTAAAAACATAATATTTTCATAATCATTAATTTTCATAAATTTTTCTTTATTTGAAACACTTTCTAATAGTATTTTGCAATTTGAAAATATATAAGTGTCTTTTGAATCCTTAGCTGGATTTTTAAAAAATATACATTCTCTATTTTTTTTTTCTTCGCTTGATTTTCCCTCGTAAGGTTTAGCTTTTCTTCCGTATTTATCCTCTAGCCTAACTAGATCATGTTTAATCTTTGGAGTTTCAATTTCAAATATATTTGCGCCATTTTCAGATAATGCTTTTGTAGAATGAAATAAACCTTTTCTTATCATTATCTTCCTACCAGCTACCAATCTATTAATATTATTTAAGAAGGACACATCAACTACTCCATCTAATACTATTAAACCAGTATCTTTTTTTGGATGACAATGTAAAGATGTCTGGTGCTCTTTATCTATATGTAAAAACCATAAGCCGACATGCTCATTCTCATAAGCCAGATATTCATAACCCCAAGGCTTATTTACTATTACATTTTTATATTCTGTTTTAGTTTTTACCATTTTCATTGTTATATACTTCAAATACAGCCTTCATCCATTCACCCATCCATTTATAATGTGGACAACTAACTAAATTATCTGATACTACTGCTGGTCCATCAACGTAATTAGCACCTGAATTTGATATGTCATCCATAATACTATAATAACCAGATACATCTCTACCAGATGTAATTTTAGAAGATATCAATAGCTGAGCGCCATGACATATACATGCAATTGTTTTTTTCTTTTCATTCCATTCTTTGATAAATTTTAGTGCGCTTTTATTTTGCCTTAAATACTCCAAAGCTTTTACACCTCCAGGAATAATTAAAAGATCATAATCGCTCATGTGTTTATCAAATAATTCTTGATCCTCAAGATCGAATACTGATTGGGTACACTCATTGTAAGTTCCCAAAATACCAAAAATTCTACCTAATTTATTTGCCATAATATCAACTGTGAATCCTTCTTCTTGAACTCTGTAATACGGATATATAACTTCGTGATCTTGGTAACTTTCCCATGTTAATATTAGAGCTTTTTTAGACATTTTAATCCCCTTTTCTTTATTCTATTATTTGATTAATCGGTTAATTTAATTGTATTTTACAATAAATTTATTTCTTGGTATACACTTTATCTGTAAAAGCATTATATCTATTCATATCTTTATTTTTATGTTTATTATACCATTTTATTGTACTTTCTATGCCCTCATCTAATAATATTTTAGGTGAAATACCTATTGATTCTGCGCGCTCTGTACTCATAATTCTTTTGTTATCACCTGATGGTTTCGATATATCCCAAACGATTTCGCATTTATCTGACATTTTATTAGCTATAGCAGTTGCAATTTCTTTTATTGAAACACCATTTCCGCTCCCTAGGTTAATAGGTTTATTGTAGCCTTGTCTTACAACCTCAAGCATTCCATCCGCCACATCTTCTGAATATATAAAATCTCTAATTGGACTTCCATCACCCCAAACAGTTAACGGCCTTTCACCAGATGATGCTCTATTGATTAGGCTTGGAATTACCATAGCATTTTTCGGATCAAAATTATCATAAGGCCCGTAAACATTTGCAGGCCTTACTATTGAGATTTTATCCCAGTTGTATTGAATATCATAGGCTTGAGCCTGAAGCTCACCCATTCTTTTTGCCCAGCCAGCAAAACGATCATTTTCTGAAGGAAAAGTTGACCAAACATCATCTTCATTAAAAATATCAGCAGGCTCATAAACTCCTATGCTACTTGTAAATAAATATCTTTCAACTCCACACTGACGAGCGGCCTCCATCATATTAATTGAGAATGTAATAGTTGGTACAAAAAAACTCGCAGGATTCTCCATTGTCATTTTTGGAGAACCTTTTACTCCAATTAAATTAAAAACAATTTCTTTATCTTTGCAAACACTAATGCAGTTTTCAAAATTTCTTAAATCAAGATTTATAAAATTTACAGAATTATCAACATTAGTTGGTTTGTCAAGAGAGACAACAGTTACTTTAGCTTCAAGGCTAACTAATTTCTCAACTAAAGGTCTTCCAATTAATCCAGTACCACCAGTAACTAAAATATTTTTATCTTTAAAAAAATTACTCATAAATTACCCTCGTTATAAACTATTTCTGTACCTTTAGATGATATCTTAAAAGGAAATACTGTTTCATTTTTAAAACTGTTTAAAAGTTTTTCCTTATGTCCTTCTTTAGCCATAAATAATATAAAACCTCCACCACCAGCTCCTAATAATTTCCCACCTATCGCACCATTTTTAATTCCATAATTATAAAGATTATCAATATCATTATCTGATATCGTTTCTGTTAAACTTCTTTTTATTAACCAAGATTCGTTTAATAAATTACCAAAATCTAATAACTCATTTTTCAATAAATAACTGTTAGCTACAGATACCATTTTTTGTAATTCATGAAATGATTTTACTTTGTTTTTCATATTTCTAACTTTTTGCTCTGCAAAAGATGTGGCTCTTCTTGTTTTATTTGTATAAACCAAAACTAATCTGTCGATAAAATTATCTAAATTTTCTGAAGATAAATTAACTGGAGTTACCTGATATGAAGCATCTTTATCAATAGTTACATGATTGAAACCACCAAAAGATGTAGCAATCTGATCTTGAATACCAACAGTTTCATTGAGTTTATTTTTCTCAATATCATAAGAAAAATTTGATAACTCATATGGATTTATTGGAAGTCCCATGTCTGCATATAAAGCGCATATTAGAGCAGCTGTAAATGCTGAACTAGATCCCATTCCTGACCCTCCTGGTAAATCACCTATATAAGATATATCTAAACCTTTTTCAGTATATCCGTATTTTTTAAGTGTCTCTCTTACTATTGGATGTTGAATTAATTCAACTGAATCTACTTCTTCTGCAAGTCTCCATAGAATTCTAAATTCTTTCTTTTGAAATTCTGGTTTTACTCTTAATGTTATATAAGTAAAGTAATTTATTGTTAGTGATAAAAACTCTCCGCCATTCTCTTTAAACCAAGGCTCATAATCAGTACCACCTCCAAAAAAAGAGATTCTGTATGGAGAGCGTGAAACTATCATTATAACTTCCTTTAAGAATTATTATTCAAAAAACATTATATCCACTTTTTCACAGAACATCTATATAAAAACTCGGCTACAGGGCAACGCATGATATCTATAAGCCAATAATATTTTTTATTTGAATAACCTTTTTTAAAAATAAAAAAGATATTTTTTAAATCTAATTTGTAAATATAAAAAACAAGTAATAGAGATAAATTATGTGATTTAAAATCTACTAGTTTTTTTCTCTTATAAGCTGACAAAAATTTATTATTAAGATAAAATTCTGCTATACCAATATGCTCATATCTTATTTTAACAATATTTTGTCTGTTTCCAGTGTAAGAATTTATATGTGTTGTCATACGATAAAGAACTTTTTCAATTACATAATTTTTTTCGCCATTTAAAGCTAATCGAATCATGAACTCTCTATCATTAGAAAAAAATATTGTATTATCAAAATATTGAGATTTTAAATCACCATATTTTAAAAATATCTTTCTTCTAAAAAAATGATTTAACACATGTTTAAATAAGATATTATTTAAATTTAAACTTATATTTTTTTTCTTGGACGATTCAAAAATAACATTTTTACTTTCAAGTTTTTCTATTGATAAGCCATAAGAATATATACTGTAATTAGGATTTTTTATTAAAGCCTTAGATAGATCATCTAAAGCATATTCTTCTAAGTAATCGTCAGCATATAAAAAACCAATTATTTCACCACTACTCATTTTTATTCCTTTATTAGTAGCATCTGGAGGACTTTGATCTTCCTCAGAAATAAAATAAGTTATTATATCTTCATTATACTTTATTATGTCCAAGGTATTATCTGTTGAAAGACCATCAATAACTATGCATTCTAAATTTTTGTATTTTTGCAATCTTATAGAATCAAAAGTTTTTTGAATTGTATGCCCTGCATTCTTGCAAGGAATAATTATTGTGATTTTAGGTGGGGTCATTATAGTTTATTATTTTTTTTATTTGCTGTAATTTTTTTTTATTTTTTATTATAATATCTAAATATTTTTTGCGATTTAGAAAATTCATAACACTAATTATATATTTATCGCTAAAGCTTAAATAACACCATAAAATAAAAAAAATATTTTTCATTTTAGAGTTTATAAAATGATTTGGCGATCCCCTATAATAAAAAAAATTTAACCTTCTATATAAATTTATATAATATGTTTTAAATCTTGATAACGTTTGTATCTTTAAAGTTTTTTTATCACTAATTGCCTTTATAATCTCATAAGCATAACTATTTGCAAGACTCTGATTTTTATATGACATAAGTATAAAAAATGCTTTGTAATATATTCTTGTTCTTTTTATTCTTAATTCAAATGTTAAATTTGTTGAGACCTCTTGGCCTGTAAAATTTAACTCATTATCTATTATTTCCCTATTATATATATTTCCATAACTTCTTAGATAATAAGCTATACACTCTTGAAATGTGTCTGGTCCTATACAAGGGTTCCATTGCCCTACAATTTTCAGCCATTCTTTTGAATAAAAAGCATAAGAATCTGGCTTATAACCACATTGCCATATATCATTATATTTTTCTTTCCTGAACTTTGAACATCTAATTCTAAAAATTTTATCATCATAGAAGTTTTCATATTTTTTTATTATAGTATCCCAGTTTTTTGTTATAAATCTTATATCATCAGACATACAACTTATGAATTTTACAGTTTTTGAAGTCTCATCTAAAAGAATATTTAATGGCTTCCAAGCATCAGCAAAGGTTTTTATTAGATCTGTCTCTATGTACTTTATTAAATTATTATTATCTGCATTTATTTTCTCAATAGCATTTATCATTTGACTGTCATTCTTATCGATACTAACTAAAATTTCTATATTTTTTATATTTTGTGTATTTATAATAATTGATTCAATAAATCTTTTGAAGGACTCTGGATTATTTGAGTTCAAATGAATAGAGATTATTTTTTCTTCAAGCATATTTTTAATACAATGAATCTTTTATGTCATTATAATGTGATTTTGCTTTCTCTATATGTTTTTCAGTAAAATGATTTGGGTAAACAACTTCCATATCTTTTAATGAAAATTTTTCCCACTTATTATTATTTTTTTGCATTGCCCAAAATCCACCCCATGATGAAACTGCACCAAAATATTCACTGACTGCTATTGTAACACCTGGGTGAAAGTTTTTTCCAGTCAAAGGGTCTTTAATAAAATCTTTATGCTTATTATTCATTGCAAAATTATTATCAATTTCATTCAATTGTAAATTAAGATCATCTCCACAAATAATTCCTCCATCTTTCACCAATCTTATTGATTCACCTATATCTTTTTTAACAGGCTCATATGTATGATCAGCATCTATAAATACGACATCATATTGCTCATCTTTTAGTTGCGTTAGAATATTTTCACTCTTACCTCTAAAATGCTGTGTATGCATTTTATCTTCTATCGTACCCATATTATGTAAAAATATATTATATGCAAAGTCAGACTCTAGTAATGCCTCCATTTCTTTAGCATAATCATTATCTCCATGAACATCCATATCAAAAAATGGTTTCCACGCATCTACACATGTTATAGAGCTATTTTTATTTGAATATAGCGATATACCTTGCGACCATGATAGTGTTGAGGCCCCAAACCATGATCCAATCTCAAGTATATTTAGAGGCTTTTTTCCTCCATTTTTATTTAGATACCAAACTGCACCCATCATAAATAAATGCCTAATTGGTGCACTTAATACTGCATTTTTATGGTCTAAATAAGGCTTTGTTTTATCTAAGTTTTTAATTATATCTATATTATCCATGATAATTTATCTCGTTAAGTAGCTACCATTATTCTTAGCTACTTGATCTCTCCAGTAGTTTAATAAATCAGATATTGTTTTTTCATATGGAATAGTTGGCTCCCAACCAGTATGCATCTTAAATTTTGATGTATCTGGTACTTGTAGATCAGCATCTATTGGCCTCAATCTTTCAGGATCAACTTCTATTATCAACTTATCTTTTATAGTTGATATGTTAATTAAATCATTTAATAACTTTTCAATTTCACATGAGTAACTTCCACCAATATTATAATATTCGCCTGCTTTAGGGTTAATTGTAACTAACATATAGTATGCTCTTACAGCATCTCTAACATCAGCAATTGTTCTCATTGATTTTAGATTACCAACTTTTATAATTGGTTCGATATGCCCAGCTTCAGCTAGAGCAATTTGCTTTGCAAATGTTGATTCAGCAAAAACATCGCCTCTTCTTGGTCCTGTATGCGTAAACATCCTTGTTGTCATAATTTTCATATCGTAAGCCTCAGCATAAAAACGACCTACCAAATCTGTACCAACCTTAGAAATTGCATATGGTGACGCTGGATGAAAAGAACATTCTTCATTTATAGGTATTTTTTCTTTTGGGACTCTACCAAAAACTTCAGAAGAGGCGCATACGTGAATACAAGAATTTTTTGAATATGTTTTTAATGCCTCTAATAAAGTCGAAGTACCAGAAATATTTGTTTCGTATGTATCAAGAGGTGCGTCAAAACTTGTTTTTGGATAACTTTGTGCTGCAAGATGAAAAGTATAGTCAGGTACAATATCTGAAACAACTTTATTGATTGATTGCGGATCTCTTAAATCTCCATAGTGAAGGAATACCCTGTCTCTAATGTTAATATTTTTTACTAAATTTTCAATATTATCCAACGGGCTTCTCCACCTAATAAGACCATGAATTTCCCAGTCAGTATTCTCTAGAAGATAATCTGCTAGATGCGATCCAACCATGCCTGTAATTCCTGTTATAAAAGCTTTCAATTTGCTTTTCTCTCTTTAAAAAAATTATCAAATACTTCTTTCACATATTCAATTGACTCAGCACACAAAGATTGGTGCACACCAATAGAGAAACCATTATCCATAATATTATCGGAATTTAAAAGTTTTCCAGATATACGATGATCAAATAAATTATTTGCAGGCTGTCGAGCTATATTTCCAGCTATTATTGGTCGAGTTTCAATCCCGTTATCATTCAGATATTTGCAAATTTCATCCCTGTTAAAAAAATTATTTTTCTTTACTACAAATGGAAATCCAAAATGAGAATTTTTAGCATCTTTTGTTGTCTCTTGAAAGCTAAAAAAATCTGAATATTTGCTGAAACTAGAGCGATAATTTGAAGCGTTTGAAATTCTTTTTTCAATAAAACCATCTAGTTTATCTATCTGTATTAAGCCCATTGATGCCTGAGGCTCAGTAATTCTTAAATTATATCCTTCGTTTACAAATAAAAATTTTGGGTCGAAATCTGGATGCTTTTTTGTCCACTTCTCTTTATCCTCAACCTGCCTTATCCAGCCATGCGCTCTAATAATACGCATCATTTCTGCTAAATCAAAATCATCTGTTACACAAATACCACCCTCTAATGTTGTAATATGATGAGAATAATAAAAACTAAAGCTTCCAACTCTTCCAAATGATCCTACCGATTTTCCTTTATAAGTTGCTCCCATAGATTCACAACAATCCTCAATTAACATTAAATTATGTTTTTCACATATAGATAAGATTGCGTCCATATTACAAGGATTTCCATAAATAGGAACTGAGAAAATGGCTTTTGTTTTTGATGATACTGCTTCTTCAATTTTATCAGGATCCATATTAAAAGTGTCTAATTCACAATCAATGTATACTGGTATTAAGCCACATTGTATTACTGGCCAGACTGTAGTGGACCAAGTTAATGCTGGCAAAATAATTTCATCACCTTTCTTTAAGTTATTCTCTGTAATAGAGCTTGTTAGAGCTGAGAGCATTAATAAGTTTGCGGATGACCCTGAGTTATTTGAAACGCCATACTTGTAACCATAAGACCTAGCATACTTTTCCTCAAACTCTTTAACTGTTTTCCCCATCGTAACGTTAGTAGTTAACATTTGTTTCGTAAAAGCTATAATTTCGTCTGAGTTAAAAGTTGGCTCATGTAATCGAACTACTGGACTACTGACGTCAAATTTATTATTATGATTTTCAGACCAGTATTCACTGATTGCTTGCTCTATCTTACTGTACTTATTTTCTTTCATTAAATAATCCTTTTAGATAATTAAATTTTATTATGCTAACCATTTTTTACAAATAAGATTTATATATAAATATAATTATAATATAAAATATTTATAAAATAATACTTTATTTTAAAAAGGGCCCTTGAATGACAGAATTTCATGCTGCTCTACTGCTGGGGGGCTCCACTTCTTATTCCCACCACACATTTTATTTGCCATAATAGCTATTGATTGTGGGTTTGGATAAAAAGCCTTTTCTAAAATTGGCGTTGTTGGGCAAGGTGTATCCTCGAACCCAATTCTTTGACATCTTATACCCTCACAATTTATCGCAACATCGGTAATAATTTCAGAAGAAAATCCACATGTCATCCAGCCATTATCAACAACTAGTAATTTTTTAGTTTTACTTGCCGAGCTTCTAATTAAATCGTAGTCTATTGGCGATAAACTTATTGGGTCAATTACTTCTGCATTTACGCCTACACTCTTAAGAAGGTCAGCAGCCCTTAAAGAGTCTTCTACGGTATGGCTTACGCCTACAATTGTAATATCATTTCCTTCTCTTAAAATTCTGCCTTTACCAAAAGGTATCTCGTAAGATGTAGATGGCACATACCCAGCATTCTTATACAGCATTCTATGCTCTATAAACACAACTGGGTTATTATCCCTAATGCTAGATATCAAGGCTCCCTTGGCATCATGAGGTGTCGTTGGGGCAATAACTTTAATCCCCGGAACGTGCATAAAATAAGATTGAAATGATTGGCTATGCTGTGCACCTTGGCCCCAGCTTCTTCCTATTGCAGCTCTTATGACTATCGGAACACTATGCTCGCCTGAAGATATATATCTAATCTTTGCTGCCATATTAACTAACTGATTCATGCATAATAAAAGAAAATCCATTCTCTGGTGAACATAGATAGGTCTTAATCCAGCAAGAGCAGCTCCTATACCAACACCTGTTAAAGCATCCTCTGATAGCGGGATATCAAAATTTCTCTTATTACCGTATTCTTTATGTAAGTCTTTAGAGGTTCCATAGTGCCCTTTTGGGTCATCAACACCTAGCCCATAGATAAAAACATTTTCGTCATTAGCCATTTCCTGAAAACAAGCCTCATATAAAGCTTCGCCATAGTTTATAAGTTTTTTATCAAGCGTATTATTCATAATTCAATTAACCGTACACATTATCGTATAATTCATTTACCTCGGGGAACTTGCTATCTTCTGCAAATCTTACAGCGTTATTAATTTGACTATCTACTTTCAATTTTATTGCATTAACAGTAGATATTGGTAATTTTTTTTCTAAAGACAAAAGATCGTCATTTGTAATCGCCTCGTCTACCTCTTTTTCATTACGGTAATTTAAATCCCTAGCATCACCAACCCCAACATGATCTCTCCATCTCAAACAATTACACTCTATTAAATGAGGCTTACTTTCCTTCTCTATATTATTTAAGCAATCTATAGTAGCATTATAAAAATCTTCTGTAGAGGAACCTTTTATCTTAGTTGCATTTACACCAAATGCTCTTGCTCTTTCAACTATAGGGTCGTTCATAGCTCTTTTGTCCTGATGTGTATAAATAGCATATTTATTATTTTCGCAAATAAATATGATAGGCAGACTATGTAAGCTAGCAAAGTTTAATGATTCCCAAAAAACCCCTTCATCTGTAGCACCATCTCCGTGATAACAGATTACCACGCCTTTTTGATTTTTATACTTAAGCGCATACGCATAACCAACTGCTTGAGGAATTGCTGTGGACACAATTGCTGAAGTAGGCATAAATTTCTTACCCCAATCATTTAAATGCATTGAGCCACCCTTACCTCTTGCCGTTCCTCTGCTCTTACCATAAAGCTCAGCCCACATTTTATCTAAATTTGCTTCTCTTGCTATGTAATGCGCATGACCTCTGTAATTACTAAAAATAACCTCATCTTCGCTAATCGCCATATTAACACCAACAGCAATTGCTTCTTGTCCAATAGATAAATGAACAGGACTTTTAATCTTGTCTGTATTGTATAACTCAATTATTTTCTCTTCACTCTTTCTGGTTAGTAAAAATAAATAATAAGCTTTCTCTACATTAAATTTTTTTTTCATTATAGTGCCTCTGTTGAAAAATAATGACCAGGTGTAAATGGCATTTTTTTCCTGCCTGTTGTTTTATATTCCCTAGAATATTTTGTAAAATTATTTTCTAGCATAATCCTTATATCCATACTTATTCTTGTTTTATCAGTGGTATTATATTGAGTGCAATGGAGACACTTTGGGTCAAAAATAATAAATTCACCAAATTCCATAGCTAAAGGTGATGATTTTGATCTTAAATAAGAAATAAAATTTTCATCATATTGGCATTTCTCAGCTAAAATTTCAAAGTTATTATCACACATTTTATATGCTTTCACACTATCATTAAGTGGAGTCAACCTCATACTATTGGAATCAAAAACTTTGGTGAACGGTAGCCAAACATTGAACTCATATGGAGGATGCCCGAGCATGATATCTGTGTGATATCTATCTTTCCAGTTATAACCTTTCTGGCTTGGGAAATGAAAACGAAATGTAGGAACCACTTGATAATGTATTTTTTCTTGAAAAATAGGTGAAATAATTTCACGAATAAATTTAGTATACATTTTCTGGATCACTTCTGAGGTTTGATAAAAACTTACTGATATAGAGTTTTGTTCTGACTCATCTAAAATCTTTATGTCATCATTTAAACAAAGATGTAAATTTTCTAGATTTTTATCATATTGATTGAAGATTTTTTCTGAGACAATTTTTTTTGAAATTAACTCAGATACTATTAGTTCTTCAAAATTAATTACCGAAGTATCATAATTACCCATATAATTACACTTATTAAAAATTTCTAACATTTGACTTTTAGCGTTAAAGTCTTTGTAAAATAAAGATTTATCCTCGGACGATATAAATTCTATTGTGGACCCCATATGGCCTTTGTTAACTTTCATGATTTACAGTAGACCAAAAGATTTTCTTTTAGCTGTATTCCCAGGTCTAAAATTAGCTCCTTTTTTTATATAAGTACATAGTAATGCATGCCTAAAGTCTTTTGAAATATTATTATTAGACGCGTGCACTAGCCAACTATCTATCATTAAAACACTCCCTTTAGCTATAGTAGGAGAATATGCTTTATATTTTACTGGAATATCTGTCGTTCTACTTCTAGCATTGGGGTCTTGGTTATGGTTTTCATAACTAAGATTTTCAAAAGTATTTAACTTTTTCTCAATATGAGATTTCGGCCATATTATTAGCCCACCATTTTCTTCATTTACATCTGTTAGCGCTACCCAAGCAGATACAAAAGAATTTTCATCAGCTTGTACGTAGGTATTATCCTGATGTGGAGTAAATCCTTTTGTCTTTGGAGGCATAAAAAAAAATTCAGTTTGAAGGCCTATAGCACTTCCATCAAAGTACTCTTCTATAAATTGAAGAATCTTATTGTCTGACATTAACTCTAAAAATATATTAGATTTTGTATGTGGGTTCATCAATGGTGAAAAATCAGAGTTGCCATCATTAATTGTATTTGCACTATTGATTACATGATCACAGTACTCTGTGCTAAAAACTTTTTCTATGATTGAGTATCCATTTTCAAGGAAAAAATTATTACTATTTTCAATTTTTTTCATAAGTTTATGTATTTTTTAGAGGGAAATTTTATCATAGAAATCCATTAAATTGTCATTGTGATTGTACTTGTACCCTCTTATATTAAAATTCTTAGCGCAATCCATATCTATATCTCTATCACCAATAAAAACTAAATTATCCTTACTTAAACCCCATTCTTTAGTGATCTTATCTAACATTCCAGTCTTAGGCTTTCGATCGTTACTTTCTTTTGTATATTCTAACTTAACGCCATCTTTATGGTAAGGGCAATAATAAAATTTGTCTATATATGCGCCATATTCTTTTAAATCATTCCTCATTGCATTATGGAATGCATGCATTTCGTCTTCTGTATATTTTCCTCTAGCTATCCCAGACTGATTTGTTGCTACAAAAACATAGTAGTTTTTATCATTTAACGTCTTAATTAATTCTTTTGCTCCTGGCTTCCAAATCAAATCATTTATTTTATAAGTATAGCCATTGTCTTCATTTAAGGTTCCATCTCTATCGAAGATTACTGCTTTTTTATTTTTTTCCCATTGTGTTAATTGTGCTTCCGCTAAAGTTTTCTTGGTTCCAATGTCTATAAAATATCCACTTATTTTTTCTCCAGACACTCTTTTATTTTGCACTGAATATTTCATAATATCTTTCTCGAAAGATAAATTTTTTAATTCAAAATTTTTTAAAATATTTTTTCTTACACAATAAATTCCAGCGTTTATATATCCAGGTATTTTTATGTCATTAATATTTTTTTCTTCAAACTTCTCTACTAACTTTCCATTAATCTTAACTTTTCCATATCTGCTGCAGTCATCTACTTTTGTCAATGCAATTGAGATATCAATATTATCATTAAAATTTTTTATGATGGATAGCCAGTTGCCATCAAGTAATGAATCTCCGTTTAATAAAAAAAATTCGTTTTCTAATTTATTGTATGCATTTATCAGGGCACCTCCTGTGCCAAGAGGTTCTTTTTCAATAATTACCTCTAGTGAAAAGTTGCTATTATCATAGCCTTGGCTGAATTTTTCTATTTCGCTATTAGCATGGCAAGCCAGAAGAAGTACTTTGGTAAATCCAAATTTTTTCACATAGCTTAGTAAATGCTCCAAGAAGGGTTTTGTGTTAACAGATACAAGCGGCTTAGGAAAATTTTTAGTTATGTCTCCTAGACGCGACCCTTTACCACCAACTAAAATAACACATTGTTTCACTTAAATGTCTCCCTTTAATATTATTACTTTTGATTGATCTGCATTAGAAGGGTCCGTTAAAACAACTACATCCGACTTAATATAATTTTTCTCGGTATCTTGAGAATATAAATTAAAAATAAAAAATATACTATTTATTGCTAATATTATAACGTTATAGGGTAATACTAAACAAAAAAACAAGAAATCAAAAAAATAAATATCCCTATAAAAATAATATAATTTATTTCTAATAAGTATAAGTTTTTTAGGTCTAAAATTTATATTCATATAGCTTGCAAGTAGGTCATTAAATAAAAATTTCCTAGGATTACGACTGTAATTAATTATATTACTCATACCAAAATATTTAATTTTCTTAGATACTATTCTTTTCACATTCTTTAAAACTAAATATTTTTTTGAAATTTTAGAATATGATAATACTTTAAATTTATTACTTATATAAAAATATATAGATCCCAATATTACAATTAAAGTAAAAATAAAATCTTTCCATGAAAATTCTTTTATTTTATGCTCTTCTAGTAATATAATTTTATATAATACATATGCGTCGTATTTTTCTTTGTACAGTATTGTTTCTGGGTGAATATTCATATGTTGCATTAAAAAGTGGACCGCTAATCCCATTGCATAACCATTTCTTGCTGAAGTGTGATATTTAAAAAAATTAAATTTTTGTAAAATTTCTATACTATACAAGTACTTATTTATTTTATAGCCTAAAATTATTTTTAAGTTTTCTCCATTTGTATCTTTGATGAAAACAGTGAAATTTTTCTTATAATGATTATGGGAAATTATCATTTTATTATCTGTATTTTTAAATTCAGATACTATTGCGATTTGGATTTTCCTTGCCCTTAGATAATAATCTTCTTGATTACCATGTGTAAACATATTATTCCATAGTTGATAATTTATTACTTGTCGATTTCTTAGAGAATGTCCCTGCATATCAGCATTTGTTCCTTCACCTTCAAAATTAATATCATTAATTACATAATCTCTTAAATATTGATAATGCCTCGGGTAATTTAATTTAGACAGATAATATGCTACAAATTGCTGCCCATTATCAGGTCCAAAACAAGGTGAGAAATCGCCTTGTATTGTTAAATATTTCCTGGAGTATATTGCTGTAGTATCTGGAGCATATCCGCACTCCCACAAAGTATTATAATTCCTATTTTTGTAGACTGATGTTCTTAGTCTAAATATGCCGTCATCAAATAGATTTTCATATTTAGATAAATTTATATCCCAATTTTTTTCTTTTACGTACATTTCATCTGAAGTATTCATCACAAAATTTGATTTTTTAGATGACACATTAAATAAATAATTTACCCAATGCCATAAATCAATGTAACCTCTTCCTCTTGGGGAAGATAATATTACAAAGTTACATTGGAATTTCTCTAGTGATTTTAAAAATTTTTTAACGAACTCCTTATTATCATTATCTATTTTTATACAAAATTGTATTTTTTCTGGATTATGCGCTTTATCAAGAAACTGTTTTATTGAATAAATTGTATTTTCTATATTATTTGTATTAAATAGTATCGATATTAAACAGCTACAATAATCTCCTCTTATAATTGAATCTGTATAAATATGCTTGGTAAATTTTTTTTGGTTATATGACTTTATATATTTCTGACAATCTTTAGTTGGGCTGGGCCTATAATCTAAATTATATAATTCTTTTTTTATAACTTTTTTTTTATTTTTCATAAAATTCTTTGTAGTGATCTATCGCCTCTTCAGTATTTCCATAATAGCTTATTTGGCCATGCTTTAAACATATTGCTTTGTTACATAAGGTTTTTAATAACTCTAAGTCATGAGATGCAAATATTAGTATTGATGAGGCGTCCATCATCTCCAATACTTTATCTTTACTTTTTTTAGAAAACTCTAAATCACCTGTGGAAAAAAACTCGTCCATTAATAATATGCCTGGGGCGCTTGCTATTGCCGTGGAGAAAGCTAATCTTGCTTGCATACCGCTAGAATATGTTCTTAAAGGCATGTCTAAAAATTCTCCCAAACCACTAAAATCTACTATCTCAGGCATAATTTTTTCTATATCTTTCTTTCTAAGTCCACGAGAAATTCCAGCATAAATTATGTTCTCATAGCCAGTGGCATCACTTTGAAATCCAAAACCTATGTCTATCATACAGCTAATATCACCTTCTCTTACTATCTTCCCAGATGTTGGTGAGTATATTCCTGATAGTAGTTTGAGCAATGTTGTCTTTCCAGAACCATTAGGTCCTAATAATGCAATTTTATCACCATGGTTAAATGTAAAATTAATGTCTTTTAAACCATGA